>JAPSLD010000008.1 GCA_031181105.1 Isoptericola sp. | reverse complement strand
CCCTGCACCTGCTGGTCTACCCCGGCGGCTGGGGCACGCGCCGGCTGCTCGCCGACCCGGGGCACCTCGAGTGGCTGCGCCAGGTCCGGGCGCAGACGCCGATCGTCGCCAGCGTGTGCACGGGAGCGCTGGTGCTCGCCGCGGCGGGCCTCCTGGCGGGCCGGCCGGCCACGACGCACCACCGCCACTACGACGACCTGGCCGAGATCGACCCGAGCGTCGTCGTCGACACGGAGGCGCGGTTCGTCGACGACGGCGACGTGGTGACCTCCGCCGGCATCTCGGCGGGCATCGACATGGCGCTGCACCTGGTCGCCCGGCTCGAGTCACCCGACGTGGCGCGCGCCGTCCGGCAGGAGCTCCAGTACGACCCCGACCCCCCGGTGTGACCCGGCCGGGACGGGAGACCCCGGCCGGCACAGGTACCTGGTACCGCGGGTGCGGGCTATAGCCTGCACCCGTGACGCGAATGATCCAGCTGGCCTGGGCGAGCACGCGGCCCCGCAGGCCCGTCCCCGGGCAGGGCCTGCTCGACCCGTCCGTGACCGTGCTGCGGGTGCACCCCGGCGACCTCGACCTCTACCTCCACGTCAACAACGGCGCCTACCTGCAGATGATGGACGTGGGGCGGTCGAACTACCTCGCCGACGTCGACGGTTTCCGGCGCCTGCGCCCGCGGGGCTGGTACCCGGTCGTCGCCGCCTCGACGATGCGGTACAAGCGCTCGCTGCGCCTCGGCGACAAGGTGACGCTGACGACGCGCGTGCTCGGCTGGGACGAGCGCGTCGTGTACCTCGAGCAGGTCTTCACGTGCCGCGACCGGCTCTACGCCGAGGGCTACGTCGCCGGGCGGTTCCTCGGCCCGAAGGGGGCCCGGGTGCCCGCGCCCGACGTCGTCGGGCTCATGGCCGACGGCGCCCCGCCCGAGAGCCCGCCGCTGCCGGACGAGGTCGCCGCCTGGGCGCGCGCCCTCGACGTCGCGCACCGGGACGTCGAGAGCGCCTGACCGGTTCAGGCGAGCGCGGCGACCTGGCGCAGCAGCAGCGCCTCCGCGAGCACCACCCGGCGCAGCTCGCCCAGGTGCACCGACTCGTTCGCCCCGTGCGCGCGCGAGTCGGGGTCCTCGACGCCCGTGACGAGCACGGCCGCGTCCGGGAAGAACTCGAGCAGGTCGGCGATGAACGGGATCGAGCCGCCGACGCCGATGTCGACCGGGTCGGTGCCCCACGCCGCCGCGAACGCGGACCGCGCCGCCCGCATGGCCGCCGAGTCGCGCGGGGCGAGGAACGCCTTGCCGTGCTCGCCGGCGCGCCAGGTGACGCGGGCGCCGAACGGCGCGTGCGCCTCGAGGTGCGCGCGCAGCGCCGTGTCGGCCGCCTGCGGGTCCTGGCCCGGCGCGATGCGCAGCGACAGCTTGGCCGCGGCGCGCGGGGCGATGGTGTTGGACGCGTGGGCGACGCTCGTGGCGTCGATGCCGATCACGCTGAGAGCGGGCTTGGCCCACAGGCGGCCGGAGATCGTGCCCTCGCCCGCGAGCGCGACGCCGTCGACCAGCGAGGAGTCCGTGCGGAAGTCCGCCTCGGCGTAGTCGACCTCGGGCTCGGCACCGTGCACGAGTCCCTCCACCGCGACGTTGCCGGCGTCGTCGTGCAGCGTCGCGACGAGCCGGGCGAGCAGGGTGTTGGCGTCGAGGACGGGACCGCCGAACATGCCCGAGTGCACGGCGTGCTCGAGCACCTCGACCTCGACCGTGCCGTCCACCAGGCCGCGCAGCGACGTGGTCAGCGCGGGCACGCCGACCTTCCAGTTGGTCGAGTCGGCGACGACGATGACGTCGGCGGCGAGCAGATCGCGGTGGTCGGCGAGGAACTGCCGGAAGCTCGGGGACCCGGACTCCTCCTCGCCCTCGACGAACACGGTCACGCCGACGGCCGGCTCCTCGCCGAGCGCCGCGAGCGCACGCAGGGCGCCCAGGTGCGCCACCACGCCGGCCTTGTCGTCGGCGGCACCGCGACCGTAGAGGCGGTCGCCGACCTGCACGGGCTCGAACGGGTCGGTCTCCCACGTCGCGGCGTCCCCCGGAGGCTGCACGTCGTGGTGCGCGTAGAGCAGCACGGTCGGGGCGCCGTCGGGCGCGGGGCGCCGCGCGACGACGGCGGGCGCTCCCGGGGTGCCGTCGGGTCGGGCGGAGCGCAGGACGCGCACGTCGGGCAGACCGGCGTCGCGCAGCAGCGCGGCGACGGCGTCGGCGCTCGTGGCCACGTGCGTCTGGTCGAACGCGGCCGCCGAGACGCTCGGGATGCGCACGAGCGAGGCGAGGTCGGCCTGGAGGGCGGGGAAGATCTCGTCGACGCGGGCGCGCAGGGCGGCCACGTCCGGCAGCTGGTCGGTCACGGCGCCCACGCTACCGTCGAGGCCCGTCCCGGGCGGGTGCGCGGCTCGACTACCCTAGGAGCCGTGTTCTCCCGCAAGCGTGACGTCGCCGAGGTCCCCCGCCCCGGCTCCGCGACCGACGGCTCCTCCGACGCCGCGCGGGACGCGGCCGAGATCGAGCAGGCCGGGACGCCGGGCAGGAAGGGCCGTCCCACCCCGAAGCGCAGCGTCGCGCAGGCCGCGAACAAGCGCCCCCTCGTGCCGGACGACCGCCGCGCCGCGCGCCAGCAGGCGAAGGCCAGGCTCCGCGAGCAGCGCAACCGCGAGTACCAGGCGATGCTCAACGGCGACGAGACGCACATGCCGGTCCGCGACCGCGGCCCGGTCAAGCGCTACGTGCGCGACCACGTCGACGCGCGCTGGAACCTGGGCGAGTTCTTCCTGCCGGTCGCGTTCGTGTTCATCCTCATCAACCTGTTCGCGACCCAGCTGCCCGAGCTGGCGGTGCTGGTGCTGCTCGCGCTCTACCTCGTGGTGCTGCTGACCGTCGCCGACGCGATCATCATGTGGCGCGGGCTCAAGAAGCGCCTGACCGCCAAGTTCGGCGAGGTGCCCCGCGGCACGGCGATGTACGCGGTGATGCGCGCGTTCCAGCTGCGCCGCTCGCGCCTGCCGCGGCCCACCTCGAAGAAGCACGGCAGCTACCCTTCCTGACCTCCCGGAGCGGCGCGCACCGCGCCGTCGCCGGGGTCCGGTCGCGCGCGGCGGCCTCCGGTCGAATCGATCCGAGGGTCCGCGTAGGGTGAGTGCATGGTCAACTACCGGTACCTCGGCAACAGCGGTCTCAAGATCTCCGAGATCACCTACGGCAACTGGCTCACCCACGGGTCGCAGGTCGAGAACGACGTCGCGACGCAGTGCGTGCACGCCGCCCTGGACGCGGGCATCACCTCGTTCGACACCGCCGACGTCTACGCGAACACGAAGGCCGAGCAGGTCCTCGGCGACGCCCTGAAGGGTCAGCGCCGCGCGTCGCTCGAGATCTTCACCAAGGTCTACTGGCCGACCGGCCCCGGTGGCCCCAACGACACCGGGCTGTCGCGCAAGCACATCATGGAGTCGATCAACGGGTCGCTGCAGCGGCTCGGCACGGACTACGTCGACCTGTACCAGGCCCACCGGTACGACACCGAGACGCCGCTCGAGGAGACGATGCAGGCGTTCGCCGACGTCGTGCGCCAGGGCAAGGCCCTGTACATCGGCGTGTCCGAGTGGACCGCCGACCAGATCCGCGACGGCGCGAAGCTCGCGAAGGACCTCGGCTTCCAGCTCATCAGCTCGCAGCCGCAGTACTCGATGCTGTGGCGCGTGATCGAGGAGGAGGTCGTCCCGGCCTCGCGGCAGAACGGCCTGTCGCAGATCGTCTGGTCCCCCATCGCCCAGGGCGTGCTCACGGGCAAGTACGTCCCCGGCCAGCCGCTCCCGGCCGGCTCCCGCGCCACGGACGACAAGGGCGGCGCGCGCATGATCCAGCGCTTCATGCGTGACGAGGTGCTCGAGCGCGTGCAGGGGCTGCGTCCGGTCGCGGACGAGCTCGGTCTGTCCATGGCGCAGCTCGCGATCGCGTGGGTGCTCCAGAACGACAACGTCGCGGCCGCGCTCGTCGGCGCCTCGCGGCCCGAGCAGGTCGCCGAGAACGTCAAGGCCTCGGGCGTCGAGATCCCGGCCGAGCTCCTGGCGAGGATCGACGACGTCCTCGGCGACGTCGTCGAGCGCGACCCGGGCAAGACGGCCGAGAACGCCCCGAAGACCCGCCCGGCCTGATCCTCCTCGGCCCGCCGTCCTCCCCGCCGGGTGCGAGAGGACGGCGGGCAGGGCCGGGGCCGCGCCGTCGGGGCGCAGGCTCACACCGGCTCACACCGGGTCGCGCACGATCGGGCACGTCAGGCAGTGGCCTCCCCCGCGCCCCCGGCCCAGCTCCGCGCCGGCGATCTCGAGCACCTCGATCCCGGCCTTGCGCAGCAGGTCGTTCGTCGTGGTGTTGCGGTCGTAGGTGAACACGACACCCGGCTCGACGGCGACCGCGTTGTTGCCGCTGTCCCACTGCTGGCGCTCGGACTCGTAGACGTCCCCGCCCGTCTCGATGACCTGCAGCCGGTCGAGCCCCATCGCTCGCGCCACGACGTCGAGGAAGGGCGTGGCGCCCTCGTCGGTCACGGCGACCCCGCCGTCGCCCTCCCCCGGGCGCAGCGTGAACGCGTGGATCGAGCCCACGATGCGCGGGTAGACCGTGACCGTGTCGACGTCGACGAACGTCATCACGGTGTCGAGGTGCATCGCCGCGCGCAGCCGCGGCATCCCCGCCACGACGACGCGGTCGGCGACTCCCCGCGCGAACAGCGCCGAGGCCACCTGGGTGATGGCCTGGCGCGACGTGCGCTCGCTCATCCCCATGAGCACCACGCCGTCGCCGACCGGCATGATGTCGCCGCCCTCGAACGTCGCGCGCCCGTGGTCGTGCTCCGGGTCGCCCCACCAGACGGTCGAGCCCACGAAGTCGGGGTGGAACTCGTAGACCGCCTTCATCAGCAGCGTCTCGTCGCGCCGCGCCGGGAAGTACAGCGGGTTGAGCGTCAGGCCGCCGTACAGCCAGCAGGTCGTGTCGCGGGTGAACAGCGTGTTCGGCAGGGGCGCCATGAGGTACTCGCGCGCGTCGGGCGAGTAGGCCGCCAGCGCGCGGAAGCCGGGGGGCAGCTCGGGCACGTCCTGGACGGCGAGGCCGCCGACCAGATACTCGGCGAGGGTCGCCGGCGGCAGGTCGTCGAGGTAGGCGCGCGTCGCCTCGACCAGGCCCGTGCCGACCGTCTCGGGCACGATCTTGCGGTCGAGCAGCCAGTCGCGCGCCCCGGGGACCTCCATCGTCCCGGCGAGGAGCTCGTGCAGCTCGACGACCTCGACGTCGCGGGCGCGCAGCTGCTCGACGAACAGGGCGTGGTCCTCCATGGCGCGGTCGACCCACAGCACGTCGTCGAAGAGCAGCTCGGCCGAGCTGGACGGGGTCAGCCGGCGGTGCGCCAGGCCGGGCCGGCACACCAGCACCTTGCGGAGCCGGCCCACCTCCGAGTGGACGCCGTAGGCGGACGACGGACGGGTGGTCGGGGCGTGCGGCCGTGTCATGCCTCCCGATTGTGCTCCCCGGTCGCAACGCCCGCGCGGACAGGCTCCTCGGAGGGCCTCGTCCGGGCGTCGCCCAGGCCGGTCGGGGCGAGCCAGCGGACCGACGCCTGGACCACCGGGCCGACGCCGAACGCGAAGGCGATCGTCGCCCAGCCCAGCGTGCCGCCGAGCGCCCAGCCGGCGAGCACGACGGCGAGCTCGATGACCGTCTTGACGACCCGTACCGACCACCCCGTGCGGGCGACGAGACCCGTGAGCAGGCCGTCGCGCGGCCCCGGGCCCAGCCGCACGCCGACGTAGGCCGCCGTCGCCACGCCGTTGAGCACGATGCCGCCGAGCGCGAGCGCGACGCGCGCCGCGAGGCCCGGCTCGGGCAGCAGCACGTCGAGGGCGGTGATCGACGGACCGATCGCCGCGGCGATGACCACGACGTTGGCGACCGTCCCGGCGCCGGGACGCTGCCGCAGCGGGATCCAGGCGAGCAGCACGAGCACCGACGTGGCCGCGACGACCGCGCCGAACGGCAGCCCGGTCGTGCGCACCACGCCCTGGTGCAGGACGTCCCACGGCATGCCGCCCATGCCGGCGTGCAGCAGCATCGCCATGGACCACGCGAACGCGAGCAGGCCGACCAGGAGCTGGACGACACGACGGGTCTGACTCATGGGACCGATCATGCCCCCTGATTGGTCTTGAGTTCCATGGCCAATCGCCGCACAGTGGACCCGTGACCCTCACCGCGCCGGTCCCGGCACGCCCCGCCGGCCTCGCCGCACCCGCCGTGTGCCACCTCTCGGCCACCGCCACGGCACGCCTGCTGGGCGAGTGGCGCGGCGGCGGCCCGGCATACCTCGCGCTCGCCGACGCGCTGCGCTCGGCCGTGCTCTCCGGCACGCTCGCCCCGCTGACCCGGCTGCCGAGCGAGCGCGACCTCGCCGCGGCGCTCGGCGTCTCCCGGACGACGACCGCGGCCGCGTACGCCCGGCTGCGCGACCTCGGGTTCGCGGTCAGCCGGGTGGGCTCGGGCACCGTGGCGGTGCTGCCGCGCGGCTCCGCGAGCGGCCGGGGCGCGCGCACGCCGGCGCCGTCAGCCGGGGACGCCCCGACGGCCGACGCCGGCGCCCCGGACGGCCCGCGCGACCTCGCCACGCCGCGCGACCTCGCGACGCCGCTCGACCTCGGTCAGGCGACGCCGTCCGCGACCCCGGCGCTGCACGCCGCCTTCTCCCGGGCGCTCGAGGCGCTGCCCGCGTACCTCGGCACGGGCGGCTACGCCCACCACGGGATCGCTCCCCTGCGGGCCGCCGTCGCCGACCGCTACACGGCCCGGGGCGTGCCGACCGCACCCGACCAGGTGCTCGTGACGACCGGCGCCCAGCAGGCGATCGCGCTGCTGGCGGCGACGTTCGTCGGCCCGGGCGAGACCGCGGTCGTCGAGTCCCCGACGTACGTGCACGCTGCCGACGCCCTGCGGCGCACGGGTGCCCGCGTCGTCGGGGTCCCCGCGGGCGACGTCGAGACCCTCGCGTCCGCGGTCCGGCGGACGCGGCCGCGGCTCGTCTACCTGGTCCCGGACTTCCACAACCCGACCGGCCGCTCGCTGACGGCGGACGAGCGGGCGTCCGTGCGCGACCTCGCCGACCGGTACGGCGTCACCGTGGTCGGCGACGAGACGCTGACCGACCTCGCGCTGGACGACGACGCCGCCATCCGGTCGCCGTTCGCCGGCGACGGCGCCTCGCCGCACGTCGTCTCGGTCGGGTCCGCCTCGAAGTCGTTCTGGGGCGGCCTGCGCGTCGGGTGGGTCCGCGCGCCGGAGCACGTCGTGCAGCGGCTCGCCCGCACGCGGCAGTCGGTCGACATCGCCACGGCGGTGCTCGAGCAGCTCGCCGTCGTGGAGCTGCTGTCGCGGCGCGACGAAATCCTGCCGGGCCGGCTCGCCGACCTGCGCGCGCGTCGCGACCTGCTCGTCGACGGCGCGCGCTCGGCGGTCCCCGCGTGGGACGTCCCGTCGCCGGCCGGAGGGCTGTGCCTCTGGGTCGGGCTCGGGCGGCCCGTCGCGCAGGCGTTCGCGGCCGCGGCGGTCGCCGAGGGCGTGCTGGTCGCACCCGGGCCGGTGTTCACGCCCGACGGCGCGGCGCGCGACCGCGTCCGGCTCACCTTCGCGCGCACGCCCGCGGAGCTCGAGGACGCCGTCGTCCGTCTCGGGCGCGCGTGGCGCCGCGTCACCGACTGAGCGCCGGGTCGAACTGTGGGGCGAGCGGCGGGCCGGGCGGCTCAGGGCGTCCGCAGCTCCACGCTCGGCGTCGCCTGGGTGCCGTCGTGCAGCAGGCGCGCGGTCGTCGCACCAGCGGCGGCAAGCTCGCGCCAGTGCTCGCCCAGCCACTGCTCGGCGTCGTACTGCGTGGCGAACACGGGGCTCACGACGTCGGCGACCGGCCGGCCGACGGCGTCGTCGAGCACCCACTCCCAGCGAGGGCGGATCACGCGACCCTCCCGGCAGCGACGGAGCCGGCGGACCGCGTCAGGGCCCGGTTGATGCGCGACGGCCACAGCGGGCCCGCGAAGACGAACCCTGTGTAGCCCTGCGTCAGGTCGGCCCCCGCGCGCACGTAGGCGCGCACGTCGTCGGCGGACGTGATGCCGCCGACGCCGATGATCACGGGCCCCTCCCCGAGCCGCTCCCGCAGCCGTCGCACGACCTGGAGCCCGCGCTCGAGCAGCGGCGGGCCGGAGAGCCCGCCCGGCCCGCGGTCGTGGCCGACGGTCGTGTTGACGGCGACCACGCCGTCGAGCTCGAGCTCGGCGACGAGGTCCGCGACGGCGTCCACGTCATCGTCCGCGAGGTCGGGTGCGATCTTGACGAGCAGCGGCGTCTGGCGCAGCCCGAGGTCCGACGTCGCCTCGTCGGCCGCGGCCCGCGCCGCGGTCAGGACGGGGCGCAGCTCGGCCGTGGTCTGCAGGTCGCGCAGGCCGGGCGTGTTGGGCGACGAGACGTTGACGACCAGGTAGTCGGCCCACGGTGCGAGGAGCCGCGCGCACGCCGCGTAGTCGTCGGCGGCCCGCTCGGCCGGCGTGGTCTTGTTCTTGCCGATGTTCGCCCCGACGACGACGGCGCGCCCGGCAGGCGTCGAGCGCAGCTCGCGCAGGCGTGCGGCGGCCGCCTCGGCGCCCTCGTTGTTGAAGCCCATGCGGTTGCGCACGCCCCGCACGTCGAGCTCGCGCCACATGCGCGGCCGGTCGTTGCCGGGCTGCGGCAGCGGTGTCACGGTGCCGACCTCGACGAAGCCGAAGCCGAGCATCGTCAGGCCGCGGATCGCGCGGGCGTTCTTGTCGAACCCTCCGGCGAGCCCGAACGGCGCGGGGACCGTGCGGCCGAACGCGCGCACGCTGCCCGGGCCGGCGGCGCGGCCGAGGTACGGGGCGACGGCGCCCTGGACGACGTCGCGCAGCACCGGCACGCGGCCTGCGGCCGCGATGAGCCGGAAGGCGCGCTCGTGCGCGTCCTCGGGGTCCATGCGCCGGAGGACGACGTCGAACAGCAGCCGGTACGGGGTCATGAGGCCTCGCTCTCGGTGACGGGTTCGCCGCCGGACCGGGTGCGCCACAGCCACCAGATGCCGACGAAGGGCAGGACGAGCGGCACAAAACCGTACCCCTGACCGTAGACGGACCACACCGTCTCGTCGGGGTAGGCGTCCGGCTGGAGCAGGGAGTCGGTGCCGACGACGAGCACGCCGACCGCCTCGACGACGACCGCGGCCCACGCGACCGTGCGCCAGGCGCCGGCGCCCCTGGCCAGCGCGACGGTCGCCACCACGTAGACCACGGCGGCGAACGCGGACAGCGTGTACGGCAGCGGCGCCTCGGCGAGACGCTGCGTCAGCTGGTACGCGGAGCGAGCCACCGCCGCGAGCGCCAGCACGCCGTAGACGGCGACCAGGAGCCGGCCGAACCCGCTCCCGGTGGACCGCGGCGTCGTCGTGGGGCCGCTCATGCGGCCGCCCCCCAGATCTGCCAGAGGCGCCACTCGAGGAAGGCCACCGTGACGGCCGCGACGAGGAGCACGACCGACGACCACCGGGTGCGCTCGGCGAACGACCACACCGCGGCGATCGGCAGCACGATCGCGGCCGTGACGAGGTATCCCCAGAACAGGGGCCCGTCCACCGGGTGGTCGGTCGTCGCCTGGAGCACACCCGCGACGACCGCCTGGACCACGATCACGGCCTCGACGGCCGCGGCACCGAACAGCTGCTTCAGGACGACCGCCCGGTCCCGCACGACGAACCACAGCGCCCACCCGGCGAGCGCCGCGCACAGCACGACCACGAGGATCAGGAGGGGAAGGACCACGCCCGCAGACTACCGGCAGGGCGGCTCGCCGCCGCCCGCGACGGCCGGCACCGGACGACGCCGGGGCTGGCGATAGCATCGGTCCGTGGCTGACCTCACGCTCTCCGCCAAGAACCCCACCTCCGTCAGGGCCGACGCGCTCGTCGTCGGGACCTGCTCCACGTCCGACGGCGTCGCCGTCGTCGCGGACCAGCTCCCGGCCGACCTCGTGCGCCAGGTCGAGACCCTCGCCCCCCGCCTCGGCGTCAGCGGCGCCGTGGACGAGGTCCGCACGTTCCCCGCGGGCGCCGACGTCAAGGCCGACGTCGTCGTGCTCACGGGCCTGGGCGAGCGCCGCCCGGACGGGACGTTCGCGGCCGAGACGCTGCGCCGCGCGGCGGGCGCCGCGATCCGCTCGCTCGCGGGCACCGCGTCCGCCGCCGTGGCCCTGCCGGCCGTCGACGAGGACGAGCTCGCCGCGGTCGTCGAGGGCGCGCTGCTCGGCGCCTACTCCTACACGCGCTACCGCGGCGAGGAGGCGGCCGCCAAGAAGAAGCCCGTCGCCACCGTCGAGGTGGTCACGTCGTTCGCCCGCTCGGCCCGTGCCAGGGCGGCGGTCGCGCGCGCCGAGGTTCTCGCCGCAGCCGTGCACGGCGCGCGGGACCTCGTGAACACGCCGCCGAACGACCTGTACCCGGCCGCGTTCGCCGACGCGGCCCGCGCCGCCGTCAAGGACCTGGGCGCCAAGGGCGTCAAGGTCACCGTGCTCGACGAGAAGCAGCTCGCCGCGGGCGGCTACGGCGGCCTCGTGGGCGTGGGCCAGGGCTCGGCGCGCGGGCCGCGGCTGGTGAAGCTGGCCTACTCCCCCGCCAAGGCCACGACGAAGGTCGGGATCGTCGGCAAGGGCATCACGTTCGACACCGGCGGCATCTCGCTCAAGCCCCCGGCCGGCATGCCCGCGATGAAGTCCGACATGGCGGGCGCCGCCGCCGTGCTGCACACCGTGCTCGCCGCCGCCCGCCTCGGGCTGCCGGTCGCCGTGACCGGCTACCTGTGCCTGGCGGAGAACATGCCGGGCGGCAACGCCCAGCGCCCGGCCGACGTGGTGCGGATGCGTGGCGGCAAGACGGTCGAGGTCACGAACACCGACGCGGAGGGCCGCCTCGTCATGGCCGACGGCCTCGTCTCGGCCGTCGAGGACGGGCACGACGTCGTCCTCGACATCGCGACCCTCACGGGTGCGCAGATGGTCGCGCTGGGGACGCGCACGTCGGGCGTCATGGGTACCGACGACGTGCGCGACGAGGTCAAGGCCGCCGCGGACGCCGTCGGCGAGGACTTCTGGCCGATGCCGCTGCCGGCCGAGCTCAAGGCGGGCCTGAAGTCCACCGTGGCCGACATGGTCAACTCCGCGCCGGACCGCTGGGGCGGCATGCTCTTCGCGGGGCACTTCCTCAAGGAGTTCGTCGGCGACACCCCGTGGGCGCACCTCGACATCGCCGGGCCCGCGTACAACGAGAAGAGCGCCTTCGGCTACACGCCGGCCGGCGGCACCGGCGTCGGCGTGCGCACCCTGGTCGGCTTCCTCGAGGGTCGCGGCCGGGCCTGACGCCCCGTCGCCCCTCGGCAGGTCGCGTCCTCACCGTCGGCGCCCGTCCACCCGGTGGACGGGCGCCGACGCGTCACGCCGGGGTGCGGGCGACGGCCCACCGCAGGGCGTTCCGCAGGACGTAGGAGCCGTCGTCGGACCGGAAGGGCCGCGCGGCGTCGACGACGACCGGTGCCAGCTCGGCCATGGTCGACGGGTCCTCGCCGAGCAGGACCCCGCGCACGAGCGCGTCGTCGTCCGGCGCCCGCCACGGTGCGGGCGCCAGGCCGGCGGCCACGAGATCGAGCCCGGCCGCGGCGAGCACCGCCTCGAGCCCGCCGGGCTGCCGCAGCTCGCCGTCGGGCGGCACCTCGTCGTCGTGCGCGGCGGCCACGGCTCGCTCGACGACGTCGAGGTCGTTGCGCGACCCCTCGGCCCAGCTCGCCACGGCGACGGCGCCGCCCGGCCCGAGGACGCGCGACATCTCGGCGAGCGCCGCGAGCACGTCCCCGGCGAACTGCAGGGCGTTGACCGCGACCACGACGTCGACGCTCGCGTCGGGGAAGGGGAGGCGCTCCGCGTGCCCGTCGCGCACCTCGGCGGCCGGCACGCGGACCCGCGCCCGCGCGCGCATCTCGGGCGCCGGGTCGACACCGGCCGCCTCCGCCCCGAGCCGGGACACGTGCGCGAGCAGCTCCCCGCTCCCGCAGCCGACGTCGAGCACCCGCGTGCCGGGACCGACGCCGGCGTGCTCGAGCAGGTGCGGCCACGCCGGGCTCGCGAAGGAGCCCCACGAGCGCGACCACTCATCGGCGACGGCCGACCAGCGCTCGGCGGCGCCACCGTCCACGGTCAGCCGCCCTTGCGCCGCTGCTGGGACGTCCAGTCGCGCATGCGCTGCGGGTAGCCCGTGAAGCGGACGTTGTAGACGGGCACCCCGAGCGAGCGGGCGACGTCGAACGCGGTGCGCTCGTCGGGGACGCGGCGCCGCGTCCACTCCCCCGTGGTCGCGACGAGCAGGACGGTGCTGGGCGTGTGCACGTTCGGCGGCTCGACGTACGCCTCCACGCCGACGCGCGTGCGCACGAAGTCCTCCAGGTGCGCGAGCGTCTCGGCGCGCCCGCCCCGCGGGCCGGCCGCGCCGGTCTCGAGCGGACGGGACCGGCCGAGCAGACGAGCGACGGCTGACCGCAAGGACATGCGGTGAGACTACCGCCGGTGTACGCACCGTCACACGAGAGGTCCGGTGGTTCGGATTGGGGAGAAGGCGTGAAAGTGACAAGATGACAGGCAGCGACCCGCAAGCGGCACCCGGAGAGGTCTTGACGGCACGCGCCGCCACGCCTCTGCACGTCGCCTGATCTACCGACGAAGGAGACCCCACAGGTCATGTCTGAGAACGTGCAGATGCCTGCACTCGGCGAGTCCGTCACCGAGGGCACCGTCACCCGTTGGCTCAAGCAGGTCGGCGACACCGTCGAGGTCGACGAGCCCCTGCTCGAGGTCTCCACCGACAAGGTCGACACCGAGATCCCTTCGCCGGTGGCCGGGGTGCTCGAGCGGATCCTCGTCGAGGAGGACGAGACCGTCGAGGTCGGCGCCGACCTGGCGGTGGTCGGCGACGGCTCCGGCGCGGGTGGCGGCGACGGCACCCCGGCCGCCGAGGAGTCCCAGGCGCCTGCCGAGGAGCCGGCCGAGCCGCAGGAGGCCGCCGCACCGAAGCAGGCCGAGGTCCCGGCCGCCGAGGCGGCGCCCGGGCCGAGCGCGCCCGAGCCGTCGGGCGGCGCCGAGGACGGCTCCGACGAGGCTGGTTCCGGTTCGGGCGGCTCGACGGGCGGTGGCGAGGGCACCGAGGTGACCCTCCCGGCGCTCGGCGAGTCGGTCACCGAGGGCACGGTCACGCGCTGGCTCAAGCAGGTCGGCGACACCGTCGAGGTCGACGAGCCGCTGCTCGAGGTCTCCACCGACAAGGTCGACACCGAGGTGCCGTCGCCGGTCGCCGGCACGGTGCAGGAGATCCGCGTCGCGGAGGACGAGACCGTCGAGGTCGGTGCCGTGCTCGCGGTCGTCGGCTCGGGCGCGGGTGCTCCCGCGCAGGCCGAGGCCCCTGCCGCCGAGCCCGAGCCCGCCGCCGAGGCGCCCGCCGAGCCCGAGAAGCCGGCCGAGCCGCAGCAGCCCGCCGAGGCTCCGAAGCCCGCTGAGGCCCCGAAGCCCGCCGAGGCCCCGAAGCCCGCGGAGGAGCCCGCCGCGAAGGCCCCGGCACCCGCGGCCGAGAAGCCCGCCGAGAAGACGGCGGCCGCGCCGTCCGGCGGCAAGTCGTCGTACCTCACGCCGCTGGTGCGCAAGCTCGCCGCGGAGAAGGGCGTCGACGTCAGCACCATCCAGGGCACCGGCGTCGGCGGCCGCATCCGCAAGGAGGACGTGCTCGCGGCGGCGGAGAAGGCCGCGCAGGCGACCCAGCCGGCGGCGGCCGCGGCGCCCGCCGCCCCGTCGTCCCCCAAGGCCCCGAGCATCCCCGAGGTCTCGCCGCTGCGCGGCACGACCGAGAAGATGTCGCGGCTGCGCAAGATCGTCGCCGAGCGCATGGTCGAGGCCCTGCACACGCAGGCGCAGCTCACCACGGTGGTCGAGGTCGACGTCACCAAGGTCGCCAGGCTGCGGGCGAAGGCCAAGGAGTCCTTCAAGGCGCGCGAGGGCGCGAACCTGACGTTCCTGCCGTTCTACACGCTCGCGGCCGTCGAGGCGCTCAAGGCGTTCCCGAAGATCAACGCCTCGATCGACCCCGAGAAGGGCGAGATCACCTACCACGGCTCCGAGAACGTCGGCATCGCCGTCGACACCGACCGCGGCCTGGTGGTCCCCGTGATCAAGAACGCCGGCGACCTCAACCTGGCGGGCATCGCCCGCCAGATCGGGGACCTGGCGTCGCGGACCCGGGCCAACAAGATCGGTCCGGACGAGCTCAGCGGCGCGACCTTCACGATCACCAACACCGGCTCGGGCGGCGCGCTGATCGACACGCCGATCGTCCCGGTCGGTCAGGTGGCGATCCTCGGCACGGGCACCATCACCAAGAAGCCCGTGGTCGTGACGCAGCCCGACGGCGAGGAGACCATCGCGATCCGGCAGATGGCCTACCTGTTCCTCTCCTACGACCACCGCCTGGTCGACGGTGCGGACGCGGCACGCTTCCTCACGGCCATGAAGGCCCGCATCGAGGAGGGTGCGTTCGAGTCCGAGGTCGGTCTCTGACCGTCCCGTCGGTGTCACCGAGGGCGTCCCGGCACGGCCGGGGCGCCCTCGGTGCCGTCGGGGGCCGCTCAGGAGACGGCCTGCACGCGCCAGCCGTCCGTCGTCCAGACCAGGGCGAGCGTCGCGGTCCGTGACTCGCCGCCGCCGAGCGCGTAGGTGACGGCCACCTCGGCGCGGTCGGTGGCGGGGCGCGCCACGAGGTCCGTGCCGCGCACGACGACGGCGGTGCCGTCGAGCACCGCACCGTCCTGCGAGATCCGCCCGAGCAGGGCGGCGTCGGCCGCCAGCGCCGGCGACCCCGCCGCGCTGACCGCCCCCAGGTCCTCGACGCTCGCCCCGCCGGCGGCGAGCACGTCGACGCGCCGGCGCGTGAGCTCCGCGGCGGCCCCGGCGGGATCGGTCCGCACGAGCGTCGGGTCGCCGCCGCTGCCGGCACCACCCCGTCCCTCGATGCCGCCGGCACCCTCCCCCGACGACGGGGCCGGCGTGTCCGCCGTCGGCACCGCGGACACGACCGGCGTGCCCGGCCCGCGGACCTCGAGCGCGACGGCCGTCAGGGCGACGACCGCGACCGCGACCGCGCCGACGACGGCCACGCCCCGCGGAACCGTTCCGCGGCGACCCGCCGCGCGGCGTCGTGCGGCGTCCGCGGGCGCCCCGGCGCCCGCGCGCGTGCGCGCCGTCGGTGCGGTGGTGCCCGCGAAGGCCCGGCGCCGGCGCCGGGCGGCGCGCTCGTCGCCGGGCCGGCCGGTCGGGACCCCGGGCCGCTGCCCGGGAGCCACGCCGCCGAGCGCCGCCGCCGCGAGCGCCGCCGGCTCGGGCAGCCGCACGGGACGCGGCTCGACCGCGTCGTGGGCCCACGCGGCGAGCGTGCCCGCCTCGGGCCGCACCTCCGGGTCCGGCGCGAGCGCGGCCGCGAGCACGGCACGCAGCGCCGTCGCGGGCTCGTCGTCGTGCCGCCCGACGAGGTGCTCGACGAGGAGCGCCACCGCGTGCACGTCGCCGGCCGGCCCGCCGACGTCCCGCGCACCGGGCTCGAGGCGCGGGCGCAGCGCGGCGCCACCGCCCGTGCCGACCACCACGTCGCGGGGCTCCAGCGGCCCGTGCGCGAGCCCGGCGCCGTGCAGCGCGGCGAGCGCCTGCGCCACCGACACGAGCACGCCGGCGGCCTCGGGCGGCGTGAGCGCGCCGCGCACCGCCAGCACGGTCGCGAGGTCCGCCGCCCCCGCGCCCGCGCGCCGCACCTCGAGCACGCCGTCCGGCCGGACCTCGACGTCGGCGACGGGCACGAGGCACGGGTGCGACGTCGCCGCGAGCGCGCGGACGCGGTGCAGCAGGGCCTCGCGGGCGGCGGCGTCCGCCGGGACGGGGATCTCGGTGAGGGTCGCGTCGTGCACGGACCCATCGAACACCGCGGGGTCCGCTCCCGGGCGGCGCCGTCCTCCGCCTGTGGAAAACCGTCGTCAGACGGCGACGCGCCGGCCCTCGCGCGCGGAGGCACGCGCGGCGTCGAGCACCTCCGCGGTGCGCACGGCGTCACGGGGGTCGACCGGAGCGGGCCCCTCGCCGCGCAGCCAGGGACCGAGCGCGCGGTAGAAGTCGGCGTGCCCGCCGGTCGCCGCGGGCACGGCCGTCCGCTCGCGGCCCCGGGTCAGCCAGCCGAGCGTGCCGTCCGGCGCCTCGACGTCGAGCACCTCGAACGGCGACGCGTCCTCCTCGAACGTCGTCACGAGGTACGCGCCGCCGGAGCCCAGCACGCGCGTGCGGGGCCCGGGCGCCCCGACCACCGAGCCGGCCCAGAGCCGCGACACCACGGCGCGCGGGCTGGCCGCCAGGCCACCGCCCGCCTCGTGCTCGAGGACGAGGAAGACGTCGTCCTCGGTCGGCGTGGTCAGGGCGCGCGTCTGCGCCCAGACCGACGTGACGGGGCCGAACAGCCGGGTCGCCGAGTCCACGAGGTGTGGGCCCAGGTCGAGCAGGAGGCCGCCGCCCGCGAGGTCGTTCTCCTTCCACCGCTGCCGCGGGGTCGGGCGCCACCGCTCCCAGTGCCGCTCGAACGTGTGCACGTCGCCCAGCTCGCCGCGCTCGAGCAGCGCCTGGAGCGTGAGCTGCTCGGGGTCCCACCGCCGGTTGTGGAACACGGTGAAGGGCGTGCCGGTGCGCTCGGCCTCCGCGACCACGGCCCGCGCCTCGTGGGCGTCGACGCCGATGGGCTTGTCGAGCACGAACGGGATCCCGGCGCGCGCCAGCGTCGCCGCGTGCGTCGCGTGCAGCGCGGTCGGGCTGGCCACGACCACGACGTCGTACGCCGCGCGGAGCCCGACCAGCCCCTCGAGGTCGTCGGCGAGCCGCGCCCCCGGCCAGTCGCCCGCCGCCTGGGTGCGCCGGCCCGCGTCCCGCGTCACCACCGCCGTGACCGTCAGCCCGGCCTCGCGGACGAGCCGGCCGTGGATCTGCCGTCCCGCTCCCCCGTACCCGACGATCGCCACCCGTACGTTGCCCGTCACCATGCCCCCATGGTGCACGACGCGGCGCCGTCGGGACCGCGCCGAGGCCCGGCGCGGTCCAGGTCGAGACCACGTCAGGGCGGTCCGGTGCGGTCGGTCAGCGGGCGGGCTCGCGCGGGGACCGGTCGAGGCGGCTCGGCCACCAGACGCCCGGGCCGACGTCGTGCACGAGCGCCGGCACGAGCACGCTGCGCACGACGAAGGTGTCGAGCAGCACGCCGAAGGCGACGATGAACGCGATCTGCGCGAGGAACAGCAGCGGGATCACGCCGAGCGCCGCGAACGTCGCGGCGAGGACCACGCCGGCCGAGGTGATCACCGCTCCCGTGACCGCGAGCGCCCGCAGCACGCCGGTGCGCGTCCCCCACAGCACCGTCTCCTCGCGCACCCGGGTCATGAGGAAGATCGTGTAGTCGACGCCCAGGGCCACCAGGAAGCAGAACCCGTACAGCGGGACGGCGGGGTCGGCGCCGGGGAAGCCGAAGAGGTGCTCGAACACGAGCGCGGCGACGCCGAGGGACGCCGCGAAGGACAGCACGTTCGCCACGAGGATCAGGACGGGGGCCAGCACCGAGCGCAGCAGGGCCATGAGGATGAGCAGGATCACGACCAGGACCACGGGCACGATCACGACCAGGTCGCGCTGGCCGGCGAGCTGGGTGTCGAGCCGCTCGGCGGCCGCGCCGCCGACCAGCGCGCCCGGGACCGCCTCCTGCACCGCCTCGCGCACCTGCGCGACGGTCTCGACGGCCTCCTGGCTGTCCGACGGCGCCTCGGTCGTGACGTCGACGCGCACCTGCCCGTCCACGACGAGCGGCGCACCGTCGGCCGGCCGGCCCGGCACGGGCGACCCCGCCTCGGTCACCGGGGCGGCAGACGCGACGCCGTCGAGCGCGGTGACCGCGTCGAGGACCTCCTCCAGGCGGTCCTCGGGCGCCACGACGACGGCCGGCTGCGCGGAGAACCCCTCGAAGTGCTCGCGGACGACCGCCTCGCCGTCGACCGCGTCGACCTGGGTGAGGAACACCTCGTCGTCCCCGGTGCCGCTCGCGTCGAGCTGCGGGGCGAACGCCGCGGCGGCCACGAGCGCGAGGAGGGTCACGACCCAGGCGCGCCGGGGCCGGCGACCCACGGCACGGGCGACGCGCGACCAGACGCCGTGGCCCTCAGGGACGCCGCCCCCCTCGCCGTGCGCCTCGCCGCCCGCCTCGCCGTCCCCGGGTCCGGCGTACGCCGGCACCCGGGGCCAGAAGAGCACGCGCGAGCGGTCGCCGGCGACGAGGAGCAGAGCCGGCAGCAGCGTCATCGAGGCGAGGAACGCCGCGACGATCCCGATCCCGGCGACCGGTCCGAGGCTGCGGTTCGACGCGAGGTCGGACAGCAGCAGGCACATCAGGCCGGCGACCACCGTGCCGGCGCTGGCCGCGACCGGCGCCCACGACGCCCGCAGGGCACGGCGCAGCGCGGCGGACGCGGAGGGATGACGGCGCAGCTCCTCCCGGTAGCGGGCCACCAGGAGCAGGGAGTAGTCGACCGCCGCGCCCACGACGAGGATCGAGAGGATCCCCTGCGACTGGCCGTTGAGGGTCAGCACGCCGCGCGCGGCGAGCTCGTAGACCACGAGGCCCGCGAGGCACAGCGCGAGGACGGCCGAGAGGATGACCACGAACGGCAGGATCGGCGACCGGTACACGACGGCGAGGATCACGAGGACCGCGCCGAGCGCGACGAGGAGCAGGACGAGGTCGATCGCGCCGAAGGCGCCGACGAGGTCCGCCACGAAGCCGGCCGCACCGGTGACGAGCGCCGTGAGGCCCGCGTCGGCCGGCTCCCCGCGGGCCAGCTCGCGCAGCGCCTCGACCGCGAGCAGGGTCGCCGACTCGGCCTCCGCGCCGACGGTCCGCTCGGCGACGGCGGCGTCGAGCGGGACGAGGACGAGCGCCGCGTCCCCGTCCTGGGACGGCACCAGGACGGGGTCGGCCGCGAGGACGTCGCCCACCGTGCGCGGGTCGCCCGGCCCGGCGCCCGGCAGCGCGGCGTCCGGCAGCTGCTGCACGAGGCGCTGCAGCGCCGCGAGCTGGTCGTCGCCGAGCGCGTCCCCGTCGTCGGACGTCGCGACGACGACGGCGGGGAGGGTCTCGGACTCGACGAACCGGGACGCGATCCCGGCGACCCGCGTGGACTCGGCGCTCGCCGGCAGGAACGCGGCCGCGTCGTTGGTCTGCACCGAGCTCAGCGACCCCTGCGCCGGCCCGCCGACCGCACCCACGGCGAGCCACAGCGCCAGGACCGCCACGACGAGGGCCCCGCGCAGCGCTCCACGGCGCTTCTCGCTTCGCATGCTGAGCATCGTGCCAGCGCGGCCCCGCCTGCGCCGGGTGGGGATAGCCTGGGGCTCATGCAGCTGATGAGCCTGCCGGGCCTCGTCGACTACCACGAGGCCTGGGACCTGCAGCGGCGCACGCACGCGGAGGTCCAGGCCGGTGGTCACGGCGGGACCCTGTACCTCCTGGAGCACGCGAGCGTCTACACCGCCGGACGGCGGACCCGGCGCGACGAGTACCCGACCGACGGCACGCCCGTCGTCGACGTCGACCGCGGCGGCAAGATCACCTGGCACGGGCCCGGCCAGCTGGTCGCGTACCCGATCGTCGCGCTGCGCTCCCCCGTCGACGTCGTGCAGTACGTGCGCACGCTCGAGGCGGCGGTCATGGACGTGTGCTCCGCCCTCGGGCTCACCACGATCCGGGTCGACGGCAGGTCCGGCGTGTGGTTCGCCGCCGACGGCGACCGGCGCGAGCGCAAGGTGTGCGCCATCGGCGCGCGCGTCGCGCGCGGCGTGACCATGCACGGCCTCGCGCTCAACTGCGACCCCGACCTCGCCGCGTTCGGGCGCATCGTCCCGTGCGGCATCGACGACGCGGACGTGACCTCCCTGTCCGCCGAGCTGGGCCGCGACGTGACCGTCGCCGAGGTGCGGCCGCTCCTCGCCGAGGCGCTCCAGCGCCACCTCGCGCCGCTCGTGACCGACGTCACGCCGACCGGGCGACAGAAGCCTCCGCAGCCGGCGACCGCCGTCGTAGGCTGACGGACGTCTACGGAGGGACCGACGTCGTGACCATCGCACCCGAGGGCCGCCGCATGCTTCGCATCGAGGCCCGCAACGCTGAGACACCCATCGAGAAGAAGCCCGAGTGGATCAAGACCCGGGCCGTCATGGGGCCGGAGTACAAGGAGCTCAAGGGGCTCGTGCGGGGCGAGGGCCTGCACACGGTCTGCGAGGAGGCCGGCTGTCCCAACATCTTCGAGTGCTGGGAGGACCGGGAGGCGACGTTCCTCATCGGCGGCGACCAGTGCACGCGGCGGTGCGACTTCTGCCAGATCGACACGGGCAAGCCCGCGGACTTCGACGCCGACGAGCCGCGCCGCGTCGCGGAGTCCGTCCGTGCCATGGGCCTGCGGTACTCGACGGTGACGGGCGTGGCGCGCGACGACCTCGCCGACGGCGGGGCGTGGCTCTACGCGGAGACCGTCCGCCAGATCCACGCGCTCAACCCGGGCACCGGCGTCGAGCTGCTCATCCCCGACTTCAACGCGATCCCCGAGCTCCTCGACGCCGTCAACGACTCGCGTCCCGAGGTGCTGGCGCACAACGTCGAGACCGTGCCGCGCATCTTCAAGCAGATCCGGCCCGCGTTCCGCTACGACCGGTCGCTGTCCGTGCTCACGCGCGCCCGCGACGCCGGCCTGGTCACCAAGTCCAACCTCATCCTCGGCATGGGCGAGACGGTCGACGAGGTCAAGCAGGCGCTCGTCGACCTGCACGACGCCGGCTGCGACCTCATCACCATCACGCAGTACCTGCGCCCGTCGGTGCGCCACCACCCGGTCGAGCGCTGGGTGCGGCCCGAGGAGTTCGTGGAGCTCTCGGAGTACGCCGAGGAGATCGGGTTCCTCGGCGTCATGGCCGGGCCGCTCGTGCGCTCGTCGTACCGCGCGGGCCGGCTGTGGGGCCAGGCCATGACGAAGCGCGGCCGGGCGATCCCCGAGTCGCTCGCGCACCTCGCGGAGCCGACGACGTCGCGGCAGGAGGCGGCGAGCCTCGTGGCCCGCACCGGCCAGTAGACTCGACGACCATGGCCCGCACGAAGTCCGGCGCCGGCGACAGTGCCGAGGCGCCCACCCCGAAGAAGCAGAAGAAGCCCAAGAAGCAGCGCTGGTACCACCAGGTGTGGGCCGCCTACACCATGACCAAGCGGCAGGACCCGCTCGTCACGTGGGTCATGCTGGCGGTGTTCGTGGGCATCCTCGCCGTCGCGCTCCTGATCGGGTTCCTCACGGACCACCCGATCTACGCGACGATCGTCGGCCTGCCGTTCGCGCTGCTCGGCGCGATGTTCATCCTGACGCGCCGCGCCGAGCGGGCCGCCTACACCCAGATCGAGGGCCAGCCCGGCGCCGTCCGCGCCGCGCTCGGCACGGTCCGCGGCGGCTGGGTCTTCGACGACGAGCCGGTCGCCGTCAACCCGCGCACGCAGGACTTCGTCTTCCGCGGGGTCGGCCGCCCGGGCGTCGTCCTCGTCAGCGAGGGCCCGAAGCACCGGGTCACGCGGCTGCTCGAGGACGAGCGCAAGCGCGTCGCGCGCGTGCTGCCCAACGTGCCGATCACGACCATCCAGTGCGGCACCGACGAGGGCCAGGTCCCGCTGCCCAAGGTGGCGGGCAAGGTCCGCAAGCTCAAGAAGACGCTGACCCGTCCGGAGGCCGCCGAGGTGAGCAAGCGCCTGCGCGCGCTCGGCGCGGCCCGCCTGCCGATCCCCAAGGGCATCGACCCGACCAAGGCGCGGCCCGACCGCAAGGGCATGCGCGGCCGCTGACCGGCGCCGGACGATGACTTCTGGGCTCCCTCCAGGTCTGCACAGCACAGACCTGGAGGGAGCTCTCACATGATGAAGATCGTCGTGAGCAACATCGTCTCGCTCGACGGCTTCGTGGCGGGACCGCAGGACGACGTCCTCGACCTGCCGATGGACCAGGCGTTCGACGCCTACAACCTCGAGCGGATCACGGCGGCGGACACCGTCCTGGTCGGGGTCGCGTCCTACCGCCTCTTCAGCTCCTACTGGCCCGACGTCCAGCACCACGAGCCGGACCCGGACGACCCGGAGTCCGTGCTGACGTACAGCGACGACAACCGCGCGCTGAGCCGCCGGTTCGAGGAGGTGGACGTCGTGGTGGTCTCCGACTCCCTGGCGGTCGACCCGGCCGCACCGTGGGCGAGCCGCACGACGGTGGTCCCGCGCAGCGGCGTGGCCGGTCTCAAGGCCTCGCGCGACGGCGAGGCCGTGGTGTTCGGCAGCCCCACGACGTGGCAGGCGCTCCTCGTCCAGGGGCTCGTCGACGAGCTGCACCTCATGGTCGGTCCGCTGATGCTGGGCGGCGGTCGGCCGCTCCCTCGGGAAGAGGTGCGCGGGCTGCGGCTGCGCGACGTCCGCCGCTTCGAGGGGTCGGACAACGTCGTCCTGGTCTACGCGGTCGACGGCGCGAGCCGGGACGGGGTCAGCGCCGTCGCACGATGACGGTGCCCGCGGCCCTGTCGTGCAGGCCGCGGCCGTCGGCGTCCCACACCACCGCCGGGATCACCAGGCAGAGCAGGACGGTGCGCACCGCGCCGCGCGCGAAGCCGACCGCCTCGTCCGCCCCGGCCCCGACCAGACGCACCTGCAGGCCGAGCAGGCGGTGCCCGATGGTGGCGCCGGCCGTGCTCACGAGGAGCAGGTTCATCGCCGCGAAGATCGCCACCTGGGACCAGGCGGGCAGGTGCGAGACGAGCTCGAGGACGCCGGGCGCGCTCGGCCGGAACACCGCGACGGCCACGAGCGTAGCCACGAGCCAGTCCACGGTCAGAGCCGCGAGCCGCCGTCCCAGGCGCGCACGCGAACCGGGCCCCGCGTCCGGGAGGCCGAGGCGGGCTCCGCCGGTCTCGGCACCCGAGACAGATCCTCCCTCGAGCCAAGACCCGAGTCCCTCCCGTGACACCATGCCTCCCAGCGTACGCGGCGAGCTCCAGGCGGCTCTGCGTTACGTGCCCGAAACACTTCCGCCACGCCGGAGAAACGACGCGGCTCTAGCGTCGAGGCGCCGAGCACCTGGCACCGTCCCACCAAGGAGCGCACTCATGTTCAGCAACGCCGAGGAGGCCATCGCCTTCACCCGCAACGAGGGGGTGGAGTTCATCGACGTCCGGTTCATCGACCTGCCGGGCGTGATGCAGCACTTCAACATCCCCGTCGAGCAGTTCTCCGAGGACTCGTTCACCGACGGCCTCATGTTCGACGGGTCGTCGATCCGCGGCTTCCAGGCGATCCACGAGTCGGACATGAAGCTGGTCCCGGACGTCAAGACGGCGTTCATCGACCCGTTCCGCAAGCGCAAGACGCTGGTCATCAACTTCTCGATCGTGGACCCGTTCACCGACGAGCCGTACGACCGCGACCCGCGCAACATCGCCGCCAAGGCCGAGGCCTACCTCGCCTCGACCGGCATCGCGGACACCGCGTACTTCGCGCCCGAGGCGGAGTTCTACGTCTTCGACGACGCGCGCTTCGAGACCAACTCGCACCGCAGCTTCTACCAGATCGACTCCGTCGAGGCCGCGTGGAACACCGGCCGCGAGGAGGAGGGCGGGAACCTCGCCTACAAGACGCGGTACAAGGGCGGCTACTTCCCCGTCTCCCCCTCCGACCGCTTCGCGGACCTGCGTGACGACATGTGCGCCGTCCTGGGCCAGGTCGGGCTCGACGTCGAGCGCGCGCACCACGAGGTGGGCACCGCCGGGCAGCAGGAGATCAACTACCGGTTCAACACCCTCCTGCACGCGGCCGACGACCTCATGAAGTTCAAGTACGTGATCCGCAACGTCGGCTTCAACGCCGGCCGGTCGGTCACGTTCATGCCGAAGCCGATCTTCGGCGACAACGGCTCGGGCATGCACTCCCACCAGTCGCTGTGGCTGAACGGCGAGCCGCTGTTCTACGACGAGAAGGGCTACGGCGGCCTGTCCGACATGGCCCGCTGGTACATCGGCGGCCTGCTCAAGCACGCGCCGTCGCTCCTCGCGTTCACGAACCCGTCGGTCAACTCGTACCACCGCCTCGTGCCGGGCTACGAGGCGCCGGTCAACCTGGTCTACTCGGCCCGGAACCGCTCCGCGTGCATCCGCATCCCCGTCACGGGGTCCTCGCCCAAGGCCAAGCGCGTCGAGTTCCGCGTGCCGGACCCGTCGGCCAACCCGTACCTCGCGTTCGCGGCCCAGCTGCTGGCCGGCATCGACGGCATCAAGAACCGCATCGAGCCGCCGGCACCGATCGACAAGGACCTGTACGAGCTGCCGCCCGAGGAGCACGCGCAGATCGCCCAGGTCCCGGCGTCGCTGGGCGAGGCGCTCGACAACCTCGAGCGCGACCACGAGTTCCTGACCCAGGGCGACGTCTTCTCCGAGGACCTCATCGCGACCTGGATCGACTACAAGCGCACGAACGAGATCGACCCGATCCGCCTGCGCCCGCACCCGCACGAGTTCGAGCTGTACTACGACATCTGACAGTCGGCGCCCACGGCTGCGGCCGTGAGGCTCCGACCTGCGCAGACGGCACCCCCGTCGCCCTCGTGGCGGCGGGGGTGCCGCGCTTCGCGGCTGGGCACCCGCGTCACCCGCGCCGTCGTCGCCCGGCCCGGCTTCCCAGCGACCGCCGCGTGACCGCGCCGGCCCACGGCCAGGTGCACCCCGCACACGACTCTCCTCAGGCGCGGCCGCTCGCCGCCGTCGGGCCGTACCGGGAGACGAGCTCCTCCCCGAGCCGTGCGAGCTCGGCGCGCACGGAGTCCGGCTCGACGACCTCGACGGCGCCACCCCAGCCCGCGAGATGGCGCGCGATGTCGAGCGGGCACGACGCCCCGAGACGCACGCGCGCGCGACCGCCCTCGACCTCGTCGACGCGGCAGTGCCGCCCGAACTGAGACCGCAGCACGTGCAGGTCGCGCTCGGGCGCGAGCACGGTCGCCCACGTCGTCGAGCGCAGGTCCTCCACCTCGCCGACGATCTCGGACCACACCCGTCCCAGGTCGAGGTCCGCGGGCACGGTGGCGGGGGCGTCGGTGACCTCGAACCCGTCGATGCGGTCGACCCGGTACGTGCGGGGACCGCGGTCCGTCCCCGCCACGAGGTACCAGACGCCGTGCTTGTCGACCAGGCCCCACGGATCCAGACGGCGGTCCGACGTGCGCCCTGTCGCGCCGGTGTAGCGCAGGCGGACGCGTCGCCGGGCGACGACGGCACGCTGGAGCGCATCGACGAGGCCCGGACGCTCCGGCGGCGTCGCTCCCCAGCGGTTCGCGTCGACGACGGTCGCGGACGCGGCCGCCTCCGCCTCCTCGCGGAAGGTGGCAGGGAGTGCTCGCACGAGCTTGCGCAGCGCGGCGCGTGCCTCGCTCGACGCGGAGGTCGCCGGGCCCGCGCGCAGGAAGAGGGCGCGCACCTCCGGTTCGGTGAGCCCGCTGAGGTCCGTGCGCGCACCCCCGAGCAGCGACCAGCCGCCGCCGCGCCCCGGCTGCGGGTAGACCGGGACACCGGCCGTCGAGAGCGCCTCGAGGTCGCGACGCGCCGTCGCGACCGAGACCTCGAGCTTCGTCGCGAGCTCGGCCGCCGTCACCCGTGGCCGGCTCTGGAGGATCATGAGGACCTGGATCAGGCGGTCCGCGCGCATGCGTCGAGACTGCCACGGAAAGTGCTCGTTCGGTGAGCACTTTCACCGTCAGGCTGGTCGTGCAGGCGTCACCGGGCGCCGCTCGACGAAGGGATCCGACCATGCTGCGAGGCCTCACGACCATCACGCTGTTCGCCGACGACGTCGCCGCCGCGCGCGACTGGTACACCGAGGTGCTCGGTACGGAGGCGTACTTCGCCCGCGAGGCAGGCGGCGTCCTGGCCTACGCCGAGTTCCGCGTCGGCGACTACGCGCACGAGCTGGGCATCATCGACCGCCGCTTCGCACCGGTCGGGGCGACGTCGCCCGCGGGCGCCGTCGCGTACTGGGCCGTGGATGACGTCGTGGTCGCCCACGCTCGCCTGCTCGCGCTCGGAGCCGGCGAGCTCGAGCCCGTCACCGAGCGCGGTCCCGGATACGTCACCTCGTCCGTCGTCGACCCGTTCGGCAACGTGCTCGGCGTCATGGAGAACGCGCACTACGACGAGGTCCTCGCCTCCGTGCGGCGGTAGGCCTGCGCCGCGCTTCGAGCGCGCGAGGGCTGCGGGTCGTGCACGCCCGCACCAGGCCCCGACAGGCGCCTGGACATCGCAGCGCCCCTCCGGCTCACCGCCTCACCCAGACGGCTGGAGGGTGAAGTTGCCCTGAGCACGGCCCACGAGCGCCCAGGCGCTCCTACGATCTCGCCATGTCCATCCCGCCCGACGACCTGCCACGCAGCCGCAGCGGCCGCGTGCCGCAGTGGGTGATCGACGAAGCGGTCGGCCGTCGTCAGGGGCCGCCCCGGTGGCGCGAGTGGGAGCAGCCAGCGCCGGCCAAGGTCGAGCACGAGTACGTCGCGGGCGCCCGACGCAAGGGCGCGTCCTGGGTCGAGGTCGTCGTCGCCGTGGTCGCCGTCGTGATCGGTGTCGGCTGGTGGGCACAGACCGGCTGGGCCGGCGTCCCGAACGAGTGGGTGGCCAGCGTCAACAGCGCCATCGGCCGCGAGGAGCCGGGGCTGGTGCCGGACGTCCGCGCCCTGGCGGATGCGGCCTACATGACCGACGAGGGCCGCAGGGTCTTCTACGGCGCCCGGCCCCAGATCGTCGACCGCGCCGAGGTGGCCGAGCACTGCCGGCGCACCGGCGACGACGACCGCGGCGCCGACGGAGACTTCCGCATCGCAGGCTGCTACGTCGGCAACGGGTTCGGCGACGGCTCCATCTACCTCGCCGAGCCCGAGGACCCACAGCTGTACGGCTACCTCACCACGACCGCGGCGCACGAGATGCTGCACGCCGCCTGGGAGGTCATCGGCGTCCACGAGCAGGTCGCGCTCGGCCCGATCCTCGAGGCCGAGCTCGCCGCCCTCGACCCCGCCCACCCCCTCCACGCGCAGATCGCCTGGTCCCTCGGTGACGACGCCGCCTTCACTCGCGGCAGTGAGATCTTCGCCAGCCTCGGCGCCGGGACCTGGTACCCGGGCGGCCTCGACCCGAGGCTCGAGGAGGTCTACTCCCGGTTCATCAGCGACCGCGCCGGACTCGTCGCCACGTACGACGCGTTCGTCGGCTGAACCGTCGGCACACGCGGTGTCGGCTCCCGGCCACCCGACGCTGCTGCGCCGGCGGTACGGCACCGCGCTGCTGGAAGCGCAGCCGACGGCGACGCGATTCTTGCGCCACGACGTCGGGGGGCGATCCTCGAGGCGTTGCAGACGCAGCCACCGGCCACGACGGCGGGGCAGTCGCCAGGCCGAAGCGGCGTGATCGCAGGGGATCGCACAGGTCGGCTCAGCCCGGCGTGCGCCACATGCACCACAGCGGCGGCCCGTCCGGGAGGCGCAGGACCTCGATCACCTCGAACCCGTGGCGCTCGTAGAGCGACCGGTTCCGCTCGCTCGTCGCCTCGAGGTAGGCGGGGACGCCGTCGCGGTCGCAGCCGGAGAGCACCGACCGCAGCAGCGCCGAGCCGAGCCCACGCGACTGCCATGCGCTGCTCGTCCCGAGGATGAACAGGTACTGGTGCTCGGGAGCGGGCGGGTGGTGCTCGTCGAGCAGGCCCATGATGGTGAGCACCCGCTCGGTGTACGGGGCGGAGACCGCGCCGAGGTCCTCGACGAGCCGCTCTCCGTCGAGCTCGGCGCCCGGCGGGATCCAGATCGAGCCCGCGGCGCCCTCCTCGGCCGTCTCGACGCCGCCGTGCGGCATCGCAGCGTCGAGGATCACCCGGAAGGCTCGCGGCAGGATCGCCGCCCGCTCGGCGGCGTCCGGGTAGCACCAGGTCATCACGGGGTCCGCGTGGAACGACTCCGCGAGCGTGGTGGACAGCGTGTCGACGTCGTCCCCGACGGCCCGGCGCACGGTGATGGTCTGCAGCATGGTCCTCATCCCCTCGAGAAGGGACCCCTGGGTGGGGTCCCCGCCAGGGTCCGTCGTCGGACGGGGACGAGACTTCGCCGGAAGGCACCAACCGCTGCCGGGCGGGCATGGCGGCTTCACGCCACTCAGATCATGTCGTTCCTGAGCGCCACGGCGACCGCGGCGGAGCGCGACCCGGTACCGAGCTTGGTGAGGATGTTCGTCACGTGCCGGTTCACGGTGTGCTCGCTGAGCACCAGCGCGCGGGCGACCGCACGGTTCGTCAGCCCCCGCGCGATCAGCGTGAGCACCTCTCGCTCCCGCGCCGTCAGGGATGGGGTCGCCCCGGCAGCCGGATCCCGTGGCGGCGGTACGTCGACGGCCGCGAGGAGCGCCGCGGCCCGGCCACGGTACTCCCCGGCGTCCTGAGGGCGGCCGACCCGGTCGAGCACGCGGGCGAGGGCCAGCACGGCCTGCGCCTCCTCCCAGGGCGCGGCGGTCCGGTGGAAGAGGCGGGCTGCGTCCTCGAAGGCGATGCGGGCACGGTCGAGCTCGCCGGCGGCCTCCGCCAGGGACCCTCGGGCCCAGGCGAGCGACGCACGACTGTGGTCGGTGCCGACCTGCGCGGTGATCGCCGTCAGCTCGTCGAGCGCTGCCGACGCACTGGCCAGGTCTCCCTCGAGCGCGGCGGCCCGGACGAGGAGCTCCAGGCCCGAGGACCGCGGTACCACCGGCCGGGACGCCGCGTCGCGCAGGTACTCCTCGGCCCGGTCGCGCGCGACTCGCGCGTCACCCTGCGCGAGGTGCAGCTCCCCCGTGCCGAGAATCGACATCGGGTGGTCCGGCGCGTGCTCGAACAGCCGCAGCGCCTCCTCCGCACGACCCTGCCGGCGGCGGAGCTCACCGAGCCGGGCGCACGCGTCCACCGCGGCCGGAGGACGGAGCTCGGCGAGCGCGCCGGCCGACTCCGTGAGGTGCGCCTCCGCCGCCGCCCAGGCCCCCCTCCAGACGAGCACGCTCGCGTAGTGCGCGCGGCAGGTGTACGCCAGCGCCCCGATGCGGCGCTCGGCCCACGACTCGATCCGGCGGCACCACTGCGCGGCGCGGTCGTAGTCTCGTGCCTGCTCGCAGCCGTAGATGAGGTAGCAGCAGCACCACCCCGCCGCCCACGGCTGGTCCAGCTCGTCCGCGAGCGCCGCCGTGGCGGCCTCCTCCAGGGCGCGCGAACCTTCGTCGACCTCGCCGGCGAACACCCGCGCGAGGCCGACGGTCGCGACGGCGAGCGACTCGAGGTCGAGGTCACCGACACGGCGGGCCAGCGCGAGCGCCTGCGTCCCGCGCTCGACGGCGGCCGCCGTGTCCCCGGCCTGCATCATCTTCTCGGCCTCGTGCATGAGCAACCAGCCGTACTCGACCGAGTCGGTGCGCCCCTCGAGCAGGCGGCGCGCGCGTGCCAGCCACCCCCGGGCGACCGCCGTCTGGCCGCGGAAGTCGACCGAGTCGGTCCCCAACCAGCACGCCATCCGCGCCGCGCCGAGATCGTCTCCGGCAGCCCGGTAGGCGCGGTACGCGCGCTCACGCGTCTCGAAGAGAGCGTCGACGTCGTCGCGCCACCACGCGTCCCAGCTCAGCGCCTCGATCGCCTCTGGCGGCATCGGGGGCGCGCTCTCGACCGCGGCCGAGGCTGGCTCCATCCAGCCATTGTGCACCGTGGCGACCTCGTGCGGACCGGGTTCTGCGCGCCGATCGACGGGCCTTGCCGCTTCCGCCGTCCCGTAGCGCGCGGTTGGCGAGCGCCCCGACCGCCTCCTGCCCCGCGCCCACCGGGCGACGAGCGGTCGCGAGGGCGACTCGTCGGATTCATGGGGCAAGATGACATTTGTGATCCTGCTGCACGCACCGGCCACGGACCCCTGCACCCGGCCGGACGCACTGGCCGCCGTCGCACGCACCGCGCGCGCCCTGCCCGACCCGGACCAGCACACCCTCGCGCAGCTCATCGCGCGGCGAGGCACGCCCGACGAGGCCGTCGCCGGCGTGCAGATCACCGACCGGGAGGCCTTCGCCGCGGCCTACCCGCGCACGTGCGGGAGTCGCCGCACGGCACTGCTGGACGCCACGTCCACCGACACGCTCGTGGGGCTGCTGCGCGTCGAGGACGACGCCCACAGCACCGTCGCGACCACCAGGCCGCTCGACCCCAGCATCGTCGGGAACCTGGCGGTACGGCTGGGCACGATCGACGATCCGCCGGCTCGAGCCCGCGCCGCCATGACCGTGCTCGACCACCCCGACGCCACCCCGGCGGCCCTCCGCCTGGCCGTGCACTGCCTGGTCACCCAGCACGGTCCCGACCTCTCGCGCGACGATCTCGAGCGGACCGTCACCGCCGTCTGCCACGAGCCCGCCGCGGCGCTCGTCCACCTGCAGCAGGTCGCCACCCGGCCGTTCGCCGAGGCGCTGGCCCCGTACGCGCAGGCCGCGCGGACCGGTGACGCCGACCCGGGCGCCCTGCGGGTGCGTCACCTGACGCGCCGCGCCGAGGCGGTCGGCACGGCGGAGGCGTGGGCGACCGCGGTGACCCGCAGCGCCTCGCCGGCCGTCGCGCAGACAGCCCTGGAGCGCTTCCCCTGCCCGGACGTGGACGTGCCGACGCCTCAGTGGCACGACCATCACACCGTCGCGCGCGCGGTCTACCTCTGCCGGCGGCTGCGCGGGACGCCCGTGCACGACTCCGTCACGCGGCCCCGGCTGCCGGTGGCCACACCGCAGGAGCGGCGCGCCGCCGCCTCGTCTCCCGCGTGGACCGTCGCCGCCCGCACGTCGCAGCTGCGCGAGAACGCCACTGCCGACGACATCGATATCTGCCTCGCGGCGCTGCGCCACCCGCGGGGGGCCGACAGCAACGACCCGTACGGCGACTGGCACCGCGCCGCACACGTGCTGCGCACCACCACCCACCCGGCCGCGACCCCGGGGCAACGCGCCGCCCTGTCCGCGTACCTGGCGCACCACCCGCTCGAGCGGCCCGACGGCGACGACCCGGTCCTGCGGGACGTCGCCCGGCTGATGGGCACGATCGAGACGCTCGTGCACACGCAGCACCTCGAGCACGCCCTGTGGCACGAGATACCGGTGCCGGCGCTGATCGGGCTCTCGAACCCGTACATCGAGTGGACGCTGCGCCCGCGCCTCACCCGGCTGTGGAACACGGAGCCGGCGACGGCCGCCACCATGGCCGCGTTCGCGCCCGCGTTCGCCGGCACGCTCAGCGAGCTGCGCCTCCGCGCCCACGCCGCGCTCGCCGGTCAAGGCCTCCTCCCGGCGCAGGCCACCGCCGCCGACGTCGACGAACCCGTGGTGCACACCGGGTAGGCATCGTCACCGGTGCCGCGGGTGCCGCGAGGGCCCGACCGCGGTCAGCCGCTGCTCTTGACCGCGTACGTCGGCGACACGCCGAAGTCGACCACCTCGACCGCCTCGCCACCGGCGACCCAGGCGTCGTGACCCGGCTCGATGCGCACGACGTCGTTCGGTCCGGCCTCGGCCTCGGTGCCGTCGTCCATGACGACGTGCATCCGCCCCGCGAGCATGTAGAGGAAGTGGGGCGACTGGCAGCTGTCCGTGCCCACGATGGGGCGGATGTGCTCCGACCACCGCCAGCCCGGCTCGAACCGCCCCTTGAGCACCGTGCTGCCGGCGAGCGTCACGACCCGCCCCTCGCCCTTGTCTACGAACGACCGCACCTCGTCGGGTGCGTCGAAGCTCTTCGACTCCACGCCGCCCATCTGAGCCTCCCGGATCGTCGGTGATCACTCGTGGCCCCCGCTCCACGATACGCCGGTCCCGGCGTCCGGCACAGGCCCTGCCGTGGCGTCGCCCGCGGTCGTGCGCGGGCCGGGCGTGTGCGCCGACGGACGGCGCGCCTACGGTGAGGTGCATGACGACGGTGCACACGGTCGGCCACTCGAACCGCACGATCGACGAGTTCGTCGACATCCTCCGGGCGCACGGCATCCGCCGGCTCGTCGACGTGCGGACCGTGCCGAAGTCGCGGTCCAACCCCCATTTCGCGGGCGACGCCCTGGCCGGCTCGTTGCGCGAGGCGGACATCACGTATCGCTGGGTCCGCGAGCTCGGCGGCCTGCGCCACCCGCGCAAGGACAGCCCCAACGGAGCATGGCGCAACGCCTCCTTCCGCGGCTACGCGGACCACATGCAGACCGACGAGTTCGCGGCGGCCGTCGACGACCTCGTGACGCGATCGCGCCACGACGACCTGGCGATCATGTGCGCGGAGGCCGTCCCCTGGCGATGCCACCGGTCCCTCGTCGGCGACGCCCTGCTCGCCCGCGGGATCGACGTCGTGGACATCATGTCCGTGACGTCGGCCCGGCCCCACACGTTGCGGTCCTTCGCGCAGGTCGACGGGACGCGGGTCTGGTACCCGCCCGAGGCCGACGACGCGTCCACCTGACGCCGCGCTACCTCGCCGGACCGAGCGCTACCTCGCCGGATCGAGCGCTACCTCGCCGGGCCGAGCACTACCTCGCCGGACCGAGCGCTACCTCGTCAGTGGTCGGCGGGCGGGCGGCGGTCGTCGACGCGCTCCCCCGCCGTGCCGTCCCGCTCGACCGCCGGCGCGACGTCGTGCCCGGAGTCGAGCGCGGTGTCGTGCCCGCCCTCGTGCCCGCCCTCGTGCTCGCCGTCGTGCCCGGGGTCGCGCCCGGTGCCGTGGTCCTTGCGGCCGAACGGCAGCACGTGCATCACCGCGACGATGATGCCGCCGACCACGAGGCCGACGACCGCCGAGCACAGCGTGTTGAACAGCCAGGCGAGCACGCCGCCCATCGCGGGCACGGCGTGCGCGATGCTCTCCTCGACGTGGTGGACCCAGCCGTAGGGCTCGTGCCAGCCGAGGTCGTCGGAGCCGACCAGCAGGATGTGCCCGCCGACCCACAGCATCGCGACCGTGCCGACCAGGGAGATGCCCGCGAGCACCTTCGGCATCGCCGACACCAGGCCCCGGCCGAAGCGCTGGCTGAACGACGACGAGCGCTGGGAGAGCGCGAGCCCGATGTCGTCCATCTTCACGATGAGGCCGACGACGCCGTACACCACGACGGTGATCGCGACGGCGACGACGAACAGGATCGCCAGCCGCGACCAGAAGCCCTCGTCGGCCACCTCGTTGAGCGCGATGACCATGATCTCGGCCGACAGGATGAGGTCGGTGCGGATCGCACCGGCGATCATCGTCTTCTCGGCCTCCTCGCCCTCGACCGTGG
>JAPSLD010000173.1 GCA_031181105.1 Isoptericola sp. | reverse complement strand
CCGGTCGGCGGGCCACCGCCGCGACCCGGACGCCGCACCGGGGTGCACGACGACGTGCGAGCCGCGCCCGCCGGGCGGGTCGGGCGGGCCGAGACGCAGGTCCTCGGGCCCGCACTCGCCGCCCGCGCCGCGCACGAGCCGGCACCACCGGTCCACCTCGTGCTCGTCCCGGTCCCACGCGGGCCCGTCGTGGCCCGCCTCGCGGCAGCCGAACGCGACGAGCAGGTCCGGGCCGGTCTTCTGCAGCACGCGGTGGCTCTCGGGCCCGCTGCCGTGGAGGTTGACGGCCACGTGGCCGGACAGCTCGCCGCCGAGCGGCTCGAGCCCGTGCGCCGGCAGCACGTCGTCGACGACGCCGTGCGAGGCGAGCCACGCGCCGAGGCCGCGCGGAGCGGCGAGCACGACCCGACGCCCGGGCCACGCCCGCCGCACCCCGCGCAGCGCGGCGACACCCGTGAGCGCGTCGCCGAGGCCCAGCGCACGCAGCACGAGGACCGTCACGGCCAGGACGCCTCGCCCGACGCCATCACGAGCATCTCGCGGATCTCGCTGCCGACCGGCTGCGTGAGCGCCGCGATGACCGCGCCGGCGGTCGCCGCCGGATCGTTGAGGTCGGCGTCCGGGCCGGGCTTGTACTGGTCGGCGCGCCCGTCGAAGAAGGGCGTGCGCATGCCGCCGGGGACGAGGCAGGTGACCCCCACCCGGCCCGCGTACTCCGCGGCCAGCGCCTGGCTGAAGCCGCGCACGCCCCACTTGGACGCGCAGTAGGCGGTCGCGTCGCCCGCGCCGCGCAGGGCGAGCGTGGAGGCGACCGTCACGACCGTCCCGCGGCGCTCCTCGAGGTAGGGCAGGGCGGCCCGCACGACCGCGACGGTGCCGAGCAGGTTCACGCGGATGACGCGCTCCCACCGCTCGGGCTCGATGTCGAGCAGCGGGCCGCACGCGTCGACCCCGGCGGCGGTCACGACCGCGTCCGGCGGCCCGACCTGCGCGACGAGCTCCTCGACCGCACGGGCGGCGGCCGCCGAGTCGGCGAGGTCGACGGACGTGTGGGCGACGCCGGCGCGCGGTTCGGCGACGTCCAGGACGGCCGGCGTGCCGCCGGCCGCGGTCACGGCGTCGACGAGTGCCGCACCGAGGCCGCTCGCGCCACCTGTCACGAAGACCGTGCCGACCCGCCGCGGGGTCAGCGGGGCGGGCGTCGTGGCGGTGTCGAGCGTCGGTGCTGAGTTCATGTCGGCTCCTTCTTCGTGGTCGGGCCCCGCGGGGCCCGTAGGTCAGGTCGGTCAGGTCGGTCAGGTCGGTCAGGTCGGGTCGGGCCGGGTCAGGCGATCGACTCCACCCGCTCGAGGATCGACGTCGTCGAGCGTCCGGCCAGGTACGGGACGACGACGGTGCGCCCGCCGTGGGCGGCGACGACCTGCGCCTCGGGCAGGTCCTCGACCGCGTAGTCGCCGCCCTTGACCCACACGTCGGGGCGCAGGTGCGCGAGCGCGTCGCACGGGTCGTCGTCGTCGAAGACGACCGCGGCGTCGACGCAGTCGAGCGCCTCGAGCACCCGGACGCGGTCGGCCGCGGGCACGACCGGACGGCCGGGTCCCTTGAGCCGCCGCACGGAGGCGTCCGAGTTGACGAGGACGACGAGCCGGTCGCCCAGCGCGCGCGCCGACTCGAGCGTCGACACGTGCCCCGCGTGCAGGAGGTCGAAGCAGCCGCCCGTCGCGACGAGCGTGCCGCCCGTGCGCAGGCGGGCGGCGAGGCGCTCGAGCTCCGGGCCGGCGGCCGCCGCGCCCCGCCGGTCGGACGCCCCCGCCACCAGCGACGAGCGCCCGTCGGCGGCCGGTCCGGCCGCGCCGGGCTCGGCGCCGCCGGCCGCGGACGTGCGCCGGAACCCCTCGGCCCCGCCCGCGGACACCCAGGCGCTCGCGGCCGCGACCGCCTCGCGCACGGCCGCGGCGGGCGCGCCGCCGCGGGCCAGGACCTCGACCGCCGTGGCGGCGAAGCGGTCGCCGGCGCCGCACGGGTCCCCGCCCGCGGCGGGGACGGCCGGGACGTGCACGGCGGCCGCGCCGCCCGCTGACAGGAAGGCGCCGCGATCGCCCGCGGTGACGGCGACCGCGCCGGCGGACCACGCCCCCGCGAGCGCCTCGGCGAGCGCGCCGGCGTCGTCGGCCGCGACGTCGAGGCCCAGGCCGCCGGCCTCGCGCGCGGCCTCGGAGAGGTTCGGGGTGACGAGCGCGACGCCCGCGACGGGGCCCTGACCGCGCGGGTGCGGGTCCCACACGACGGGCACGCGCCGGGCCGCGCCGGCGAGGGCGGCCCGGATCGCCGGGTCGCGCGTGACGCCGCCGCCGTAGTCGGCCACGAGCACGGCGTCGCAGGCGGCGAGCGCCCGGACCAGCGCCTCCGGGTCGACGGCGCGCGGCGCGCCCGGCCCGCCGTCGTCGACCCGGACGAGGCTCTGCCCGGCGCTGCGCACGCGCGTCTTGCGCCGCGTGGGGCCGTCGTGGCCGAGCGGGACGAGCGTCAGGCCGGCGAGCCCGCGGCGCAGCGCGCGGCCGCCGTCGTCGTCCGCGACGGGCGCGACGAGGACGACGTCGGCACGCCCCGCGCACAGCAGCGCCGCCAGCCCCGCGCCGCCCGGGCTCTCGCGCACCGCGTCCACGTCGACGACGGGGACGGGCGCGTCCGGGCACAGCCGCGTGACCGTGCCCTCGACGTCGCGGTCGAGGACGACGTCGCCCACGACGGCGACGGTCGGACGCCGGGTGCCGGCGGCGCCGCGGTCGGTGCGGAGCGAGGTGACCGTCATGCCGGCGCCTCCTCGAGCCGGGCGGCGCGCACGCGGCGCCGTTGCTCGACGCGCGCGTCGATGCCGGCGCACAGGGCGTGCACCGCGACGAGGTGCACCTCCTGGACGGCCGACGTCGAGCGCGCGGGCACCGCGAGCACGTCGTCGCACGCCTCCGCGAGCGGGTTGGGCGCGCGCCCCGTGAGGGCCCACGTCGTGATGCCGAGCTCGCGCGCCCGCTCGACCGCCGCCAGCACGTTGCCGCTCGACCCCGAGGTGGACAGCGCGAGCAGCACGTCGCCCGGCCGGCCGTGCGCGGCGACCTGGCGGGCGTACATCTCCGCGATGCCGTAGTCGTTGACGACGGCGGTCAGGCTCGACGTCTCGGCGTGCAGCGCGATCGCCGACAGGGGCGTGCGCTCGCCCTCGAACCGGCCCACGAGCTCGGCGGTGAGGTGCTGCGCCTCGGCGGCGCTGCCGCCGTTGCCCGCGACGAGCAGGCGGTGGCCCGTCAGGAGCCGGTCGGCCAGGTCACGGCCCCACGCCTCGAGCACCTCGCCCGCCTCGAGCAGCCCGTCCAGGCCGGCGGCGAGGTCCGACGTGTGCTCGGCGAGCCAGCGGCGGGCGCCCTGCTGCCCGGGCGCCGGGACCCCGGGGCGGGGGGCGGGCGGCGGGGGCTGCAGCGCGCGGGGCGCGACGACGGCGGTCGTGGTGGTGGCCGGGGTCGTGGCGGTGGTGCGCGTCAGCCCGCTCATCGCTCGCCTCCCACGACGGCGGCGAGGGACGACGACGCCCGCGTGCGCCCGTCGGTCTGCTCCTGGTAGACGGCTGCCGTGCGCCGTGCGACGGTCGCCCACCCGTAGAGGCGCTCGGCCCGCAGGCGGGCGGCCGCCCCGAACCGCAGCCGCGTCTGGCGGTCGGCGAGCCGTCCGACGGCGGCGGCGACGGCCGCCGGGTCGCGCGGCGGCACCAGCAGGCCCGTGCGTCCGTCGACCACGGTGTCCAGCAGCCCGCCGACGGCGCTGCCGACGACGGGGCGCCCGCACGCCGCGGCCTCGAGCGGCACGATCCCGAACGGCTCGTACCACGGGGTGCACACCACGACGTCGACGGTGCGCAGCAGCGCCGGGACGTCGCCGTGCGCGACCGCGCCGAGGAACCGGACGCGGTCGGCCACGCCGAGGCGCTCGGCGAGGGCCGCCAGGCGAGCGGCCTCCGGGTCGTCGTGGAGCGCGTCGGGAGGCGGCCCGCCCGCCACGAGCAGCTCGACGTCGGGGAGGTCCGGCAGCGCCTCGACGACCGTGCCGACACCCTTGCGCTCGACGAGCCGGCCGATCGACAGCAGCCGCAGCCGGGTCGCGTCCGCGCCGGGGGCGTCCTGGGCCGCACGGTCCGTGCCGGGGGTGAAGTGCCCGAGGTCCACCCCGCACGGCACGACCCGGATGCGCTCGACCGGGGCGCCGAGCGCGTGCAGCTCGTCGACCTCGTCGTGGCAGGTGGCGACGACGGCGTCGACGTCGCGGCACAGGCCGGCCTCGAGGCGGACGCGGTCGCGCGGGCTCGTGTCGGCCGCGCCCTGGTGGCGCCGCTTGACCGACCCCAGCGCGTGGAACGTCTGCACCACGGGGACGCGCACGCCGTCGGCGGACCTCGACCGCTCGGCGCCGCGCACCGACGCGAGGCCCGACATCCAGAAGTGCGCGTGCACGACGTCGGGCCGCAGGTCCGGGTCGGACCAGTACGTCGCGAGGCGGTCGCCCATCGCGTCCATCCACGGCAGGAGCTCGTCCTTGGGCAGCGGCACGGGCGGTCCGGCGTCCACGTGCACGACGTCGACGCCGTCCGTGAGGGTCACGCGCTCGGGCAGGTCCGGGTCGTCGCGGCGGGTGTAGACGTCGACGACGTGACCCTCGGCGGCGAGGTGCCGCGCGAGCTCGGCGACGTGGACGTTCTGCCCGCCGGCGTCCGCCCCGCCGAGCGTGGCGAGCGGGCTGGCGTGCTCGGAGACCATGGCGATCCGCATGCGGTCACCTCCTGTGTCGAGGACGTCCGTCGGCTCGATCCGTCCGTTCGGTGACGCCGGCCGGGCCGGCGACGTACGTGCCGGCTCAGGGGCCGGCGAGATCTTCGAGGAGCTCGGTCCAGCGCTCGAGGAACCGGGCGAGCGGGTACCGCGCGAGCACGTGCTCGCGTGCGGCCTTGCCGTGCGCGGCGGCCTCGCCCGGGTCGGCCAGCCAGCGCCGCGCGGTCGCGACCAGCTCGTCGACGTCCGCGCTCAGCACGCCCGCCTCGGGCGGCACGGCGACGGGGTGCTCGGTCACGGGGAGGGCGAGCACCGGCAGGCCGATCGCCATGGCCTCCAGCAGGGAGAGGCCCA
>JAPSLD010000172.1 GCA_031181105.1 Isoptericola sp. | reverse complement strand
GGATTCGCCTAGCGGCCTATGGCGCACGCTTGGAAAGCGTGTTGGGTTCACGCCCTCGGGGGTTCGAATCCCCCATCCTCCGCAGCCGAAGGGCCCGCACCGATCCGGTGCGGGCCCTTCGTCGTCGGCGGCTACGGACTCAGGCGCCGCGGGCCAGGCCGCGCGCCGTCGCGGCGAGGACCGTGCCGATGCCGACGCCGACACCGAGGCCCACGGCGACACCCACGGCGAAGGAGCGCGCGCCGGCGGAACCCGGCGCGACGGGGTGCCACGTGCTGGCGCCGTTCGCGATCTCGACGTAGCCGAGCGGCCGCACCTCGGCGCCGCCACCGCCGCCCGCCTCGTCACCGCCGAACCCGAACCTCCCGCGCGCCACGGGGACGATCGTCACGTCCCCCTGGGTGATCGGCTCCCCGTAGACGGCGCGGACGCTCGCGCGTCCGCCGAGAGCCGTCGCCGCGCGCTCCAGCAGGGACTGCCGGGCGGTCGAGGCGGCGGGGTCGGTCGGGTCTGTCACAGGTCCTCCAGGTTGGGTATGTCAGGTTCCGTGCCGCCGCGGCGCCGGTCCGGTGCTGGCACGCACGACGAGCTCGACGGGCACGAGGGTGTGGACGTCGTCGAGGGCGCGTCCGTCGCGCACCTGCTGCAGCAGCAGGTCCACGAGCGCGCGGCCGATGCCCGAGAAGTCCTGGACCACCGTGGTCAGCGGGGGCCACAGGTGCTCGGCGAGCGGGATGCCGTCGAACCCGACGACCGAGACGTCGTCGGGCACCCGGCGGCCGGCCTCGTGCAGGGCGCGGAGCACGCCCGCCGCAGTCTCGTCGTTGGCGCAGAAGACCGCGGTCACGCCCGGGTCGGGGGCGAGGTCGCGGCCGATCTCGTAGCCCGTGCCGGCGGTCCAGTCCCCGCGCAGGACGTCGGGCACGTCGCGGCCGGCCTCGGTGAGCGCGGCGCGCCAGGCGTCCGCCCGCATCTGCGCCGGCCCGCTGTCGGCGGGGCCGGCCACGTGGTGCACGGTGCGGTGGCCCAGGTCGAGCAGGTGCTGCGTGGCCTTCCGTGCGCCGTCGATCTGGTCGGCGCCGACGGCGGGGTGGTGCCCGACGAAGCGCGAGTCGGAGACCACCACGGGCATGCCGGGCGGCAGCGCGAGCGTGTCCGGCGTCGCGGTCTCGGCACGGATGATGACGAGCCCGTCGATCGCCTGGTGGCTCAGGCGTGCGGCGGCCGCCGTGACGTCGTCCGACGACGGGCTCTCCACGTCGACGAGCGTGACCGTGTACCCCTCGGCGCGCGCGGCCTCGACGACCGCCTCGACGGTGCGCGACTCCCCCGTGCGCGCGAGCCGGTGCGCGATGACGCCGAGGGTCCCGTAGCTGCCGTACCGCAGGGCGCGGGCGGCCACGTTGGCGGAGTAGCCGAGCTCCGCCATCGCCGTCAGCACCCGGCGGCGCGTCTCGGGCCGGACGTTGTCGAGCCCCATCGAGACGCGCGAGACGGTCTGCGACGACACGCCCGCGAGCGCCGCGACGTCGGCCATCGACGGCCCGGTGCGCGCGCGTCGCCGTCCAGGGGCGCCGGGAGGGGGCATGCGGGGATCGTAGCGCCGCTCCGGCGGACCCGGCTCGAGGCGCCCCCAGGGCCCGGATCTGGACGCGTCTTGACATCCCGCCCCGGGGCGGCCACCCTGGCTCCGCTGATGTTTACGTAAACATCGGTGCCGCGCAGTCGACGACGAACCCCGCGGCACGATCAGCCCCGAAGGAGTGGACCGTGACCGCTGTCACCGCAGCGAAGGCGCCGCCGGGCATGCCTGCCGGCGCCCCGGCCCGCGGACCGCGGGCGCGATGGGCCGGGTGGGCGTTCGTGGGCCCGTTCATGGCCGTCTTCGCGCTGGTGTTCCTGGCCCCCATCGCCTACTCGCTCTACCTCAGCCTGTTCCGCACCCAGCTCGTCGGCGGCACGCAGTTCGTGGGGCTCGACAACTACGCCCGGGCGATGAGCGACCCGCTGTTCTGGCAGGGCTTCACCCGCGTGCTGCTCTTCCTGCTCGTCCAGGTGCCGATCATGCTCGGGATCGCGCTGCTCGTGGCGCTCGCCATCGACTCGGGCCGGCTCTACGGGCGCGACTTCTTCCGCATCTCGATCTTCATGCCCTACGCCGTGCCCGGCGTGGTCGCCGCGCTCATGTGGGGCTTCATGTACGGCACGCGGTTCGGGCTGTGGGGCAACCTCGAGACCGCGCTCGGCGTCGACCTGCCCGACCCGCTCGCGTCCTCGTGGATCCTCGCGGCGATCGGCAACATCGTGACCTGGGAGTTCGTGGGCTACAACATGCTGATCTTCTACTCCGCGCTGCGGGTGGTGCCCACCTCGCTCTACGAGGCCGCCGAGATCGACGGCGCCGGCCAGTGGCGCGTCATCTCCGCGATCAAGATCCCCGCGATCCGGGGCGCCCTGGTCATCGCGACGATCTTCTCGATCATCGGCAGCTTCCAGCTCTTCAACGAGCCGAGCATCCTGCAGTCGCTCGCGCCGAACTACATCTCGACGTCGTTCACGCCGAACCTCTACGCCTACTCGCTGTCCTTCTCGGGCCAGCAGCACAACTACTCGGCAACGGTCGCGATCATCATGGGCCTGCTGACCATGCTCGTCGCCTACGTCGTCCAGCTCCGCGGCATGCGCAAGGAGGACGGGCGATGACCACGACGACCGCCACCGTGCACCGGGACCGCGCCGCGCGCGGCCCGGTCACGATCCGCAGGCCCAAGCCCGGCAGCGTGACCCGGCCCCGCAAGAACCTCACGCTCACCGTCCTGACCGGCGTCGTGCTCCTGTACTCGCTGGTGCCGCTGGTGTGGCTGCTCATCAACGCCACCAAGACGCAGGCCGACCTGTTCGGCTCGTTCGGCCTGTGGTTCGGCGACGAGTTCGCGCTGTGGAACAACGTCGTGGCCACGCTCACGTACGGCGACGGCGTCTTCCTGCGCTGGTTCGGCAACACGCTGCTGTACGTCGTGCTCGGCGCCGGCGGCGCGACCCTGCTCGCGCTGCTCGGCGGCTACGGCCTGGCCAAGTTCCGGTTCCCCGGCAAGCGCGCGGTGTTCGCGATCGTGATCGGCGCAGTCGCGGTCCCGGGCACGGCGCTCGCCGTGCCGACGTTCCTCATGTTCAGCCAGATGGGCCTGACCAACACGCCCTGGTCGGTCATCATCCCGTCGCTCATCTCGCCGTTCGGGCTCTACCTCATGTGGACGTTCGCGGCCGAGGCGATCCCGGACGAGCTCATGGAGGCCGCCCGGATCGACGGCGCCGGCGAGCTGCGCACCTTCTGGCAGGTGTGCCTGCCGCTGCTGGCCCCCGGGCTCGTCACCGTGCTGCTCTTCACCGTCGTGGCGACCTGGAACAACTACTTCCTGCCGCTGATCATGCTGCGCGACCCCGACTGGTACCCGCTCACGCTCGGCCTCAACGCCTGGAACAGCCAGGCGGCGACGGCCGGCGGCGAGGCGATCTTCCACCTCGTCATCACGGGGTCCCTCCTGACGATCCTGCCCCTCGTGGCCGGGTTCCTGCTGCTGCAGCGCTACTGGCAGTCCGGCCTGTCGGCCGGTTCCGTCAAGGGCTGACCCCGACCCGACGTCCCAAGTCACGAACCGAAGCGAGAGGAACCACCTCATGACCACCACGCCCCGGTCGGCGCGCCGCACGGCCGCCGCGATCGGCGCCGTCGGCGCCCTCGGCCTCGCCCTGAGCGCATGCTCAGGCGGCTCGGCCGGCGGGTCCGGCGAGCCCGCCGGCAACCCCGACGACGTCGCGGCCGCCCTCGAGGAAGGCGGGAGCCTGCTCCTGTGGGGCTGGGACCCGACGCTCCAGGACGTGGCCGACGCGTTCATGGAGGAGCACCCGAACGTCGAGATCGAGATCGCCAACGTCGGCACCGGGAACGACCACTACATCGCGCTGCAGAACGCCATCGCGGCCGGCTCGGGCGTGCCCGACCTCGCCCAGGTGGAGTACTACGCCGTCTCCCAGTTCTCGATCGGCGAGTCCCTCGCCGACCTCACCGCGTTCGGCGCCGACGAGCTGGCCGACCAGTTCACCCCCGGCCCGTGGGGCGCCGTCTCGCAGGGCGGCGGCGTCTGGGGCCTGCCGCTCGACTCCGGCCCCATGGCGATGTTCTACAACAAGGCCGTGTTCGACGAGCACGGCATCGAGGTGCCGACCACCTGGGACGAGTACGTGCAGGCCGCGCGTGACCTGCACGCGGCCGACCCCGAGGCCTACATCGCCTCCGACACCGGCGACGCCGGCTTCACCACGAGTGTGATCTGGCAGGCCGGCGGGAAGCCGTTCACGGTGGACGGCACCGACGTCACGGTGGACCTCGCCGACGAGGGCTCGACCCGGTTCGCCGAGACCTGGCAGCCCATGATCGACGAGGGCCTGCTCGCCGACATCCCCGGCTGGACCGACGAGTGGTTCCAGGCCATGGACGACGGCACCATCGCGACGCTCGTCACGGGCGCCTGGATGCCGGGCAACATGGAGTCCGGAGCCCCCAACGCGGCGGGCGACTGGCGCGTGGCCCCGATGCCGCAGTGGGCCGAGGGCGAGACCGCCACGGCGGAGAACGGCGGCAGCTCCCTGGCGGTCACCGAGGCGAGCGACAAGAAGGCGCTGGCCTACGCGTTCCTCGAGTACGCCAGCGTGGGTGACGGCGTGCAGATCCGCATCGACGGCGGCGCCTTCCCGACGACCGTGGCCGACCTGCAGTCCGACGAGTTCCTCGGCTACGAGTCCGAGTACTTCGGCGGCCAGAAGATCAACGAGGTCCTGTCGGAGTCGGCGACGAACGTCGTCGAGGGCTGGCAGTACCTGCCTTACCAGGCGTACGCCAACAGCATCTACCCCGACACCGTCGGCCAGGCGTACACGGGCTCGACGACGCTCGTCGACGGCCTCGCGGCCTGGCAGGACGCCATCGTCACCTACGGCAACGACCAGGGCTTCACCGTCTCCGAGTGACCCCGCGCGCGGAGCCCCGGCCCCACCGGCCGGGGCTCCGCCGTCGTGCACCACCACCGCGACCCCGAAAGGCACTCCACGCCATGCCCTCGTTCGCCATCGGCCCCGAGGACTTCCTCCTCGACGGCCGCCCGCTGCAG
>JAPSLD010000007.1 GCA_031181105.1 Isoptericola sp. | reverse complement strand
TGACGGGGCACACCGTCGAGGTCACGCCGCCGTTCCCGGGCCAGAACTACTCGCTCCAGGGCGTCGCGACGCTCGACGAGGACCGGGCCGTCGCGCGCACCATCCTGGGCGGGGCCGACGGCGCCGCACCGGTCGAGCTCGTCGACGTCCCCGCCGACGTGTTCGGGGACGAGGTCCGCGTGCTCGTCCGGGAGATCCCGTGGACGGGCCAGCTCGGCGACTCGGCCCAGCCGCGCCACCTGGCGGAGCTGACCCTGCCGGTGAAGGACGGGACGGTCGCGGTCGAGTTCGACGGCGAGACGCTGCCGCTGCTCCAGGAGTCCTCGGCGTACGAGGTCGTCGTGACGCCGGCCGGGGCCGGTCAGTCCACGACGGCGACGCCGACGCTCTGGCAGGGCAGCTACGAGGCCGAGGACGCCACCTACACCGGCGGCGGCTACAGCAAGAACGGCCCCGAGGGCCGGCCGCAGGACGTGGGCAAGTTCTACACCTCGGGCATGTACGACGTGGGCGGCCTGCGCACGGGTTCGGACGGCGTGCTGGACTTCGAGGTCACCGTGCCGCAGGACGGCACGTACGACCTGTCGGTCTTCGCCAACAGCCTGAACACCTACGGCCTCGTGGCCGAGCAGGGACCGACGAACGTCTTCGTGCGCGTCGACGGCGAGGCCGAGCAGGAGATCTTCCTGCCGCTCGGCTACAAGTGGGTGGTCTGGGACCACGCCGACACCACCGTCGAGCTCACCGCGGGCACGCACACGATCTCGCTCGCGGCGCGCAGCCTCGACGGGACCGGTGCGACGAAGGGTGACGCGCTGATCGACCGCATCACGCTCTCCCTGGCGAACCCCGACGCCGCCACGTCGGTGTACGAGGCCGAGCTCGCGCAGCTCGACGGCGGTCGCGCGGTCTACGCGGCGCCCGACGGCGTCCCCGCGGCCGAGGTCTCCGGCTCCGGCGGGGTCGAGCTCGCCGAGGGCGAGTCGGCGACGTTCTGGGTCTACGGCGCGCGCGACGCCGAGGCGACGCTCGGCGTCGACCTCCTCGGCGAGGGAGACGGGACGCTCGCGGTCAACGGCCGCGACGTGCTCGACCTCGCGACGGCGTCCGAGGTCGCCGTGCACCTCGAGGGCGGCGTCAACAAGGTCACCGTCACCGGTGGTGCGGGCGGCGTCGTGCTCGACCGCCTCACCGTCGCGGCCGGCCAGGGCGTGCTGGCCACGACCGAGTACCAGGCCGAGGATGCCGAGCTCGCGGGCTCGGCCGCCGTCGTCGACCTGACGCTCGCCGAGGGCGGCAAGGCCGTCGCGGGCGTGGGCGGCGAGCCCGGCAACGACAGCGCGCTGACGTTCCGGGTCGCGGCCGAGCAGGCCGGGCCGCACGCCGTCGTCGTCCGCTTCTCCAACCCGGAGCAGGTCGACGGCACGCACTACAACCCCAACCCGGTCGCCCGGCACGCCGACGTCTCGGTCAACGGCGGCGAGCCCGAGCGGTGGATGTTCGTCCCCACGTTCCACCGGAACAACTTCTGGGAGCGGACGATCGTCCTCGACCTCACGGAGGGCGAGAACACGATCTCGCTGCGCTCCGAGGAGGCGACCAACTGGGACGGCGAGACGTACGCCTCCGAGCTGTGGCCCGCGGACTACAACCTGCGTGCCGACGAGGCGCCGATCGTCGACCGGATCACGGTCTCGCCGCTCAGCGCCGTGCGCGAGCAGGCACCGGCGAGCCCGGTGTCCGTGACGGCCACGGCGGAGTGCCGGGGCAAGCAGGCGTTCGTCGTGGTCGAGGTGACCAACACGTCGGACGACCGGACGGACGTCACGGTGACGGCCGCCGGCGAGTCGCGCGAGCGCGACACGCTCAAGCCGGGGAAGTCGTGGCGCCAGCCCTTCGCCGCGGGGTCCGCGGCGGCCGGGGCCGGCACGGTCACGGTCACGGCCGGTGGCGTGAGCACCGAGCACGCCTACGGCGAGGTCGACTGCGGCTGACCCGGAGCACCTGACGGCGGCCCGGGCCGGCGGCGAGCGCACGCTCGTCGCCGGCCCGGGCTTCGTCGTCCCTCTCGCCGTCGCTCTCGTCGTCGTTCTCGCCGTCCCGGCGTGCCGCGACGCCGGCTCAGCTCCCCGTGCGCCGGCGCACGTACGCCTCGATCCCGTCGAGCACGATGCCGAGGCCGAAGGAGAGCTCGTCCCCCGCGGGCGTGCCGTCCTCCCCGGGCGGCTCCCACGTCGCGAGCGCGGCGAAGAGGTGGGGGAACTGGTCCGGCGTCGCGAGCCGCGAGAGCACGACCTCGAAGTCGTGGAACGGGTTCGCCTGCGCGAGTGCCCCCGGGTCGAGCTCGTCGTCGGGCGTCTCCGGCCCGACGTCGGCGGACCTGCGCACCTGCTCGACGGCGGCGCGGCGCGTCTCGATCTGCACGCGGGCCTCCCCGAGGACGTGCTGGGCCAGGAGTCCGACGATCGCGAGCTTCTCGTCGAACGGCAGGTCGAGCTCGGCCATGACGCCGAGCGCCTGGTCGATCCAGCGAACCCGCCGCGGTCCGGGCGGGACGGTCGCGACCGGCAGGTCCAGGTACCACGGGTGCGCCAGGGCCATCTCGATCTGCCGCCGGGTCCAGAGCTCGAGCCCGTCCCGCCAGCCCAGGCCGGGCGGCAGGTCCCCGAGCAGGTCGGCCCCTCGGTCGGTGAGCAGCACGAGCAGCTCGTCCTTGCTGGCGACGTGGCGGTACAGCGCCATGGGGGAGCACCCGAGGGACTCGGCGACCCGCGCCATCGACACCGCGCCGATCCCCTCGGCCTCGGCGAGGTCGAGCGCGGCCTCGACGATGCGATCGACGCTCAGCGCGGGCTTGGGGCCCCGGCGCCGCCGTGGCTGCTGCCCCCACAGGCGCTGCAGGGCGCTCTCCGCCGGCTGGACCGGCTCCTCGGTGCTCATCGTCCTCCATGGTGCCGTGCGCCACCCCTTGACGCCGGCTCCTGAAACTGTGTATACCGGTAACTGTACCGCGTTGCCCATAAACAGTTTCGAGAGAACGCAGAACGGAGACCGCCATGGACCGCACCCCACCCGAGGGCGGGAGGGACGTCGTCGTGCACGCCACGGGCCTGCGCAAGGCCTACGGCCGCGGCCGCGACCGCGTGCCCGTGCTCGACGGCGTCGACCTCACGCTGCGCCGCGGAGAGGTCCTCGCTCTGCTCGGGCCCAACGGCGCGGGCAAGACCACCACCGTCCGGATCCTCAGCACCCTCGTGGCGCCCGACGCCGGCCGGGCGACCGTCGCCGGCTTCGACCTGGTGCGCGACGCCGCCCGCGTGCGGGAGCGGATCAGCCTCACGGGGCAGCAGGTCGCCATCGACCTCCGGCAGACGGGGCGCGAGAACCTGTGGATGATGGCCCGGCTCGCGCACCTGCCGCGCCGGGCCGCCCGCACCCGGGCGGACGAGCTCCTCGAGGCGTTCGGCCTCACGGCGGCCGCGGGCCGGCAGGTGGGCACCTACTCGGGCGGCATGCGCCGCCGGCTCGACCTCGCCGCCGGCCTCGTGACGCGGCCCGAGGTGATGTTCCTCGACGAGCCGACCACCGGCCTCGACCCGCGCTCGCGGCAGGCGATGTGGGAGGTGGTGCGCGACGTCGTCGCGCAGGGCACCAGCCTGTTCCTGACCACCCAGTACCTCGAGGAGGCCGACCAGCTCGCCGACCGCGTCGCCCTGATCGACGGGGGACGGGTCGCCGCCGCGGGGGGTCCGGCCGAGCTCAAGCGGCAGGTCGGCCAGGTGCGGCTCGAGCTCGAGCTGGCCACGACCGACGACGCCGGGCGGGTCGCGGCCGCCCTCGGCGTCCCGGTGCCCGGGGGCGCCGACGCGCGGACCGTGCGCGTCGCGACCGACGGCACCCTCGCCGGCGTGCGCGAGCTGCTCGCCGGGGTCGAGCGCACCGGCGTCGCACCCCGTCGCTGGGACCTGCGCACCCCGACGCTCGACGACGTCTTCCTCGCCCTGACGGGCCACGCCGCGCGCACCACGACGCGTGCCGGGACCGCCACCGGCGAGCAGACCCGGCCCGCCGAGGAGGTGGCGGCATGACCGCCCTCGCGACCGACGCCGTGACGCTCGCCGGCCGCGGGCTGCGGCTCGTGCGTCGCGACGTCGACTCGATGATCACCGCGGCCGTGCTGCCCGTCGTGATCCTGCTGATGTTCACCTACGTGTTCGGCGGCGCGCTCGAGGTCGGCACCTCCTACGTCACCTACGCCACCCCGGGCATCATCCTGCTCACCGCGGGGTTCGGGGCGGCAGCCACCGCGATGGCGGTGGAGCGGGACATGTCCGGCGGCATGATCGACCGGCTCCGGTCGATGCCGGTCGCGGCGGGGACGGTCCTGGTGGGGCACGTCGTCGCCAGCCTCGTGAAGAACCTCCTGACCACGGCGGTCGTCTTCGGCGTCGCCGCGGCGATCGGGTTCCGGCCCACCGCCGGACCGCTGGAGTGGGTCGGCGCCGTGGGCGTGCTGCTGCTCTTCGTCCACGCCATCACCTGGTCGGCGGTGCTGGTCGGGGTGCTCGTGCGCTCGCCCGACGCGGCGAGCGGCTTCACCTTCTTCGTGATGTTCCTGCCGTACGTGTCGAGCGCGTTCGTGCCCGTGGACACCATGCCGACGTGGCTGCGCGGCTTCGCCGAGCACCAGCCGGTCACGCCCGTCATCGAGACCGTGCGGGGGCTGCTCGTCGGCGGGACGCCGGGCGCGCCGCAGGGGGACGCCCTGGCCGACGGCGCGCTGCTCGCGGTCGTGTGGTGCGCGGCCCTCGCCGTCCTGTTCGCCGGCGCGTCGACCTGGGCGTTCGCCCGGCGCCGCTGAGAGCTCGCTCGGCAGCTCCGGACTCGCTCGGTACCTCGAGGTGCCGAGCGAGACCCATGATGCCGAGTCAGTCGCGGGACAGCACGAGCGCGGCGCTGTGCCCGCCGAACCCGAAGGCGTTCACGAGCGCGTGCCCGGCCGTCGTCGGGCGCGCGCTCGTGACGACGTCGAGGTCGACGGCCGGGTCCGGCGTGTCGAGGTTGAGCGTCGGCGGGACGACGCCGTGGCGCAGCGAGAGCAGGGCGACGAGCGCGCCGAGCGCGCCCGACGCGCCGAGCAGGTGGCCCGTCGACGCCTTGGTCGCCGTGACCGGCGGCGGGTCGCCGAAGACGGCGCGCAGCGCGTCGGCCTCGTTGACGTCGCCGACGGGCGTCGAGGTGGCGTGGGCGTGCACGACGCCCACGTCGTGCGCGGCCAGGCCGGCCGAGCGCAGCGCCAGCTCCATGGTCCGGGCCTGGTTCTGCGGCTCACCGCCGACGATGTCGTGGGCGTCCGAGGTCAGGGCCGCGCCGTCGACCGCGCCGAGCACGGCGGCACCGCGAGCGGAGGCGTGCTCCTCGGCCTCGAGCACGAGGACCGCACCGCCCTCGCCCATGACGAAGCCGTCGCGCTCGGCGTCGAACGGTCTCGACGCCCGCTCCGGCTGCTCGTTGCGCGTCGACATCGCTCGCGCACGGGCGAAGGCCGAGATGCACAGGTCGACGACGCTCGCCTCGACCCCGCCGCACACGACGACGTCGGCCTGGCCCGAACGGATCATCTCGCGGGCCGTGAGGATCGCCTCGACCCCGGCCGCGCACGCGCTCACCGGGGCCCGGGCGCCGGCCTTGGCCCCGAGGTCGATCGAGAGCCAGGCGGCCGGGCCGTTCGCCATGACCATGGTGACGGCGTGCGGGCTCACGCGCCGGTGACCCTCGGTCGCGAGGATCTCGTGCTGGACGAGCGTGGTGCCGATGCCGCCGTTGGCCGTCCCGACCACGACGCCGAGGCGCGTGGGGTCGACGTCGGGCGCGCCGGCCGCCGACCACGCCTGGCGGCCCGCGACGACGGCCAGCTGCTCCGCCCGGTCCAGCCGGCGCAGCTCGCGAACCTCGAGGGAACGGGCGAACTCGTCGTCGACGCGTGCGGCGATGCGCACCGGCAGGTCGCGCGCCCACTCGTCCTCGATCGCCGTCACCGCCCCGACACCGGCCATCAGGGCCGCCCACGTCTCGTCCGCCGTGAGGCCCACGGGCGTGACCGCCCCCGCACCGGTGACCACCGCTCGTCGCACGTGCTCCCACCTCCAGTCGAGGCCCGCCACCGAGGCGAGGCCTTCCGCGCAACGATGCCCGCGCAACGTTGCGTACAGGTATCTCAGCACGTCCGGGGACCGAACAGCGGGCGACGTCGGCATGGACGCGGTTCCATGGACCTCAGCGCGCACCGGCGGGGGGCCGGGCGCTCGAGGCGAGGAGGCACCGATGAGCCAGGACGTCGTGAACGACGACCCGCGGGCCGGCGAGCAGCGCCTGCGGCGCGTCATGGGTCCCAAGCTCCTGCTGCTGTTCATCGTGGGGGACATCCTGGGCACGGGCGTGTACGCGCTCACGGGCCAGGTCGCCGGAGAGGTCGGGGGAGCGGCGTGGGCCCCGTTCCTCGTGGCGTTCGCCGTCGCGACCCTCACGGCGTTCTCGTACCTGGAGCTCGTGACCAAGTACCCCCAGGCCGCCGGCGCCGCGCTCTACACGCACAAGGCCTTCGGGATCCACTTCGTGACCTTCATCATCGCGTTCATGGTGATGAGCTCCGGCATCACCTCCGCGTCGACGGCGTCGAACGCGTTCGCGGGCTTCCTCAGCGACGGGTTCGGCCTCGGTCTGGAGGCGGGCAGCGGAGGCCGGCTCGTGATCGCGCTCGGGTTCATGGCGCTCGTCGCGCTCGTCAACTTCCGCGGCGTGTCGGAGAGCGTCAAGGCCAACGTGGTGCTGACCCTCGTGGAGCTCTCGGGCCTGCTGCTCGTGATCTTCGTGGGCATCTGGGGCATGTCCCAGGGGCGCGCCGACTTCTCCCGCGTCGTCATCTTCGAGAGCCCGGACGAGAAGAGCGCGTTCCTGGCGGTGACGGCGGCCACCACGCTCGCGTTCTTCGCGATGGTCGGGTTCGAGGACTCGGTCAACATGGCGGAGGAGTGCCACCACCCCGTGCGGGACTACCCCCGGATGATGCTCGCGGGCCTGTCGATCACGGGGCTCATCTACGTGCTCGTGGCCACCACCGCCGTCGCGCTCGTCCCCGTCGGCAACCTGACGGACGAGTCGAGAGGCTCGGCCCTGACCCAAGTGGTGGCGGCGGGCGCGCCGAACGTGCCGTTCGACACGCTCTTCCCGTTCATCGGGATGTTCGCCGTCGCCAACTCCGCTCTGATCAACATGCTGATGGCGTCGCGCCTGCTGTACGGCATGGCCAACCAGGGCGTCCTCCCGCGCCCCTTCGGCCGGGTGCACCGCACGCGGCGCACGCCGTGGGTCTCGATCCTGGTGACCACCGCGATCTCGTTCGGGCTCATCGCCTACGTCGTGCGCGCGGAGGCGTCGGAGGCCGGTGCGAGCGCGGTCGCGCTGCTCGGCGGCACGACGTCGCTGCTCCTGCTGTGCGTGTTCGCCGTGGTCAACGTGGCCCTGCTCGTCCTGCGGCGCCAGCCGGTCGACCACGAGCACTTCCGGACCCGGGCGCCGCTCGCGGCGCTCGGCGCGGTGACGTGCGCGTTCCTCGCGGGCCCGTGGGCGCGGAGCGACGCGCAGCAGGGCCAGTACGCCATCGCGGGCGCGCTGATCCTCGTGGGCATCGTGCTGTGGGGCATCACGTACCTGTACAACCGGACGTCGGGGCGCGGGCAGTCCGGGTTCGAGGACGTCACCGGCCTCGACGGGCGCCGGCCCGACGGTCCGGTCCCGAAGCGGCGCTGACGCTACACGCGCTCGACGTCCGACGGGCGCGGCGACCGTCCGCCGCGGTGCTCGTCGGCATGCTCGCCGGCGTGGTTGTCGCGCAGCCACCCCTGGGATCCGGCGAGGACGCCGAGCGAGAACCGGTCCTTGACGCCCAGGCGCTCCGCGAGGGACGACAGCGCCCGGCGTACCGTCTTCGTCGAGACGCCGAGCTCGCGGGCGATCGCCTCGTCCTTCAACCCGGCGTGCATCAGCCGCAGGATCTCGAGCTCGCCCGCGGACGGCTGCGCCGTGGGGGCGTCGGTGGCCGTGTCCGGCAGCGGGAGCGCCGACTCCCACAGCAGGTCGAACAACGTCCCCAGGCACGTGATGACCTCACGGGTCGTCAGCACGACCGCCGCGGGGCCGTCGAGGTCGGGTTCCTCGAACGAGACGACGGCGGCTCGGCGGTCGAAGAGCATGTACTGCGTGGGCAGCGGCCACGGCGTGGTGCGGATCTGGCCGCCCCGCTCGGCGAGCCAGACGCCGTAGCCGGCCAGTGCCGGCGACCGGCGGGCTGCCGCACGGTGCAGCGACCTGAGCCGGACCCCACGGCGGGTGAGGCGGTCCTCGGAGTCGCGCGCCCCGTTGATGAGCGCGGTCGGCGGAACCACGGTCATGACGCTCTCGAGCGTCGTGCCCGTGCGCGCGCTCAGCTCGGCGATCCGCGTCGCGATCGCGTCCGCTCCGTCGAGACGCTCGAACTCCAGCGCGTTCCGGCTGTCGCTGACTCCGTGGTAGAGCGAGCGCACGCGGGCCGCGGTCGCCCGCACCGACCGCAGGGACGCCGCGGCCGCCTCCAGGGCCTCGAAGCGCTCCTCGACGAGGTCGTCGAGGAGCGCGTCGGGCACCTGGGCCCGGTAGGACGGCGCGCCGTCGACCCCCCTGCGGGCGAGCCCCACGCGCACCAGGCGGCCGAGGGCCTCCTTGGCCGTGGCCTCGTCCACCCCCAGGTCCCGCGACAGCCCTGCGGCATCGGTCGTCCGGGCGCGCAGGAGCGCGCCGTACACGGCGAGGGTCGTCTCGTCGATGTCGAGCGACCCGTCGGGACGCGATCCGTCGATCACGGCCACATGTTCCCATGTCTACTTGTGGTCAGCATTCTGGCTGCTCAAACCGCCATCGACGCGCAAGACTGGTGTCACGCAGCGCGCGAGCAGGACAAGCCCCAAGAGGAGAAGCCCCATGAAGAAGATGCGGATGCTCACCACAGTCGCCGTGGCGCTGGTGCTCACCGTCCCCGTCGCGGGCGGTGCCGCAGCAGCGAGCCAATCGACACAGGCGCACGCCATGTGCGTCACGTGCTGGCCCACGTCGAAGTAGCAGCTATCGATCGACGTTCGTGCGATCGGCATACAGCTCCTCCGGAGGGCTGAGGCAAAAGCCTCGCCCTTGATCCGGAGGTCGATCGGCCGGTTGAGCTTGGTGGCGGGGGCACACCAGGTTCAGCCGGACGAGTGCAGCCCGTGACGGGTCGCGCCAGGTGCACCGGGGGCCATCTGGCGTGGCCGGGCATGCACAGCCCGTGACGGGTTGCGCCAGGTGAAGCAGGGGGCCATCTGGCGCAACCCGGTCCACGTGGTTCGTGACGGGCCCGCCGGCACGCTAGTGCCGGCGGGCCGTCGCGAGTGCGTCCTCGAAGGCGGCGTGCACCGGGGTGCTGAACAGCACGAAGCGGACCTCGTCGAGGCGGCCGGGGTGCGCCTCGTCCCACCCGTCGACGGCCCGCACCGCGATCGCCGCCACGTCGTCGGGCGACCAGCCGTAGACGCCCGCGCTCACCGCGGGGACGGCGACCGTGCGCGCACCGACCTCGGCCGCGACGTCCAGCGAGCGCGTGAAGCACGACGTCAGCAGCGACGGGTCCGTCTCGCCCGCGTGGCGGTTCGGGCCGACGGTGTGCACGACCCAGCGCGCGGGCAGGTCGAAGCCCGGCGTCGCGACAGCGTCGCCCACGGCGAGGCCGGCGGGCAGCACCGTCCGGCGCAGCTCGCGGCACGCCTCGAGCAGACGCGGGCCAGCGGCGGCGTGGATGGCGCCGTCCACACCTCCACCGCCGAGCAGCGAGGAGTTGGCGGCGTTGACGATCGCGTCGACGTGCGCGGTCGTGATGTCACCCTGCTCCGCCCGGATGCGCATGGTGCGATCGTCGGTCCGCCCGACAGCCCCCGCAAGCCTCGGTCAGAGAACCGTGGCCCAGGCGGCCCCCGCCGCGGCGCCGAGCACCATCGCCGGGCCGAACGGCAGGTCGGTGCGGAAGGAGACCCGGCGGACCGCCAGGAGGGCGAGCGCCAGGACGGCGAAGGCCGCGAACGCCGAGAGCGTGCCGAGGAGCACCGTGTGCCAGCCGAACCACCCCAGGAACACGCCGAGGAGACCCGAGAGCTTCACGTCGCCGAGGCCCAGGCTCGTGGGTGAGACCAGGGCGAGCACGAAGTAGCCGGTCAGTACCGCGAGCCCGCCCAGCAGCGCGCGGAGGAGTCGGTCCCAGTCGCCCTCGACGGCGGCCGCCACGGCCAGCAGGCCCACGAGCACGGGGTAGGCCGGCCCGACGATCGCGTCGGGCAGCCGGTACGTCGCGAGGTCGAGCGGGACGAGGAGTCCCGACGCGACGGCGAGCGTCGCGAACGCGAGCATCTCCGCCCAGGTCCCGGAAATCGCGGCGGCGCCGGCACCGGCGACGCCGGCCAGGACGGCGGGCGCCCAGGCGCGGAGCCATCGCGAGTCGCTCCGGACGAGCCGGCGCGCCCACGGCGTGACCGACGCGGCCGCCGTGGAGCACACGAGCGCCACGCCGGCCACGACCAGGGGGGACACGGCGGCCGTCACCCGTGCCCCGCCGCGGACGCCGCCTCCGGTGGGAGCCCCGCAGAGAGCTCGACGAGGTACTGCTCGACCAGCGAGGCCAGCGACGCCGCGTCGCCGTGCTCGTCCAGCATCCACTGACGCAACGCGGTGCGGATCGCCGACACCGCAGCCCCCGCGACGAGCCGTGGGTACGCGGCCTCGGCGTCCTCGACGCCCAGGCGGCGCGCGACGGCGCGCCGCACGACCGCCTCGAACCTGTCGAACTGCGCCATCCGGAACGGGAGCAGGGCCGGGTCGCGCTCGACGAGCTCCTCCGTGGCGCGGATCGCACCGGTCTGCTCGGGTGTGAGCGCACGGATCGTCACCCGCAGGGTCGCGTCGAGCGCCACCAGCGGCGGCTCCTCGGTCGGCCGGTCGTCGAAGCCCGCGAGCAGCGCCTCGGGCTCGACGTGTCCGGCGTGCAGGACGGCGGCCTCCTTGGAGCCGAAGTAGTTCGAGAACGTCCGCGGCGACACCATGGCGCGGTCGGCGATCTCCTCGATCGTCACCGCGTCCACGCCCCGGTCGCGGACGAGCTCGAAGGCCGCGTCGGCGATCGCCGTTCGCGTCACAGCCTTCTTGCGCTCGCGCAGGCCCTGGGGGGAGCCGACGCGCCGGGGGCGGGTCATGCAAGAACTATGCCCCGTACCTCGTCATCGGCCTCGGGTGAAAGGCAAATTTCACTCTCGCGCAAGTTTCTGCGGGAGCGGCAAATGTCCGTCGCCTTCACCCATTCGTCACCCGCAATTGACGGGTGAAAGCAATTTTCTCCGATCGACACAAGTGCAGATGAGGTAAATGTCCCCCGACTTCACCCTTGCTGAATTCGAAACAACGGGAAGACGCTCGGCGAGAAGCGAGTCGGACACCCGTCCGACGACATCACCAGAAGGGGAACTCCCATGCACCTCCTCCACCTCATCGCCGCCCGGTTCGAGACCGCCAAGTTCCGGACCCAGGACCGCGGTGCCGCCGCTGTCGAGTACGGCCTGATCGTGGGCCTCATCGCGGTCGCGATCATCGTCGCGGTCGGCCTCGTCGGCGGACACCTCGACCGGTTCTTCGACTACATCGCGACCAGGCTCGGCACCGTCACGACGCCGTGACCACGCCGTGAGGAGGCGGCGTGGCGCCCCGCGAAACATCCGGGCGCCACGCCGCAAACCCGAATGCAGCTCGCACTTCTCCCACCACGGAATGTCTGGGGGCACCATGACCAGCACGCGCACCGAGCACGACCGCGGCGCCGCCGCGGTCGAGCTTGCTCTCGTGCTCCCGGTGCTCCTGCTGCTGGTCGTCGGGATCATCGGCTTCGGTCACGCCTACCACGTGCAGACCGTCCTGGGGAACGCCGCCCGTGACGGCGTCCGCGTCCTGGCGCTGTCCCGCGAGGCCGACGCCGCCGACCGGGCACGCACGGCGGCGATCGACTCGGCGTCGCCCTCCGTGACCCTGACCGCCGACCAGATCGCGGTGACGCCCGAGAACTGCGACCCGGGCGCCGGCGGGACGCCGGCGACGGCGCGCGTGACCATCACGCTCTCGGACTTCACGCCGCTCGGCGGCTTCTTCACGCTCGACCTCACCGGAACAGGGAGCATGCGATGCAACGGCTGACCGACCGCCTCAGCCGCCGGTTCGGCGCAGACCGCGACCGCGGTGCCTCCGCGGTCCTGGTGGGCCTGCTCCTGGTCCCGCTGCTGGGCTTCGCCGCCATCGCGGTCGACATCGCGGCGATGCACGCCGACCGGCAGATGCTGCAGACCGGTGCGGACGCCGCGGCGCTCGCCGTCGCGCAGGACTGCGCGCGCGGTGAGTGTGGCGACAGCGCTGCCACGGCGTCGGACCTGGCGACGGCCAACGATCCGTTCGGGGGTCCTGCGGAGGCGACGATCACACGGCTCGACACCGACGCCGGGATCGTCACCGTGCGCACCGACTCCTCGCGGGAGCACTTCTTCGCACAGGTCGTGGGCTTCGACGACGCCGCCGATCTCGCGGCAGCCGCCACCGCACGCTGGGGCGTCCCGGCGCGTGGTGCCGGGGTGCTGCCGTACGTGCTGTCCTACTGCGAGCTCATCTGGCAGGCGGGCGCCAGCCCTGTGTACGAGGACGGGGTGCTGGTCGGGGTGGAGTTCCCGGAGGACCCGCAGGCCGTGACGTTCGAGTTCACCAAGACGAGCGACTCGAGCTGCACCGGACCGTCCGGCAACGTCCTGCCGGGTGGCTTCGGCTGGCTCACGGCGAGCGCCGGGTGCACCGGCCCGACGGTCGAGGCGGGCGGCTGGGTGCCGTCCGCGCCGGGCGAGTCGCCGCCGAACGGCTGCAGCCCGTCGGACTTCAACGCGCTTCGCGGCGAGACCGTGCTGATCCCCGTCTTCGACGTGTCCAACGAGGCGGGCGGCGCCAACGGCGAGTACCGCATCCTCGGGTTCGCGGCGTTCACGCTGCTCGAGTACGAGTTCACGGGCCAGTACGTGAGCCCGGGCGGGCGGAACCTCTGCCGGAACGCCGGCCTCGACCCCCAGGCACGTTGCCTCCAGGGGACCTTCGAGCGCTTCGTCGACGCCTCCGGGGACTACGAGCTCGATCCGGACGGGCCCCAGCTGGGTGTCGGTGCCGTCGAGCTGACGCTGACAGAGAACTGAGGACATCGTGACCCGTCGCATCGTCACCATCGTCGTCGCCGCCGTGCTGGCGGTGTCCGGTGGAGCACTTACGTACATGTACGCCGCCGGCGCGGACCGCCGCGCGATGGCGGAGATGGAACCGACGAGCGTGCTCGTCGTCGCGCAGCCGATCCCCGCGGGTACCGAGGCCGAGGCCCTCGGCGAGCTCGTCGAGGTCAGAGAGGTTCCCGCCGGAACGGTCGTCCCAGGTGCCGTCACCGACCTCGCCACGCTCGAAGGAAGGGTGGCGGCCGCCGACCTGGTGCCGGGCGAGCAGCTCGTCGGGGCGCGATTCGTGGCGCCGGACGACCGGCGGACCAGGGTCGAGGTCCCGCCGGACCTGCACCAGCTGACGATCGAGCTCGAGCCGCGCCGCGTGGTCGGCGGCGGGCTGGAGCCGGGCGACACGGTCGGCGTGTTCGTCTCGCTGGACGTCGACGCGAAGCCTCCCCAGGCGACGCACCTCACCCTGCACAAGGTGCTCGTCACCGACGTGCGGGGCGGCCCTCGCCAGGTCACGGGCGAGGACGGCCAGGAGACGGAGAGCCCTCCGGCCGAGAGCGTCATGGTCACCCTGGCGCTCCCCGCTCCCGACGCCGAGAAGGTGGTGTACGCCGCCGAGTACGAGCTGATCTGGTTGTCGATCGAGCCGGAGGACGCCTCGGAGGACGGCACGCGGATCGTGACGCCGGAGGTGATCTTCGAGTGAACAACGTGCTGCTCGCCACCGACTCGCACACGCTCCAGGAGCGGGTCCACACCGCCGCCGACGGCGCCTGCATCACCGTCCCGGCGACGCCACTCTCGGTGGAGCCGGCGGCGTTCCTCGGCCAGCTCCGCGGCGCGCCGCTGCCTGACATCGTCGTCCTCGACACCACCACCTCGCGGCGCGAGGCTCTCGAGCTCGCGGGAGGTCTCGACCGGCTCTTCCCCGGCACGGGCCTCGTTCTCGTCGGCACGGCGGACGACGCGCTCGCGATCGCGGCGCTGCGTGCCGGCGTCCGTGACGTCGTGCCGGCCGAGGTCTCCGTCGAGCACCTGCGCGACGTGCTGGCCCGAGTCGGTGAAGCGGCGCGGGTGCGCCGCGTTCCCGTCGGCGTACCGGCCTCCGTGCCGGACACCGGGCTCGAGCCCCCCTGGACACCCACCCCGACGGCGCCCCGCCCGGGCCGGGTCGTCTCGGTGCTGTCACCGAAGGGTGGCGTGGGCAAGACGACGGTCGCCACGAACCTCGCGGTCGGTCTAGCCCAGGCACAGGCCGGCTCCACGGTGCTCGTGGACCTCGACCTGCAGTTCGGCGACGTCGCGACCGCGCTCGGTCTCGAGCCGGAGGCGACCCTCGCCGACATCGTCCGGCACCGGAACCACGAGGACCCGATCGCGCTCAAGACGCAGCTCGCCCAGCACGGTTCCGGGCTGCTCGTCGTGTGCGCGCCCGAGGACCCGGCCGCGGGAGGAACCGTGACGCCCGAGCACGTGGAAGCGCTCCTCGTGCAGCTCGCGTCGCAGTTCCGCTACGTGGTGCTCGACACCGCGGCCGGGCTCGGTGCGCACACGCTCGCGGCGCTCGACCACACGACCGACCCGCTGCTGCTCACCAGCATGGACGTGCCGGGCGTGCGCGGGCTGCGCAAGGAGCTCGAGGCCCTGCACGACCTCGGCATGCTGCCCGACTCGCGCCGGATCGTCCTCAACTTCGCGGACCCTCGAGCCGGCCTGAGCCTCAGCGACGTGCAGGCGACCATCCGCACGCGCGTCGACGCCTCGATGCCGCACAGCAAGGCCGCCGTCGTGGCGATGAACATGGGGGTGCCGCTCGTGACCCACCAGCCGCGGGACCCGGTGTCGAAGCGGCTGCGCACCCTGCAGGCGGCGTACCTGGACGACGCGCCCGTCGCGCGCACGTCCGGCCGCCGGAAGGTGTCGTGATGGACCTCGCGGCGCGGCTCGCGGCCGCCAAGCAGCACGCGGAGCCGCAGGGCGAAGGCCTGGGCAAGCACCGGCTCGACGACGAACCCCTGGAGGAGTCCGCTCCCACGACGGGTTCGGTGCCCGCACCCGTCACGACCGACCCGGTCCGCGGCGCCGCGCCCCGGCCTTCCGTCTCCACGAGCGCAGACCTCGACCCGCTGGCCCGGCTCAAGGAGCGAGCGGCGGACCAGCTGTTCGAGCGCATCGGCAGCCGGCTCAACGACCCGCGGCTCGGCGAGGAGCAGCTGCACGAGCTCGTGCGCACGGAGCTCAACGCCGTGGTCGAGGCGGAGCAGACGCCGCTGACGAGCGACGAGCGCCACCGCCTGATCGACGCGGTACGTGACGACGTGCTGGGGCTGGGACCGCTGCAGCCGCTCCTGGACGACCCGACCACCACGGAGATCATGGTGAACGGGCCCGACGCCGTCTACGTCGAGCACGACGGCAAGCTCCGGCGGGCGAACGCGCGCTTCTCGTCCGAGGAGCACCTCCGCCAGATCATCGAGCGGATCGTCTCCCGGGTGGGCCGGCGGGTCGACGAGTCGTCCCCGCTCGTCGACGCACGGCTCGAGGACGGCTCGCGCGTCAACGCCATCATCCCGCCGCTGGCGTTCGGCGGTTCGGCGCTGACCATCCGCAAGTTCGCCAGGAACCCCTACCGGGTCGACGACCTCGTCCGGTTCGGCACCCTGACCCCCGAGCTGGCGGACCTCGTGCACGCGTGCGTCGAGGCCCGGCTCAACATCATCGTCTCGGGCGGCACCGGCACGGGGAAGACGACGCTGCTCAACGTGCTCTCGGCGTTCATCCCGGGCGACGAGCGCATCATCACGATCGAGGATGCGCTCGAGCTTCAGCTTCAGCAGGAGCACGTGGTGCGGCTCGAGGCCAGGCCGCCGAACATCGAGGGCCGCGGCGAGATCACGATCCGCGACCTCGTCCGGAACTCGCTGCGCATGCGGCCCGACCGCATCGTCGTCGGCGAGGTCCGCGGCGGGGAGACGCTCGACATGCTGCAGGCCATGAACACCGGGCACGACGGCTCGCTCTCCACGGTGCACGCCAACTCACCGCGGGACGCGGTCTCGCGACTGGAGACACTCGTGCTCATGGCCGGCATGGACCTGCCGCTGCGCGCGGTGCGTGAGCAGATCGCCGCCGCCGTCGACGTCATCGTGCAGCTCTCGCGACTGCGGGACGGGACCCGGCGCGTCACCGCGGTGACCGAGGTCCAGGGCATGGAGGGCCAGACGGTGACGCTGCAGGACGTGTTCGTGTTCGACTACGCGGCGGGGACCGACCCGGGCGGCCGCTTCCTCGGCCGTCCGCGGCCCACGGGTGTGCGGCCCAAGTTCACCGAGCGCCTCGAAGAGATGGGCATCCACCTCCCGCCGGTCATCTTCGGCGCCGACCCCCGGATGGTGGTCTCGTGAACCCGGCCGGCTGGGGAGCGATCGCCGTGGCTGCGGGGCTCGCGCTGACGGCGGTGCTGGTGCTCGCGCCGGGGCACGCGCGGATCCCCAAGGCGCGGCGCCGCCCGGTCGCGGGACCGGAGGAGGGCAGGCTTGCCGACGCGGCGGCGACCGCGACCATGCTCGTCGGCAAGGCAATGCAGCGGCGCCAGGGGAGCCTCACGGTCAGGCTCGACCTCGCCGGCCTGAGACTGCGCCCCCAGGAGTTCGTGTTCCTCGCGATCGTCGCCTCCGTCGTGCTCGCCGCGGTCGGGCTGCTGCTCGGCGGACCCGTCCTCCTGGTGCTCTTCGCCTTGCTGGGGCCGCTCCTCGCGCTGCTGTGGTTGCGCGCGCGCACGAGCAGGCGTCGGAAGAGGTTCGCCGACCAGCTCGACGACACGCTGCAGCTCCTCGCGAGCGGTCTGCGCGCGGGCCACAGCCTCATGCAGGCGCTCGCCGGCGTCGCGCGCGAGGCGGAGGACCCGACCGCGTCGGAGCTGGGGCGGATCGTCAACGAGACGAGGGTCGGCCGGCCACTGGCCTTCGCCCTCGAGGAGGCAGCGGTGCGCATGCGCAACGAGGACTTCCACTGGGTGACCCAGGCCATCGCGATCAACCGGGAGATCGGCGGGAATCTCGCCGACGTGCTCGACGGTGTCGGCAAGACGATCCGCGACCGCAACGAGATCCGCCGCCACGTGGCCGCCCTGAGCGCCGAGGGGCGACTGTCCGGCGTCATCCTCGTGGCCCTGCCGTTCGTCGTGACCGGGTTCTTGCTGCTCGCCAACCCCTCCTATCTCGCCCCGTTCGTCCAGAGCCTGGTCGGCCTCGTGGCGCTGGTCGTGGCCTTGATCCTGCTCGTCATCGGCATCGTCTGGATGGCCGCCGTCGTGAAGGTCAAGTTCTGACATGCCGACGCCAGTGCTCGTCGCCGCCTTCGCCGTCGCTGCCGCGGTGGCCCTCCTCACCGGGCTCGTGGCGAGCGCGGCCGCGCCCGAACGGCGGCGCAGCCTCGCCAACCTGCAACGGGGGGTCGCGAGCGCGGCCGACGTCCAGGTGGCCACGGCACCGACTGCCGCGGTCCGACGTCCGGGCACGTCCGTGGGACGCCGGCTCACCCCGCGGCCGCTCGTGGCCTTGCTGGAGCGTCAGCACGTCCGGGCAGGCCGTCCGGCGGGCCGGACGATCGACGGGCTCCTGACGACGAAGCTCGTCCTGGCCGCCGTCGGCGTCCTCCTGGTCGTGTGGGCAGGAGCCGCAGAGGCGCCACCGTTCGTGACCGCCGTGCTCGTCGTCGTCGCGATCTGCGGGTACTTCGTGCCCGACCTGTTGCTGCTCGGCCGCGGCCAGACGCGCGAGCAGCGGATCCGGCTCGAGCTCGCCGACACGCTCGACCAGATGACCATCGCCGTCGAGGCCGGCATGGGGTTCGACGGTGCGATGGCGCGCGTCGCCGACCACGGCAACGGCGTCCTCGCCGAGGAGCTCACGCGGACCCTGCAGGACATGCGGATGGGCCGCACTCGTCGGCAGGCACTCGAAGACCTGGCGGAGCGCGCCTACGTCCCCGACCTGCGGCGGTTCGTGCGTGCCATCCTGCAGGCCGACGCGCACGGGATCTCCGTCGGGGACGTGCTGCGCACGCAGGCTGCAGAGGTCCGTCTCAAGCGGAGGCAGCGGGCCGAGGAGCAGGCGCAGAAGGTGCCGGTCAAGGTCCTCCTGCCCCTCATGCTGTGCATCCTGCCGGTCCTGTTCATCGTCCTCATGACGCCCGTCGTGATCGACATCGTCGGCGCCTTCTCAGGTGGCCTCGTGCCCTGACCGGGGAGAGGCCCCGCACAGCACAGCGCGCTGTGTCTTTGTGATCGTTTCAACCGCGCCGTTGACGCCGCACCGCTCGGGTCCGTACGTTCGTACGCGCGCGGCGACATCGTCGTAACCGACGGAGCACAAACGATCACAGACGATCATGGCGCCCCGCGTCCCTGATGGTCAACGACGACAGGATCAACGATGAGAACTCTCCCTGCGTCACGGCGCGTGCGGCTCACGGCGTCGGCTGCGGCCGCGCTGTCGCTCGCCGCTGCAGGCGTGGTCGCCCCGACGACGGCGCTCGCCGCCGGACCGGCAGCCGCCGGCCCGGGCACGACGGTCGCCGCACCGGCGGCGGACGAGCTTCCCGAGCTGCGCCTCGACGACCCGTCGATCGACTGGCGCGAGCTCGTCGTCGACGGCGACGACGTCGAGCGGCGCCCGGACGGCACGCCGTACAACGTCTTCGGCGGCTTCGGCTCGGTGTCGTGCAACAACACGGGCAACCTCCTCCTCGACTACAAGGAGGAGAACCCCGACGCCTACTGGGCGATCATGCGCATGCTGTTCGACCCGGTCGAGGGTGCGGGCCTCACGCACATCAAGGTCGAGCTCGGAGCGGACAGCAACACGTCGTCGGGCGCCGAGCCCGCCACGAAGCGCAGCGCCGACGAGCCCGCCAACGTGCTGCGCGGCGCCGGCTTCCACTTCATCGCCGACGCGCAGACGATCAACCCGGACGTCGAGGTCGAGGCGCTGCGCTGGGCGGAGCCGTCCTGGACCGGCAACGACTGGACCAAGCGCTACCAGTGGTACAAGGAGACCATCGACGCGGCGTACGACACCTACGGCGTCGAGTTCGACTGGCTGAGCCCGTCGCAGAACGAGGTGCGCGGCTCCACGTACCAGGACGCCGAGCTGCGCTGGACCGTCCAGGCCGCGAAGTGGCTCGAGCGCGACGCCACGGCCGACGACGCGCGCTACGACTACTCGAAGATCAAGATCGTCGCGCTCGACTCCTACCGCGAGGGCGACAACATCGCCGGCCGGATCCTGGCGAGCCCCGAGGCGCTCGAGCAGGTGGACGCGCTGGGCTTCCACTACGACATCGTGGGCGGACCCAACGTCACGCGGCTGAACAAGGAGTTCGGGATGCCGGTCCTGTACTCCGAGGGCGTCGCGCCGATGATCGACCCGCAGTACCGCGTCGCCGCGGACCCCGAGCGCGGGGGCATCGGCGGCACCGTCGGCGCCGTCGACATCGCGGACCGCTTCATCAACGCCTACCGCTGGAGCGGTGCGGGCGACCACCCCGCGCACATGACGACCTTCCTCTTCCAGCCCGCGGTCAGCGCGATGTACGAGGGGGCGCAGTACTCGCCCAAGCACCTCGTGCGCGCGTCCGACCCCTGGTCCGGCTACTGGGAGGGCGACGTCGGGATCGTCACCGTGCGCCACTTCCACCAGTTCGCCGAGCACGGCTGGGAGTACATCGAGGGTGCCACGGGCGGCGACGGGACCAAGGGCGACGGCGGCACCAACGTCGACACCTCGACCCGCACCGTCATGACCCTGCGCTCGCCCGCGGGCGCCGACGGCGAGCCCGGGCTCACGCAGGTGCACGCGAACAACACGAGCAAGGCCCGGTACTTCGAGGTCAAGGTGGCCGACCTCGGCGAGTCCGGCCGCCCGCTGCACGCCTGGGAGACCACGGGCCCCGAGAAGGGCGAGACGTACGACGCCGACTACTTCCAGAACATCGGCTACTACGCGCCCGTGCGCACCGAGACCATCGGCGGCACCGAGCACGACGTGTACCGCGTCAAGGTCGAGCCGTACTCGATCCTCACGCTGTCGACCCTGCCGCACGGCGTGCACGGCACCGCGCAGGAGTACACGCCCGGCGACTACGCGCCCGAGGCTGAGGACAGCATCCTCGAGCTGCCCTACCGCGACGACTTCGAGTACGACGAGTACCCGACCGTCGAGGTCGGCGGCGAGGAGATGACGTACGTCGAGCGCCGCGGCGGCGCGCCGCGCTACACCGCGGACCAGGACGGCGCGTTCGAGGTCGTCGCGAGCGGCGACCGCTCGCGCGGCAACGTGGTCCAGCAGCAGATCCATGCCGAGAACCGCGGCTTCACGTGGAACGTGTGGGGCAACGGGCGCCAGGACGTCCTGCAGACCGCCGCGCCCTCGACCGTGCTCGGCGACCACCGGTGGGCCGACTACACCGCGACCGTCGACTTCCGCCTCGACACGGTGGTGCGCGACGAGAGCCTGCCCAACTTCGCGGGCCTCGGCGTGCGGCAGGTCGTCGCGCGCGGCGGCGACCAGGCCACGTACGCCGTGCGGGTGCACGACGACGGCACGTGGGAGCTGCGCAAGCTCGACTCGGTCGTCGCGTCGGGCACGCTCGACGGGTTCGACGCCGGCGCGTGGCACACGCTGTCGGTCGAGGCGCGGGAGAACGTCATCACCGCGCGGCTCGACGACGAGCGGCTGGTCCAGTGGGTGGACCCCGCGGCCAACCCGGTGCTCACCGGCCGCGTCTCGCTGGTGAGCGGGTTCTACAACACCTGGTACGACGACCTCGCCGTCACGCCGATCAAGGGCCAGGCGTGGAAGTCGGAGAAGATCGACGACTCCGACGCCCGCGTGACGTACCCGGACGGCGCGCGGTTCGTGCAGGCGGGCTTCGCCCACTTCAACCGCACGCAGCACGTGCTCACCACGGGCCAGTCCGTCCGCCTCGACTTCACGGGGACGGGCCTGAACCTGTTCGGCGCGACGGGTGCCGCGACGCTCGAGGTCTCGGTCGACGGCCGTGCCCCGCGCACGGAGCGGGTCGGCTCGGCGGGCTCGCGGGAGACCTCGTACTGGCTGCGCGGCCTGCAGCAGAAGGCCCACAGCGTCACGGTGCGCGTCGTGTCCGGCACGTTCACGCTCGACGGCGTCGACGTGCTCTCGGGCGGGGCGAAGGTGCGCAAGGTCGCGCCGGAGGACCGGCCCGTCGCGGTCGTCGACGAGGTCGCCCGCGTGGCGACGGTCGTCGGCCAGGCGCCCGACCTCCCGGAGACGGTCGCGGCGACGTCGGAGGCCGGCCCGACGATCGACGCCGCGGTCGACTGGTTCGTGCCCGAGGGCGCGTTCGACCAGCCGTACGCGATGGTCCGTGTCGACGGCACGTTCCGGGCCGACCCCTCGCTGCGGGTCTCGACGATCGTCGAGGTCGTCCCGGACGACGTCGTGTACTTCGTCGACGCCAACGCGCCCGCGGTCGGCGGCGGTGCCGCGTACCCCGCGGTCCGGGCGCTGGTCGAGGCCGACGGCGGGACGCTGCGCAACGACGTTCCCGACGCCCTGTGGTCGGCCGGCGCGGGCTGGGGCCGCGTCGCGCCGTACTCGGCCAAGGGGCCGCTCGGGACCAACCCGTACGACAAGACCCGCGAGACGGGCTACTACACGGCCGGGACGTCGCAGCCCCTCGAGTACCGGCTCACGCTGCCTGCCGGGACCTACGAGCTGTCGTCGGCCCACACCGAGTGGTGGAACGTCGGCAACGGCCGGGCCCGGAACATGGCCACGTCGGTGTCGTGGACGACGTCGGACGGCCAGGCGCGTACGGAACGCCTCGGCTCGGTGGCCTTCCCCAACGGCAGCAGCGGGCGCAGCGCGGTGCTGTCGGGGAGCTTCACGCTCGACGAGGAGACGGTCGTGACGTTCCGCGTCGCCGCCGACGGCGGCACCGAGGCGCCGGTGCTGAGCTGGTTCGCCGTCGCGGCGAGCTGAGCCACACATGACGGCCACGGGTGAGGTGGTGCGCGCGAGAGCGTAGGGAGCGCAGCGACCGACTCATCCGAGCGAGCGCCACCTCACCCGTAGCCGTCAGACCATCACGACGTCGTCGCGCGGACCGGCCCTGTCGACTCGCGGACCACGAGCCGCGGGCTGATCGCCATCCGGTGCACCGGCCGCTCGGGGTCCGCGAGCCGCTTGACCAGCAGGTCGACGGCGGCGTGCCCCACGGAGGCGCGCGGCGGCCGCACGGCCGTCATCGCGGGGCTGAACAGTCCCGCGACCTCGTCGTCGTACGCGACGACGGACAGGTCGCCCGGCACAGACAGGCCCCGGTCCATGGCCTCCTGCACGACGGCGGACGCCTCGGGGTCGGAGTGCACGAGCAGCGCGGTCGTGCCCGAGCGGACGGCCGTCTCGACGACCTCCTCGACGACGCCCGGGAACTCCGGGGTGCGGCGGTCGGGCGCGAGCCGCTCGAAGTGCTCGTCGGTGGACAGCCCGAGCTCGGCGCACGCCGCGCGCCAGCCCGCGGCGATCTTGCGCGACGTCGGCGACTCGCGCGAGAGCACGAGGCCCACGCGGCGGTGCCTCAGGTCGGCCAGGTGGTGCACGGCCATGAGCGCCCCGAGCGCGTGGTCGGACACGACCGACTCGAGCGCCTCGCGGTGCGGTGCGAGCGCCGCCTCCCGCTCGACCAGCACGGACGGCAGGCCCGAGGTCGCGAGCCACTGGGCCACGTCCTGGGCGTGGGGCCCGTCGGTGCGCGGCGCCAGGATGATGCCCCGGACGCCCTCGGTCTCGGCGAGCCGGCGCAGCACGGGCCGTTCGTCGGTCGCGTCGTACGACGACCCCCGCAGCACGACGCGCATCCCGTGCTGGCGGGCCTCGGCCTCCATGCCGCGCACGACGCCGGGCCAGTAGTAGTCGAGCGAGGGGACCAGCACCCCGATCGTCTCGGTCGAGGAACGGTGCGGGCCCGAGCTGCCGTTCCCGGCCGCGACGGCACCGCCGTGCACGCGTGACAGCAGCCCCTCGCGCTCGAGCTGCATGATGTCGCGCCGCACCGTCACCGCCGTGACGCCGAGCTCCTCGGTGAGGTCGGCGACGCGCACGACGCCGTCACGGTCGAGCGCCGCCAGCAGGTGTGCGCGGCGCTCGGCGGGCAACGGCGCCCGGGGGCCGGGGTCGATGGTCACTTCTCCTCCTTGGTCGTCGGCTCGATGGTGCCCGAACCCGCGTCGGCGCGCGGTTCGTGCAGCTGCTCCACGACGACCCGCACCTCGCGGCGTCCCGTCACGTCGAGGTCGAGCCGGGTCAGCCGGCCGCCCCACACGTCGGTGAGCATCGGGTCGTCGAGGGCACGCTCGTGCAGGGCGGCCGGCACGTCGGCCGGCCACGTGAGACGCACCGGCGTCGCGCCGTCGAGCGGCCGCACGACGGCGGTCCCACGGTCGAGGTCGACGTCGCCCGCGAGCAGGTAGCGCACGGACGTGAGGGCGCCGCCGGGCGCTCCGTCGTCCGGGTCCGGTTCCGGGTTCGAGTCCGGCTCCAGGTCCCACGCGTCGTCGACGACGACGCGGGCGCCCGCCGGGTCCGCGCCGTGCGCCGTGCGGCGCTCGAGGTGCGCCGAACGGAGCCAGGAGCGCAGGCCGGTCACCGGGTAGGCGCCGGCGACGTCGAGCGAGAGGCCGGGCCGGCCGGCGTCGAGCGAGGGCGTCACGTCGCGCGCGGCGAACTCGCGCCCGGCGCCCTGCGCCGTGCCGGCGACCTCCGGCACCGAGTGCCACGACGACTGCATGGTCCAGATCGCGTACCGGTCGGGCCCGAAGGTCTGCGCCGTGTAGGTGGGGCGGCCCGCGTCCACGACGACGGGCACGCCGTCGGACGCGACGACCACCCCGCCGACGTCGTTGTGGTTGTGGTGCTCGCCGTTGTGCCCGCCCTTGACCGCGAGGGTCAGGCCGGCCCGGGTCCCGGCCCGCTCCCGGGCGAGCAGCACCTGGGTCGACGGCAGCCAGACCTCGCCCGGGTGCGGGGGTGCGGCCGGCGGTGCGGCGCGGCACCACTCGGCGTCCGTGAGCGCGCGCAGGAGGCGCCCGAGGCCGTCGGCGTCGACCGCGACGGGTGCGTCCGCGCGACGGTGCGCCGCCGCGTGCGCCGCCGCCTCGGGGTCGTCGACCCGCCGCGCCGCGCGGTGCAGCGCGTGCCAGGGCTGCTCGGCCGACGGCCGCGCCTGGCCGTCGGCGAGGTTGAGGTACCAGCCGTCGCCGAGGTGCATCCGGTGCGGGAAGGCGACCGTGGCGCGCAGCGCCGGCGCGGTGGCGGCCTCGGGCGCGAGCGCGTCGAGCGCCCCGCCGGTGGCGTGCGCCAGCAGGTCGAACGCCTCGAGCGCCCGGCAGGCCCCGTTCCACCAGTACGCGTACCCCTCGTCGATCGCGCCGTCGTCCGGAAGCGACGCGACGTACCGGTCGAGCCCCTCGACCACGAGGTCGACGACGTGCGCCCGCAGCGCGCCGTCACCGGCGCCGTCGAGCAGCCGCAGCGCGGCGACCAGGACGTTGCCGTGGATCCAGGGGTTCCAGTTGTGCACGTCGCCGTCGAGCCCGAGCCAGTGCCAGTCCCGGCGGCCGACGAACGGGTCCAGCACGCGCGCGCGGACCTCCCGCCGCAGGCGGGCGCGCAGGCCGGGGTAGCGCGCGTCGAGGACGTCGCCGAGCACGTGGTCGGCCCAGGCGACCTGGCCGGCGACCTCGCCCGCGCCGAGGTCGAGGTACGGGTGCGCCGTGACCGGCAGGACGGACCCGTGGGCCGGGAACGCGTCGTCGTGCGCCGGCCAGCACCACGAGCTCTGCTCGCAGAGCAGCCACAGGCCGTCCGCCGCCTCGTCGACCCAGCGGTCCTCGAGCGTGGAGGCCGCCGCCACGACGGCGCGCGTCAGGCGCCGCTGGCGGGCGAACACGAGCTGCTCGTGCGTGTCGCGGTCGCCGTCGCGGTGCAGGCGCGCGGCCGTGCTCGCCAGCGGCGTGGGCCACGGGGTGCCCAGGTCGCGCTCGGCGCCGGCCAGCAGCGCCGCGCGGGTGGGCCGGTCGGCGGACCCGGACCCGAGGTCCCAGGTTCCGCGGTCGCCGGCGGGCGGTACGGGCAGCGCCTCGTCCGGTGGGCGCAGGTGGTCGTCGGTGGCCATCTCTCCTCGTCGAGCAGCGGCGATGCAGGGACCGATCACAAACGATCATGACAGTACAGCAGCGGCCTTGACAAGAACAAGCCTGAACGGTTGACTCCGGTCTCGTTCGATCGTGGTCGATCGGACCGGGGTTCCGCCCCGGACAGGGACGGCACCGAGAGCTTCGACGAAGAAGGATGCGATGACACCGCACGCGACGTTCACGGGGTGGGACCGGCAACGCTGGGCCGACCTCGCGGACCGCATGCTCGCCGCCGTGCGGCCGTACGCCTCACCCGGCGGCGCGCTCGTCACGCTGCCCGGGCCCGAGGGCGGGTACGGGCGCGCCGTGGACGGGCTCGAGGGCTTCGCGCGCACGTTCCTGCTCGCCGGCTTCCGCCTCGCGGGGGAGCGCGGCGCCGACCCGCACGGGTACGCCGAGCGCTACGCCGCCGGCCTCGCCGCGGGCACCGACCCGCACGCGCCCGACCGCTGGGTGCGGATGTCGGAGCACCCCCAGGCCAAGGTGGAGGCCGCGTCCCTCGCGCTCGTGCTCGACATGACGCGGCCGTGGGTCTGGGACCGGCTCGACGCCGGCGTGCAGGAGCGGGTCGTCGACTACCTCGCCGAGGCCGTGGGCGACGACACGTACCCGCGCATCAACTGGGTGTGGTTCCGGCTCGTCGTGCAGACCTTCCTGCGATCGGTCGGCGGCCCGCACTCGCTCGACGAGATGGCGGAGGACCTGGCGACGCACGACACGTTCGAGCGTGCGGACGGCTGGATGTCCGACGGCGCCGAGCGCTCCTACGACCACTACGCGGGCTGGGCGCTGCACCTCTACCCCACCCTGTGGGCCCGCATGGCCGGCGCCGGCGACCTCGCCGCGCCCCGCCGCGAGCGCGACCGCGCGCTCCTCGACCGGTTCCTCCTCGACGCGGTCGCGCTCGTCGGCGCGGACGGGTCGCCGCTGGTGCAGGGGCGCTCGCTCGCCTACCGCTTCGCCGCGGCCGCCCCGTTCTGGGTCGGCGCGATCGCGGACGTCCCGTCCGTCTCGCCGGGGCTGCTGCGCCGCGCCGCCTCCGGCGTCGTCGGGCACTTCGCCGACCGCGGCGCCCCGGACGACGACGGTCTGCTCACGCTCGGCTGGCACCACGCGTGGCCGCGGATCGCCCAGTCCTACTCGGGTCCCGGCTCGCCGTACTGGGCCAGCAAGGGTCTCCTCGGGCTCGCGCTGCCCGCCGACCACCCCGCCTGGACCGCCCCCGAGGAGCCGCTGCCCGTCGAGACCGGGGACGTCCTGCGCACCGTGCGCGCACCCGGCTGGATCGTCAGCGGCACCCGGTCCGACGGCGTCGTGCGCGTCGTCAACCACGGCACGGACCACGCGCTGCCCGGCGCGCGCACGGGTGACTCGCCGCTGTACGCGCGGCTCGGGTACTCGACCGCCACGAGCCCGTGGCTCGACGACGCGAGCTGGGCGTCGCCCGCCGAGCAGTCCGCCGTCCTCGTCGACGCGTCCGGCCGGGCCACGCACCGGTCCGGCATGACGACGCTCGAGCTGCGGCTCGAGCCGTCCGGCGGGCCCGGCGTGCCCGACGACGGCGCGCGCGTGGCGGTCGCGGCATCGCGCGCCGACGTGCGCTGGCTGACGCCCGACGCCGACCAGCACCACCACGGCTCGGGCTACTCCGGCCGGACCACGGACGCCGGCACGCTGACCGTCGTCTCGCTCGTGCGGGGGCCTTGGGAGGTGCGCTGCGTGCGCGTCGACGCGCTCGCCGCCGAGGCGGCCGACGGCGCGGGCCCCGCCCTGCGGATCTGCGGCTGGCCCGTCGTCGAGGGCGACGGGCTGGAGTCCGCCGTCGTGCCGCTCGTCGGGACGCTCACGACGGGCGAGACGCGGCGCGACGACGCGAGCCCCCTCGGCCCGCTCGCGCGCGTCCCGTGGGCCGAGGCTCCCGCCCGGCCCGGCACCTGGGTCGCCGCCCTCGTCTCCCTGCGGCGCTCCGGGCACGACCCCGACGTGCGGCCACCCGCCGCGCACCTCGACGACCCGGGCGCGACCGCGCCGACCGTCGTCGTCGACTGGCCCGACGGGGCGAGGACCACGTCCTCGCTCCCCTGATCCTGCACGACCCACCGCACGACCCACCCCCCCGTCCGGCCAGGGACGCCGTCCCGGCCTCGGTCCAGGCCCGCACGCGGGCCGCCGAACTCGAAGGAGAGCAAGGTATGAAGCGCACGATCCCGACCGCGCTCGGCGCGTCCGCCGCGGTCGCACTGGCCCTCACCGCGTGCAGCGGCGGCGGCGACGCCGCCGGCGGCGGCGAGCCCGCCGACGGTCCCGTCACCCTCACGCTGGCGGGCTGGAGCCTGGCGAGCACGCCGGAGTTCCAGACCATCGCCGACGCGTACAGCGCCGAGAACCCCGACGTGACGGTCGAGGTCGTCGAGTACCCGGCCGGCAACGACTACGACACCGCGCTCGTGGCCGACCTCGCCGCCGGGACCGCCCCCGACGTCTACATCATCAAGAACCTCAAGAACTACCTGACGTTCCAGACCGGCAACCAGCTGCTCGACATCTCGGACGTCGCGGCCGACCTCGACCCCGCCACCGGGGGTCTCGAGCACTACGAGGTCGAGGACGGCGGCACCTACGCGGTCCCGTACCGCCAGGACTCGTGGGTCCTGTTCTACAACCAGGACCTGTTCGAGCAGGCCGGCGTCGCCGTGCCGGACGGCTCCTGGACGTGGGACGACTACGCCCAGGCCGCGCGCGACCTCACCGCGGCGTTCACGGCGGAGGGCAGCTCCGCCGTCGGCACCTACCAGCACAACTGGCAGTCGACCCTGCAGGGCTTCGCGCTCGCGCAGGCCCCCGGCGCCGACCTCTTCGGCGGCGACTACTCCTGGCTCGCGCCGTACTACGAGCGCTCCCTGGCGCTGCAGGAGGAGGGCGCGCAGACGGACTACGGCACGATCACGACGAACTCGCTCACCTACCAGGCGCAGTTCGGCACCCAGCAGGCCGCGATGCTGCCGATGGGCACCTGGTACGCCGCCACGCTCATCACCCAGCAGGAGTCCGGCGAGGCGGACGACTTCGCCTGGGGCGTCGCGCCCATCCCGCAGCACGACTCCTCGACCACGGGTACCGACGCCACGCCCGTGACGTTCGGCGACCCGACCGGCATGGGGATCAACCCGGCGATCGACGACGCGAAGGTCGAGGCCGCGAAGGACTTCGTGCGCTTCGCGGTGGGCGAGGGCGGTGCGCAGGCCCTCGCCGAGATCGGCATCACCCCGGCGCTGCTCAACGACGCGGTGCTGGACGCCTACCTCGGCCTCGAGGGGATGCCGACCGACGAGCTGTCGCGCTTCGCGTTCCAGGAGCACGACACCAAGCCCGAGAACCCCGTCGCACCCGAGACGGCCGCGGTGCAGAACATCCTGAACGACGCGCACTCCGCGATCATGTCCGGCTCGGTCTCGGTCGAGGACGGCCTCGCCGAGGCCGAGAACCGCGTCGCGTCCGAGGTCGGCATCGGCTGACCGTGCGTACCGGTGCTCCGCGGGTGCCGCCGCCGAGCGGCACCCGCGGAGCACCCGGGACGTCCCGACCAGGGCACCACCCGGCACCACAGGGCACCACCAGCACCACCCGGCACCACCCTTCCTCGAACCGAAGGAGCGAGACCATGGCGACCATCGCCGTCGACGAGCGGCCACCGGCCGGCGCCCGCGGGCCCGGCGGCCCGCCGGGCCGCAGCAGCCGCCGTCGTCCGGGAAGCCGGCTGAAGCGGCGCAACACCCTCATCGGGTGGAGCTTCATCCTGCCGAACTTCGTCGGGTTCGCGGTGCTCACGCTCGTCCCGGTCATCACGCTGTTCTACCTGTCGCTGACGAGCTGGAACGTGTTCGGGGCGGCGGAGTGGGTCGGCCTGGACAACTTCGCGCGCCTGCTGCGGGACGGCAGCTACCACACCGCCCTGACGAACACCGTCTACTACGCGGCGTTCCACATCCCCCTGACGCTCGCGGCGTCGCTCGGCCTGGCCCTGCTGCTCAACCGCAAGCTGCGCGGCGTCGCGTTCTTCCGCACGGTCGCGTTCTTCCCGTACATCACGTCGATCGTCGCGATCGCCGTCGTGTGGAACATGCTGTTCAGCCCGGAGTTCGGGCCGGTCAACCAGTTCCTCGGCGCGCTCGGCGTCGAGAACCCGCCCGGGTGGACGACCTCGGCCGACTGGTCGATGCCCGCCGTGATCCTCGTGAGCATCTGGCGCGACATGGGCTACTACATGCTCCTGTTCCTGGCGGGCCTGCAGACGGTGCCCGCCGAGCTGTACGAGGCGGCACGCATGGACGGCGCCAACGGGTGGCAGCGGTTCTGGAACGTCACCATCCCGTGCCTGCGGCCCACGACGTTCTTCATCACCGTGATGCTGACCATCCAGAGCTTCAAGGTGTTCGACCTGATCCTCGTCATGACCAACGGCGGACCGGGCCAGTCGACCCTCGTGCTCAGCCAGTACATCTACGCCAAGGGCTTCGTCGAGAACCAGTTCGGCTACGCCTCGGCGGTGGCCGTCTCGCTGTTCCTGATCTGCATCCTCATCACCATCTTCCAGTTCCTGTGGAACAAGAGGAGGGACGCCTGATGACCACGGTCCCCGCTGTCCCCGCGACGCCCGGCGCGCCGGCCGCGCCGCCGTCGACGCCGTCGTCCACCGCCGCCGGCGGCCGGCCCCTCCGCCCGTCCCGTCCGGACGCCGGTCCCGCCCGGCTGCTCGGCCGCGGGCTCGGCTACGCCGCCATGGTCCTCGCGGCGGCGGTGATCCTGCTGCCCTTCGCGTGGATGGTCATCTCGTCCCTGAAGAACAACAACCAGGTGTTCACGGTGCCCGTGCAGTGGGTGCCGGACCCGGTCGTCTGGCAGAACTACGTCGACATCTGGTCCCGGTCGGACATGACGACGTGGCTCAAGAACACCTTGGTGCTGTCCGTCGCCGTGACGTTCCTGCAGGTCGTGACCGGCAGCTTCGCCGCCTACGGCTTCTCGAAGATGCACTTCCCCGGGCGCGACGTGCTGTTCCTCGCGTACGTCGGCACGATCGCCGTCCCGTGGCAGTCGTACATGATCCCGCAGTTCATCATGCTGTCGAACGCCGGGCTGTCGAACACGCTCTGGTCGATCATGGCCCTGCAGGCGTTCAGCGCGTTCGGCGTGTTCCTCATGCGGCAGTACTTCGAGACGATCCCCGACTCGCTCTGCGAGGCGGCGCGGATCGACGGCATGAGCGAGTACGGCATCTGGCGGCGCATCATGCTGCCCCTGTCGGTGCCCGCGATCGCGAGCCTCACGCTGCTGACCTTCGTCAACACGTGGAACGACTACCTCGGCCCCCTCATCTACCTGCGCAGCCCCGAGCTGTGGACCGTGCAGCTCGGCCTCAAGACCTTCATCGGCCAGTACAACGCCGAGCACGCGCTCATCATGACCGGGTCGGTCCTGTCGGTGCTGCCGATCGCGCTGATCTTCATGCTCGGCCAGCGCTACTTCGTCGAGGGCATCGCGACGACGGGGGTCAAGGGATGAGCGCCGCGTCCGCGCGACACCCCGGCGGCCGGCGCCGCCTGGTCTCGCAGGAGATGTACGAGATGGTGTTCGGCACCGTCTACACCGGCCTGGTGACGAACCTGCTGCTGGTCGTGGCGTGCCTGCCCGCCGTGGTGCTCCTCATGACGACCGACCCGGTCGTCTCCTGGCCCGCGTACGCGGTCGTCGCCCCGCTGGTCGCGCCGGCGCTCGTCGCCGCGTTCGCGGTGTTCTCCGAGCTCTCGGCCGCCGGCCCGGCGACGCCGGCGCGCACCTACTGGCGCGCCTACCGGACGCACTTCCGGCGGGCGGTCGCGATCGGCGCCCTCGCCACGGCGCTCGTCGTCGTGCTGGCGGTCGACGTGGCGGCCGTCTGGGGCGCGCGGGCCGGCGCGGTGGCCATCCCGGTGTTCGTGACCCTGATCGTGCTGGTCGTGGCCACCACGGTCCAGGCGCTCGCGGCCGTGCCCGAGCTCCGCACCACGCGGCTGCGCGACCTGCTGCGCGCATCCCTCTACCTGGCCGTGCGGCGCTGGTACGCCAGCGCGGCGTCGCTGCTGGTGCTCGGGCTGCTGGCGTCGGTCGTCGTCGCACGGCCCGCCGTGGGCCTCGGGCTCGCCGCAGCCCCGCTGCTCTACGTGGTGTGGGGCGGCAGCCGGTACGCGCTGCGCGCCGTGGTGCCGGACGGCACGCCCGGCAAGGCCGCCGCCCGCGCCTAGCCGCCGACCAGATCAGACCTGCGACGGCGCGCGCCCGCGCGCCGAGAAACGAGACGTGACCCATGACATCCATCGAGGCGCGCACCGAGACGGTGCCCGACGTCGCGAACCTGCCCGTGAACCCGGCCGCAGACCCCGCCGGGGACCTCGCGACGGCCGTCGCGGCGGCCCTGACGACCGTGCGCCGCAACGCGGTCGCGTTCGGCGACCTGTTCCCCGACGACACGACGCGCGACGGCGACTACCCGCTGCGCCCCGCCGCCGAGGGCTTCGCCGAGGGCGCGAACCGCGGCTGGACCACCTGCTTCTGGACCGGCCTGCAGTGGCTGGCCCACGAGCACACCGGCGACGCGACGGACCGCGAGGTCGCCCTGCGCCAGACCGCGGACTTCGCGCGGCGCGTCCACGCGGGCGAGGACCTCGACACGCACGACCTCGGCTTCCTGTACACGCTCACGTGCGTGACCGCGTGGCGGCTGGCCGGCGACGAGGAGGCGCGCGACGCGGCGCTCGCCGCCGCCGACCACCTCATGACCCGCTTCCTCGAGCCGGCCGGCATCGTCCAGGCGTGGGGCGACCTCAGCGACCCCGCCCAGCGCGGCCGCACGATCGTCGACAGCCTCATGAACATGCCGCTGCTCACCTGGGCCGGCGAGGTCACCGGCGAGCCGCGGTTCGCCGAGGCCGTGCGGCGCCACGTCGAGCAGGTGCGCACCCACCTTCTGCGGCCGGACGACTCGACCTTCCACACGTTCTACTGGGACGCCGAGACGGGCGAGCCCCTGCGCGGCGCGACCGAGCAGGGCGCCGGCGACGACTCCTGCTGGGCGCGCGGCCAGGCGTGGGGCATCTACGGCTTCGCGCTGCACCACCGCACGACCGGCGACCCGGAGGCGCTCGTGGCCTCCCGCCGGTGCGCCGACTACTTCCTCGCGCACCTGCCGGCCGACGGCGTGGTGTTCTGGGACCTCGTCTACGGCGACGGCAGCGACGCCCCGCGCGACAGCTCGGCCGCCGCGATTGCCGCGTGCGGGCTCGCCGAGCTCGCGTCGGTCGAGAGCGACCCGCAGCGGCGCGAGACGTACGCGGGGGCGGCGGACCGCATGCTGCGCGCCCTCGTGGCCGGCTACACGCCCACGGTCGACGAGCCGTCCGACGCGCTGCTGCTCCACGCCGTCTACGACGCGCCCAAGAACAAGGGCGTGGACGAGGGCTGCCTGTGGGGCGACTACTTCTACCTCGAGGCCCTGACCCGCGCGACGCTGCCGGGCTGGCGCTCGCCGTGGTGGCCGTCCGACGCCGAGGGGGGCGACCGATGATCCTGGACCGGTTCGGGCTCGAGGGGAAGGTCGCGCTCGTGACGGGCACCAGCCGCGGCCTCGGGCAGGGTGCCGCGCTCGCGCTCGCCGAGGCGGGCGCCGACGTCGCGCTGCTCGACCGCAGCGCCCCGGAGGAGACCGCGGAGCGGGTGGCCGCGCTCGGGCGGCGCGTGCACGTGGTCCGGCGCGACCTCACCACCGCCACCGCCGCCGAGCTCGAGTCGGCGGTGCAGGAGGTCACGGACGCGCTCGGCGCGGTCGACGTCCTGGTCAACAACGCCGGCACGATCCGGCGCGCGCCCGCCGCCGAGCATCCCGGGTCCGACTGGGACGACGTCCTGGCGGTGAACCTCGACGCGGTGTTCCACCTCTCCCAGGCCGCGGGCCGTCGCATGCTCGAGCGCGGCTCGGGCCGGATCGTCAACGTCGCGTCGATGCTCTCGTTCCAGGGCGGCATCCTCGTGCCCGGCTACGCGGCGTCCAAGCACGCCGTCGTCGGCCTGACCAAGGCGCTCGCCAACGAGTGGGCCGGCCGGGGAGTCAACGTCAACGCGGTCGCGCCGGGCTACATGGCCACGGACAACACCGCGCCCATCCGTGCGGACTCC
>JAPSLD010000171.1 GCA_031181105.1 Isoptericola sp. | reverse complement strand
CCAAGGCGGAGTACTGGACCGGCCGCGGGATCAAGGGCCGCGTCTCGCGCTGGTTCTTCACCACGATGGGCCACATCCCCGTCGACCGCGACGACCCCCGGGCCGGCCAGCGCTCGCTGCAGGACGCCCTGCAGGTGCTGCAGCGCGGCGGCGCGTTCGGGATCTACCCGGAGGGCACCCGCTCGCGCGACGGCAAGCTGCACCCCGGCCACACGGGCGTGGCGTGGCTGGCGCTCGCGGGGTCCGCGCCCGTGGTCCCCGTCGCGCTCGTCGGGACCGACCGGGTCCAGCCGGTCGGCAGGCGGCTCCCGCGCCCGGTGCGGGGCATCCACGTGCAGTTCGGTGCGCCGATCGACCCGTCGCGCCAGATCACGGCCGGCGCGCGCCCGGCACAGGTGCGCCGCGAGCTGACCGACCAGGTCATGGCGTCGATCCACCGGATGAGCGGCCAGGAGCTCGCCGCGTAGATGACCGCGCACCGATGAGCCGGCCGAGCCGCGCCGCGACCCCGCTGCGGAGCGTCGCCACGCTCCTGGTGGGGATCTACCTCGTGCTCGGCGGCGTCGTGGCGGGCGCGTACGGCGTGCTCGTGGCCGGCTTCGTGCAGATGTTCGCCGACCAGGCGCTCCTGCGCCCCGCCGTCGTCGTCCTCGCCGTCGTCGCGGCCGCCGTCGCCCTCACGCCGCCGTTCCTCGGAGCCGTGCGCACGCTCCAGATCGTCGCGGCCCGCACGTTCCTGGGCGTGGACCTGCCCGCCCCCGACGCCGGTGGCCCGCCCCCGTCGGCCGCCACCCGCTGGCGGGCGGCCGCCTGGTACGGGCTGCACCTCACGCTCGGTGCGGCCGGGACGGTGGCGCTGCTGTTCGCCGTGCCGATGGCCACCCAGCTGGTGCTCGCGGCGGCCGGTGGCGAACGCGTCACGGTGGTGCCCGTCGTGGGCGACGTCACCGGACCGGGCGCCGCGGTCGCCGCGGTCGTGGCCGCGGTGCTGCTCCTCGTGGCGCTGCCCTACCTCGCGTGGGGCGCGCGCGTCGTGCTGCGGCAGGCCGCGTGGCCGCTGCTCGGCCCCGACCAGTCCGAGCGCATCGCCGAGCTCGAGGCCGCGGCGCGCCGCACCGCCGAGCGCGGCAGGCTCGCGCGGGAGCTGCACGACTCGGTGGGCCACGCCCTGACGATCACGACGCTGCAGGCGGCCGCCGCGGCACGCTCGCTCGTGTCGGACCCCGAGTCGGCCCGGCGCTCGCTCGAGGCGATCGAGGAGACCGGGCGGGCGGCCATGGCCGACCTCGACCACGTGCTCGGCCTGCTGCGGGAGCAGGACGGCTCCCAGGCCCGGCCCGGCGGCGCGCCCGAGCCGCCCGTGCGCACGCTCGCCGACGTGCCGCACCTGGTCGACGACGCCCGGCGGGCCGGCGGTGACGTGCTGCTGCACGTGCGCGACGCCCGGGAGCTCGACGCCGCCGTGCCGCGGGCGACCTCGCGCGAGGCCTACCGGGTGGTGCAGGAGGCGCTGACCAACGCCCTGCGGCACGCGCCGGGCCGGCCCGTGACGGCACGGGCGGCCCTGGCCCCGGGAGCGCTGGAGGTCGAGGTGAGCAACCCGCTCGACGGCGGGCGTCCGTCGTCGGGCGGTGCGCCGGGCCGGACCGGGCGCGGGCTGGCGGGCATGACGGAGCGCGTGCGGCTGCTCGGCGGCGAGCTCGAGGCCGGCCCCTCCGGCGACGGCACCGGCGCCCGGTGGGTCGTGCGTGCGCGCTTCCCGGCGGACGGTGCAGGATCGGACGCGTGAGCGGGACGCTGCGGATCGTGCTCGTCGACGACGAGCCCCTCGTGCGCGCCGGGCTGCGCGCGATCCTGGAGGCCGAGCCGGACCTCGAGGTGGTCGGCGAGGCGGACGACGGCGCCGACGTCCGCGGCGTCGTCGACGGCACGCGACCCGACGTCGTGCTCATGGACGTGCGGATGCCGCGCGTCGACGGCATCGCCGCGACCCGGGCCCTGCTGGCCCGCGAGCCGGCGCCCCGGGTGCTCGTCGTGACGACGTTCGAGAACGACGACCACGTGCTGGACGCGCTGCGCGCCGGCGCGCACGGGTTCCTGCTCAAACGCGCGCGGCCCGAGGAGGTCGTGCAGGCCGTGCGGACCGTGGCGCGCGGCGACTCGCTGCTGTTCCCCGACGCGGTGCGGCGCCTCGCGACCGCACGACCGCCGTCGGGCGACGAGCTGCGCTCCGCGCGGCTCACCGAGCGCGAGGGCGAGGTGCTGCGCCGCATGGCGGCCGGCATGTCGAACGCCGAGATCGCCGCCGACCTCTACCTCGGCGTCGAGACGGTCCGCACCCACGTGGGCAACGTGCTCGGCAAGCTCGGCGTGCGCGACCGGACGCAGGCGGTCGTGCGCGCCTACGAGTCGGGGTTCGTCACGGTGGGCTGACGTTCCCCCGTGCGGGGGAGGGGGCCGGTCGTCGCGGGGGATCCCCGCCGGACCGCGCGCGGCGAGGCTCGAGGCATGACCACGTCGAAGCATCTCCCCGTGACAGACGTCCCGCGCGCAGCGCCCCGGCGCTCGCGGCGGGTCGAGAACCTCACCCTCGCCTGGTGGGCCGCCGGCGCCGCGTTCGCGGTGGTCGACGCGCTCGCGTACCGCGCGTCGGTCGGTGCCGCGGTCGTGCGGCCCGAGGCCATCAACCACGGCCTGCTCCTGGGCGTCCCGGCGGGCACGACGAGCGCGCTGCTCGCGGCGTTCGCGCTCGCCGGCGCGGCGCTGGCCGCCTGGATGCGCGCGGCCGGCCGCGTGCCGGGCGCGGCCCGGACCGGCACGCTCGTCGGCGCCGGCGTCCTCCTCGCGGCCGCGGTCGTCCTCGTGGACGCGACCGTCCTCGCGGGCCTCGGCTACCTCCCGGCGCTGCTCGTCGTCTCGGCCTTCAGCGCCGAGGTGCGCTCGTCGCTCGGGGTGTACGTCGAGCCGGCGTTCCTGCTCCAGGTCGTGGTGCTGGTGGGCGCGGTCCTCCTCGCTGCCACGGCCGTCCGCTTCTCCCGGCGCGGCGTGGGCGCGTGCGAGACGTGCGGGCGCCGCCACGACGGCCACGACCCCGCGTGGACGACGCCGCTCGCGGCGGCGCGGTGGGGACGCACGGCCGCGCTCGTCGCCGCCGCGATCCCGGCCCTCTACGGCGTCACGCGCATCGCCTGGGCGGTGGGCGTCCCGCTGGGGTTCTCGGCCGTCGCCGGCCAGGAGCTCACCGGCGTCGACCTCATCGGCCCGGTCGGGCTCGGGTCGTTCTCCCTGCTCGGCGCGGTGCTCACCCTCGGGCTGTTCCAGCGGTGGGGCGACGTCTTCCCGCGTTGGATGGTCGGCCTCGCCGGCCGCCGGGTGCCCGTCCGGCTCGCCGTCGTCCCGGCGACGGTCGTCGCGGCCGCCGTGCTGCCGGCGGGGATCTCCGTGTCGGCGATGGGCCTGCGCGACGGGATGCTCACCGCCGACCTGTGGGGCGCCGTCGGCCCGGCGTTCCTGTGGCCGCTGTGGTCCGTCGCGCTGGGCGCGGCGACCTACGCCTACTGGCTGCGCCGCCGCGGACGGTGCCGGGTGTGCGGTCAGGGCTGAGGGCCGCCCGCCTGCTCCTCGGCGGCCTCCTCGTCGGCGAGACGGGCGAGGTCGTCGAGGCGCGCCTTCCAGAAGGCCTTGAGCTGCTCGGCGAGCTCCGCCGTGGCCAGGCCGCCGTGCTGCACGGCGACGCGCACCTTCCCGCGCGGGGCGCCGTCGTCGTCACGCGCCTGGTAGAGCCCGACGGTGACGCGTCCCGGGCGGTCGCCGGGGGCGCCGAGCGCGCCGACGGGCCAGGCGAGGCGCACCGAGGAGGTGGGCGTGGCCCCGAGCACGGCGCTGCTCTCGCCCGCGCCCACGGTCCGGAGCGCGCCGTCGAGCCAGCGCGCCCGGGACTCCGCCTCGGACACGAGCGCGAACGCCGTCCCGATCGAGCACGGCAGCGACCTGGACGGGCTGACCTCGAACGAGCCGTCCGACCGCTGGCCCGGCCGGCGCAACCCGCGCTCCTGCTCGTAGGCGACGGTGAGCGACTGGGACCACCAGCCGTCCACGCCGTGCTGCTCGACGAGCCACGCGGCGATGTCGCGGTGCGCCCAGCCCGCGGCCCCGGCGTCGTCGAGCAGGGCGAACCAGGCGTCCCGGCCGCGGCCCGTGGCCGCCTCGACGCGGTCGTCCCCCACCGCCTCGACGCTGCGGCGGGCGGGTCCCGGGCCCTCGTCGGCGCTCATGCGGTCAGCCTAGGAGGTGCTCGCGTCGGCGAGCACCCCCGGCAGCTCCGCGAGCCGCTCGGCGAGCTCGCCGCCGTCGTCGCCGTGCACCGTCGGGATGCCGGGCGCGGAGGGGTTGGCGGCCGTGCCGCCGTCGGGCGCCTGCGTCGACCCGTGGGCGAGGACCTGCTGCGCGGCGGTGAGCCGGCGGATCGCGACGGCGACGACCCGGTCGGCCCAGCGCTCCGTCGCGCGCCGGTAGATGTCGGGGTCGTGCTGGCCGTCGTCGCCGATCAGCAGCCAGCGCACCTGCGGGAGGTCCTTCATGATCCGGTCGATGCTCGAGTCCTTGTGCTCCTGGCCGCTGCGGAACCAGCCCGTCTGGGTCGGGCCCCAGTCGGTGAGCAGCAGCGGCCCCGCCGGGTAGCCGTAGCGCGCGAGGAAGCCCCGCAGGACGCGCGCGGTGTTCCAGGCGCCCGTCGACACGTACACGAACGGCGCGTCGGGGTGCGCCGACGCGAGCTGCCGGTACAGCTCGGGCATGCCCGGCACGGCACGGCGCGTGCTGGTGTGCCGGACGAACGTGTTCCAGGCCGCGAGGAGCAGGCGGGGGACGGCCGTCACCATGGTGGTGTCGTCGATGTCGCTGACGACGCCGAACGTCGTCGTCTCGTCGACCACCAGGAGCGGCGCGCTGACGCCGTCGAGCGTCGCCTGCTGCCACCCCGTCGGCAGGGGAGCGTCGGGCGGCAGCTCGATCTCGACGTCGACGTAGCCGCCGCGGTCCGCCTGGACGGTGACCGTCACGCCGCCCACCGTGACGGGCACGCGGACCCGGGGGACCGGCACGGTCAGGAACTGCCGGAACCCGCGCCGGTCGATCGCGCCGGACGGACGGGTCGCCGTGGCCGGGGCGAGGAGGATGCGGCCCATGACGCGCACCCGGCGCGCGGTCCC
>JAPSLD010000170.1 GCA_031181105.1 Isoptericola sp. | reverse complement strand
GTCTCCGACCCCTACGACCCGCTCCTCGCCGAGGCGGTCGCGGCGCAGCCGGTCGAGCTGCCGCCCCTCGAGCGCGTCCGGCGCGGCATGCTCGCCGCGCTCGCGACCATCGAGCCGGTCGAGGACGCGACCGCCTCGCGCCGGGTGGCGCTCGTCGCGCGCATCCCCGCGCTGCGCGGCGCGGTCGCCGCGGCCACGGCCGAGACGGAGGCGGCGATCGTCGAGCGGCTCGTGGCCGACGGGGTGCCGCGCCTCGACGCGGCGGTCGCGACGGCCGCGTGCCTCGGCGCGTGCACCGCCGCGCTGCTGGCGCTGCCCGACCTCGCGGACGGCACCGGCGGCGGCCCGTCGCTCGGCGAGGTCGTCACGCGCGCGCTGCACGTCCTCGGGGAGGCGTCGTGACGGCGCTGCTGCTCGACGCCGTCCGCCACGCGTTCGGCGGCCGTCCGGCCCTGACCGGGCTGTCCCTGCACGTCGACCCCGGCGAGGTGGTCGCGCTGGTCGGGCTCAACGGCGCCGGCAAGACGACGGCGCTGCGCGTGCTCACCGGTCGGCTGCGGCCGGCGTCGGGCACCGCACGCGTGCTCGGTCGCGATCCCGGCGCGCTGGACGCGGTGACGGCCCGCAGGTTCGGCCACGTCGTCGGCACGCCGCTCGTCTCCCCCGACCTCACCGTCACGGAGAACGTCCGCGTCGCGGCCCTGCTCCACGGCCTGCCCGCCCGCCGGGTCGGGGCCGCGAGCGCCGCGGTCGTCGACGCGCTGGACCTCGGCCCGTGGACGGGCGCGCGCGCCCGGACGCTGTCGCTCGGCAACGCCCAGCGTCTCGGGATCGCGTGCGCCGTCCTCCACCGCCCCGCCGCGCTCGTGCTCGACGAGCCGACCTCGGCGCTCGACCCGCGCGGCGTCGTGCTGGTGCGCGGGCTCGTGCGGTCCCTGGCCGACGACGGCGCGGCCGTCCTGGTCTCGAGCCACCACCTCGACGAGGTCGCCCGGGTGGCCGACCGGGTCGTGGTGGTCCACGCCGGCCGGGTGGTCGGCGAGCTCGAGCCCGGCGGCACCGACCTCGAGCGGCGTTTCTTCGGCATGGTGCTCGACGCCGACACCGCGGACGCGGCGGGGACGGCCGCATGAGCGGGACCCTGGGGACGGCGCTGCGCGTCGAGGTGCTGGCGTGGCGCCGCTCGACCGTGCGGCGGGTCGCGACCCCGCTGCTGGTCGGGCTCGTGCCGCTCGCGTCCGTGGGCATGACGGCGCTCGCCCGTGCGGGCGCGGTCGCGGGGCCCGGCGCCGCGAAGCTCGCCGACTACGCCGTCGGGCCGCTCGCCGGCACGCACCTGGCGGTGTGCGGGCAGGTGCTGTCGGTCGCGCTGCTCGTGGGCGCCGGGTTCGCGCTCGCCGCCGCGTTCGGGCAGCCGCTCGCCGACGGGCGGGCGGGTGCGCTGTTCGGCCTGGCGACGCCGCGCGGCACGCTCGCGCTGGCGCGGTGCGTCGTGGTGCTCGGCTGGGCCGCGGCGTGCGCGGCGGCCGCCGTCGGGCTGACGGTGGGGCTGTCCGCGGCCGCCACCGCCGCCGCGGGCGAGGCGTTCGGCCCGGACGCCTGGGCCGCCGCGGGTCGCGCGCTCGTCGCCGGCCTCCTCGCCGCCGGGCTGGCGGTGCCGTTCGCGGCGGTGGCGACGGTGACGCGCAGCCCGCTCGCCACCGTCGGAGCGTTGATCGGGACCGTCGCCCTGACCCAGCTGGTGGTCGTCGTCGGCGCGGGAGCCTGGTTCCCCTACGCCGTGCCGTCCCTGTGGACCGGCACGGGCGGTCCAGACGCCGCGGCGGCCGTCTCCCCCGCCGCGCTCTGGCTGACCGCCGCCGTCGCACCCGTGGCGACCGCCGCCGTCGTGCAGCAGTGGCGACGGCTCACCGACGTGTGAGCGACCGACGTCCCGGTCCCGCGGGTTCCGGCTGCGCGAAACCCGCCGGGACCGGGACGGTCATCCGCTCAGGTCAGCGACGCAGGGCTCGCCGCGCCAGCGAGTTGCCCAGCAGCTGCACGAGCTGCACGATGCCGATGATGATGACGACGACGGTCGCGGTCACGGCCCAGTCGAACTGGCGGTAGCCGTAGGCGATCGCGACGTCGCCCAGGCCGCCGGCGCCGAGGTAGCCGCCGATCGCGGACATGTCGAGCACGCCCACGAACAGGAAGGTGTACCCCAGGACCAGGGGCGAGAGGGCCTCGGGCACCAGCACCGTGCGGATGATCCGCAGCGGCGACGCGCCCATCGCGCGGGCCGCCTCGACGACGCCCGGGTCGATCGACACCAGGTTCTGCTCGACCAGGCGCGCGAACACGAACGTCGCCATGACGCACATCGCGAACGTGAACGCCTCGATGCCGATCGTACGCCCGATGACGGCACGCGTCACCGGACCGAGCACCGCCAGGAAGATGATGAACGGCACGGGGCGCACCACGTTCACGGCCGCGTTGAGCACTGCGAACACCGCCCGGTTCGCGAGCAGGTTCCCCGGCCGGGTCAGGTAGAGCCCCAGGCCGAGCGTGAGCCCGAAGAAGCCGCCCACCACGAGCGTGACGAGCACCATGTACGCGGTCTCGCCGGCCGCCTGCCACAGCAGCGGGCCGAGCTGGTCCCAGCTCATCGGTCGCTCCCTTCCACGGGGCCGGGTACGGGCACGACGGCGGACGCGTCGTCGCGCGGGTCGGCCGCGGTCCCGTGGTCGACGACGTCGGTCACCGCGCGCAGCCCCGTGAGCGCGGCGTCCACCGCGTCCGGGGACCCGACGAGCTCCACCGTGAGCGAGCCGAACGGCCGCTCGGCGACCTCGGTGATCCCGCCGTAGACGATCGTGCCGTCGACCCCGTGCTCGCGGAGCACGTGGGTCAGGTGCGTGGAGGACCCGGCCACCTCGTCGACCCGGACGGTGACGATGCGGCCCGGGTGGCGCGCGCGCAGGCGCGCGAGCACCGCGGGCGAGGGCCGGTCCTTGAGCGCCGAGGCGACGAACCGGCGCGTGACCGGGTGCCGCGGCGCGCTGAAGACCTGGTAGGCGTCACCCAGCTCGACGACCTTGCCGTGCTCCATCACCGCGACGCGGTGGCAGATCGAGCGCACCGCGTCCATCTCGTGCGTGATCACGACGACGGTGATGCCGAGCTCCCGGTTGACCCGCCGCAGCAGCGCGAGCACGTCTGCCGTGGTCTCCGGGTCGAGCGCGCTCGTCGCCTCGTCGGCGAGGAGGATCTTCGGGTTGGTGGCCAGCGCGCGGGCGATGCCGACCCGCTGCTTCTGCCCGCCGGAGAGCTTGGACGGGTAGACGTCGGCCTTGTCCCCGATCCCCACGAAGTCGAGCAGCTCGCGGACCCGCTCGGCCCGCCGCGCCCGCGACCAGCCCGCGACCTCCAGCGGGTACGCGACGTTGCCCGCCACGGTCCGCGACGACAGCAGGTTGAACTGCTGGAAGATCATGCCGATCCCGGCGCGCACGGGCCGCAGCCGGGCCTCGCTCAGGCCGGTGAGGTCGGTGCCGTCGACGACGACCGACCCGGCCGTCGTCGGCTCGAGCGCGTTGATCAGGCGCACGAGCGTCGACTTCCCCGCGCCCGAGTAGCCGATGACGCCGAAGATCTCGCCGGCGTGCACGTCGAGCGTGACACCGTCGACCGCGCGCACCTCGCCCCCGCGGCGCCGACCAGGGAAGACCTTGGTGGCGCCGCGGAAGCTGATGATCGGGGCCGTCATCAGCCCTGGGCCTGCAGGTTGGTCTCGATCTCCTCGAGGATGGCCTGCAGCTCGGCGGCGTCGTTGTCCTTGATGACGCCGGTGCCGCCGGACGCGTCGAGCACGCCCTGCTCGACCTCGGGCGTGTGGAAGACGTCCACGAGCTTGGCGACCGTCTCGTGGTCTGCGTCCTCGGCGCGCGCGACCCACACGTTGATGTACGGCTCGGACGCGGCCGAGTCGGGGTCGTCGGAGAAGATCGCGTCGTCGGCGGTCAGGCCGGCCTCGCTGACGAAGTCGTTGTTGATGATCGACGCGTCGACGTCCTGCAGCGCGAGCGCGGTCTGCGCGGCGTCGACCGGCGTGACCGTGACCTTGGACTCCTCGGCGACGACGTCGGCGGGCGTCGAGAACGAGTTCCCGCCGTCGCGCAGGGTGATCAGGCCTGCCTCCTGGAGCACGAGCAGCGCACGCGCCTGGTTGGTCTCGTCGTTGGGGATGGCGACCTCGCCGCCGTCCGGGATCTCCTCGACCGAGCCGTGCTCCAGGGAGTACAGCGCGAGCGGGTAGACCGCCGTCGCGCCCACCGGCGTGAGGTCCTGGCCGCTGGCCACGTTGTAGCCGGCGAGGAACTGCAGGTGCTGGAACTGGTTGAGGTCGAGGTCGCCGTCCGACAGGCCCTGGTTGGGCAGCTGGTAGTCGGAGAAGTTCACGATCTCGACCGTGATGCCCTCCTCGGCCGCGGCCTGCGTGAAGGTCTCCCAGTAGTCCTCGCCGGCGGAGACGACGCCGATGCGCACCGGGTCCTCCGCGGTGCCGGCCGAGAAGCCGCCGGCCGCGTCGGCGTCCGCGCCGCAGCCCGCGAGCGCCAGGGCTCCGGCGGCCGTCAGGGCGGTGAGGGAGAAGGTCTTGCGAGACATGGGTGTCCTTCCGGGTGGACGACGGCGCGCACGGGTTCGCCGTGCCACGGACGTCGTGGGGGTGCTCGGGGGCGGCGGCCACGGCCATCAGCGCGTGGCGGGCGCAGGGGTGTGCCCTGTCCGTAGGGACGGACGCCGGGCCGGCGGGGGCGGGAGGCCTGGGGTCAGGCGCCGCGCATTCGGTCCGCAGGCATCGCGGTGCAGCACATGACGACGCGACAGGTGCGCGTGGTCGGGGCGGCTGCGGTCACGGTGCGGGACATGCTCACAAGGTGAACACCCGGCCGGTCGATCCACCAACTCGGGGCCGGGTAAATCTCACGATGCAATCGAAAATCCGTCCACATCGTGGAGAAGCGGGTGCGGCGTGGGCCGCGTCACACGGCGGCGAGCCCCGCCGGGGTGTGCCCGGGGCGGGACCGGAAAGCAAGGACCCCCCGCACACCCACCAGAGCTCACCTACCCTTGCTGCCTTCCGGCCCTGGGGGAGTTCGGCGAGATGGTGCCGCACGAGGGGTCTGCTCCTACCCTAACCGAGACCCCCGTCCCGCTCGAAACCGGGGTCGGTGATCTGTCGTCGGGTCGGGG
>JAPSLD010000169.1 GCA_031181105.1 Isoptericola sp. | reverse complement strand
TCGACGGCACCGAAGTCGACGGCACCGAAGTCGACGGCACCGAAGTCGACGGCACCGAAGTCGACGGCACCGAAGTCGACGGCACCGAAGTCGACGGCACCGAGGTCGACGGCACCGAGGTCGAGGGTGACGACGACGGCAACGGCGACAACGGGAACGGCGACAACGGGAGCGGGAACGGCAGCGGCAACGGTGGGAACCGTGGCGACACCGGGAACGACGACCGACGGTACGGGACGTCGAAGCTCGCGCAGTCGGGTGCGAGCTCGGCCGTCGGACCCGCGCTCGGCCTGAGCGCCCTGCTCGTCCTCGTCGGGGTCGCCCTGGTCCGCCGGAGGTGGATGCGCTAACCCTGGCCGGGTGCCGTCCCAGCGCGGGACTCCGGAGCGCGCCACATCGACAGCTGCGGTCCGGCACCCGCCGGCATCGGGATCTCGGCGGTCCGCGAGAACCCGAACCTCGCGTAGTAGCCCTCGAGCTCCGTCAGGCACTCGAGGTAGGCCGGGACCCCCTCGGCGTCACACCGGTCCAGGCCCGCGCGGACGAGCGCGTCCCCGACGCCCTGACCCTGCGCCTCGGGCGCGACGCCGAGCGCCACCAGGTACCAGTGCGGCTCGGCGGGGTGCGACCGCTCCAGCGCCTTGTCGACGGCCCCGCCCCGGTTCGCGAAGCCGGAGACGTGACGCGGTCCGACGGCGCGCACGAGCCGCGGACCCACCTGCGCCCGCCGCCACAGCGACGGCTTCCACCGCCCCGGAGGCGCCCACACGGCCACGCCCAGCACGTCGTCCCCGGCCGCCATGACCTGCGTCCCCTCGGTCACGGGGTGCAGGACCTCGAGCGTCACCCCGAAGAGGGCCCGCAGTCCCGCCGCACGGAGCCCGGGGTCCGGCTCGATCCAGGTGAAGGGCGGGCGGTCGCCGAAGGCCTCCGCGAGCACCTCCCCCGCCCGGGCGACGTCTCGACTCGTGGCGGTCCTGACCTGTGGCGGCGTACCGCTCGCCGTGGGGTTCACGGCCCCATCCGACACGGCCGCCGGCCACAGGTCAAGGACCGACGCGTCCTCGCGGTCGTCGGCCACCACCTGACAGCATGACGCCATGGGAAAGGTCTACGAGCGCATCGAGGGCCGGCTGCGCGAGTTCGTCGAGCGGCAGCACGTCTTCTTCGTCGCGACGGCGCCGCTCGCGGCCGACGGCCACGTCAACGTCTCGCCCCGCGGCGTCGCGGGCACCTTCGCGGTGCTGGACGACCGCACCTTCGCCTGGCTCGACGGCACGGGCAGCGGGAGCGAGACGATCGCGCACCTCCGCGAGAACGGCCGCATCACCGTCATGTTCTGCGCGTTCGAGGGTGCGCCGAACATCGTCCGGTTCCACGGCACCGGACGCGTCGTGACGCGGTACGACGACGAGTACGCGGCGCTCGCGAGCCGGTTCGTCGACCTTCCCGGCGCCCGTGCGGTGGTGGTCGTCGACGTCGAGCGCGTCTCCGACAGCTGCGGGTTCGGCGTGCCGCTGATGGCGTACGAGGGCGAGCGGGACCTGATCGAGCCGTTCTTCGAGCGCAAGGGCGAGGCCGGATCGCGCGCCTACCGGCGCCGCAAGAACCGGACGAGCATCGACGGCCTCCCCGCCTTCGACGCCGACCCGGCCGAGGACGCCGAGCCCGCCCAGCCCACCGAGGCGGGAGCGGCACGCTGATGCTCACGCCGCCGCCGTTCGACGCCGAGCTAGCACCGGTCCTCGCGGAGCTGTTCCCGGAGCCGCCCGAGCCGCCGGATCTCGACACGCTCGCGGTGACGCAGCCGCGGGTCGCGCAGTCACCCCCGGTGGTGTGCGAGCTCTCGGACGAGCACCTCGCACGCGGCGGGGCGTTCGCCGTCGAGCACCGGCAGGTTGCGGGCCCGGCCGGAGCGCCGGACGTCACGGTGCTGGTCTGCCGGCCCGCCGGCGTCGGGCCGGGAGCGGGCGCACCCGGGATCGTCCACGTCCACGGCGGCGGCATGGTCTCGGGCGACCGCACCACCGGCATGGACCTCGCGCTGGACTGGGCGACGGCGGTGGGCGCCGTGGTGGTCGCGGTCGAGTACCGGCTCGCGCCGACGACGCCGCACCCGGGGCCGGTCGAGGACTGCTACGCCGCGCTCCTGTGGACCGCCGAGCACACCGACGAGCTGGGCATCGACCCGGAGCGGCTGCTCGTCGCCGGCGGGAGCGCGGGCGGCGGTCTCGTCGCGGCCCTGGCCCTGCTGGCGCGCGACCGCGGCGGTCCGGCGCTGCGCGGCCAGCTCCTGCTGTGCCCGATGCTCGACGACCGCAACGACACCGTCTCGGCCCGGCAGATGACCGGCGTGGACACGTGGGACTCGGTGTCGAACGAGCGCGGCTGGACCGCCCTGCTCGGGGACGCGCGCGGCGGCCCGGACGTCTCCCCGTACGCCGCGCCCGCCCGGGCGGCCGACGCCGTCGGCGGGCTGTCGGGACTTCCGCCGGCGTTCCTCGACGTCGGGTCGTGCGAGACCTTCCGTGACGAGGTCGTGGCGTACGCGTCCGCGCTCTGGCGCGACGGTGGGCAGGCCGAGCTGCACGTGTGGCCCGGCGGCAACCACGGCTTCGACGTGCACGCGCCCCGGGCGGCGATCTCGCGCGGCGCGAAGGCCGCGCGCGAGGCGTGGCTGCGGCGGGTGCTCAGCCCTCGAGGGGCGTGAGCTCGGCCAGCCTGGCCTGGACCTCCGCCGACCCGCCGGCCGGCCGGAACCCGAGCGCGACGTTGATCGCGAGCATGTGCTGGTTGTCCTCGTTGTTCCACGTGTAGATGCGCCGCGTCTGCGGGCGCACGTGCGCGTGGGCCCGCAGGTTGACGACCTTGACCAGCATGCCGAGCCGGTGGCCGCGGTGGGCGGGCAGCACGACGGTGCTCTCCTGGTCGGTGAACTCGACCCGGTCGTGCGCGTGGATCAGCATGGTCATGCCCGCGAGCTCGCCGGTGGCGACGTGCTCGGCGACGGTCACGACGAAGCCCTGCCCGCGCTCGGCCATCTGGTCCAGCATCTGGCGCACGCGCGCGGCGTCCCAGTGCTCCGGCTCGAGCTCGAGACCGGCGTTCGGCTCGTCGGTGCTGAGCCGCTGCTCGAGCAGCGCGTACTGGTCGATCCAGGCGTCGGGGATCTCGTCGACCCAGGTGTGAGTGCGGTACTCGTCACCCGCGGCCGCCCGGGCCTCGGCCTCGAGGCGCTCCAGCGCGCCGTCGGCGAGCGGCAGGTCGAGGGCCGAGCGCCGCGCCACGAGCTCGAGCCGCAGGCCCGCCCTGCGGGCGAACCGCAGGCCGGGCAGGTCGGCGGAGACGCTCCCGTGACCCGACGGCGGTCGCACCGCCCCGGGCGCGCCCGCCTGCGGCTCGGCGGCGAACTCGACCTCGCCGATCAGCGTGGTGCGGCCCTCGTCCTGGGCGCGGCGTCGCAGCGGTTCGAGGAGCGCCGAGCCGATGCCGCGGCCGCGGTGGGCCGGCGCGACGACGACGCGGATCTCTGCGAGGTGCAGGTTGTCCCGCACGGGCAGGCGGAGCACGCCGTGCCCGACGACGCGCGGGGCGCCGTCGGGTCCGTCCTCGACGGCGACGAGCCGCTCCTTGCGGACGTACTCCTGGTGGTGCATGCCCACCAGGACGTCGATCGCGCGCGGTGCGACGTGGTCGTCGCCGAACTCGGCGAGCGCCGCCGCCTGCTCGACGTCCGCGATCCCGCGGTACGCCCAGGCGTCGGGGTGGTCGAGCGAGGTCGCGTGGGGCGGGGCCACGACGCGCCACGTCGGCGTGGCCACGTCCGTCCGGGGTGCCGGTGAGGTCATGGCTCCACGCTCCACCCGGCCGCGGCGGTCCGCCAGGGATTTTCGCCGGTCAGGCGGGCAGGCGCCGCAGCTCGGCGGCCTCCGGGAGGCGGTCCCACCACCGGTCGTACCGCCGGTACGGGTGCGGGTCGCGCGGGCCGAGCATCGTCAGCAGGCTCGCGGCCTCGCCGGCCAGGGCCGACCACGCGTCCGCGCCCAGCGGCTCGAAGGCGCGCGCCTCGACGAGCGGTGCGCCGTCGGGCCCGTCGACCGTCCGCCACACCCCGGCCACGTACCCGTCCACCAGGATCGCGGGCAGGACGTCCCCGTTGACCTGCGTGACGAGCTTGCGGTACGCGGGCGGGACGAGGCGGCTCCGGTCGGCGTGGGCGAGGAGCACCTCGTCCCACATGCCCAGCAACCGGGGCGGCGCCGGGGCGTCCTCCGCGGGCCGTGGCGCTCCCGGCACGTCGTGGAGCGTCGTGCCGTCCGGCCCGTCCAGCGTCTCCAGCGCGTCACCCAGCGCCGCGACGGCCGCCCGCACGCGCGGGCGGTGCACCAGCAGGAACTGCCCGACGTCGGCCACCGACGCCGGGCCGAAGCCCTCCAGGTACCGCCGCACCAGCCAGGGCAGCGCGTCGTCGGGACCGGGCCCCACGTGGTCGGGCTCCCCGTCGTGCCCCGGCGCCGGGAGCCAGGAGGCGCGCGGGCCGAACGACCACGGCGCGTCCGTCGGCGCGTGCACGAACGGCCCGTAGTGCCGCAGCGCCCACCACGCGATCTTCCCGTGCCCGGGGTGGCGCTCGTCGATCCACGCGACGACGTCCTCGCCCCGGCGCGGCTCGGCGACGAGGGCGAGCAGGTCCGGGACGAGGGCGTCCGCCTCCTCGGCCGTGAACCCCGTGCTGGTGAACCGCCGGTCGTTCAGGCGCGCGGCCCGCAGCGTCGGCTGCATCGCGGTGCGGAAGGCGTGGTGGTCGCCGGAGTGCACCGCGTGCAGCGTGATGCGCATCAGCGTCGACCGCAGGACCTGCCGCCGGGAGTACGCCGCGTCGAGGTCGGCGGCGGCGAAGCCGTCGACCCGGTTCCACAGCGCCACGTACGGTGACGCCGGGTGCTGGGCCTGGAGCGCCGTCACGCGGCGGACGGTCTCGGCGACGCCGTCGGGCCCCGGGGCGGCGACGCGGGCGAGCAGCAGCTGGCGTGCCAGCGTGGCACGGTTGAGGGCACGCGGGGTGAGCGTCACGGGTCGAGTGTGGCCCAGACGAGCCGACGTGTGCTCCGGCGACTACCGTCTTCACCCGTGACGAACGACCCCGCACCCGGGAACGCCCCCGGCGCCGACGCCACGCCCGTGCCCCTGACGACCGGTCGCCTGACCCTGCGCCTGTACCGTCCGGAGGACCTCGAGCCGAGCCTCGGGTACTACGGCGATCCCGAGGTCGCGCGCTACCTCCTCGAGGACGCGTGGACC
>JAPSLD010000168.1 GCA_031181105.1 Isoptericola sp. | reverse complement strand
CGATCGCGTACCTGCGCTCGTAGAACCGCGTGCCGCCCACCACCTTGTACGGCAGGCCGACGCGGATGAGCACCTCCTCGAGCGCGCGGGACTGCGCGTTGGTGCGGTAGAAGACCGCGACGTCGCCCGGCCGCACGCCCTCGCTGTCGCCGAGCCGGTCGATCTCCTCGGCCACGAACCGCGCCTCGGCGTGCTCGTCGTCGGCGACGTAGCCGACGATCTTGGCGCCCGCGCCGGCGGCGGTCCACAGGCGCTTGGGCTTGCGGTCCGCGTTGCGCGAGATGACCGCGTTGGCCGCCTCGAGGATGTTCTGCGTCGAGCGGTAGTTCTGCTCGAGCAGGATCGTCGTCGCGTCCGGGTAGTCCTCCTCGAACTCGACGATGTTGCGGATCGTCGCCCCGCGGAAGGCGTAGATGGACTGGTCGGCGTCCCCGACGACGGTCAGCTCGGCCGGGTCCAGGTCGCTCCCCGCTCCTGCGAGCTCCCTGACGAGCACGTACTGCGCGTGGTTCGTGTCCTGGTACTCGTCGACGAGGATGTGCCGGAACCGGCGGCGGTAGTGCTCGGCGACGTTCGGGAACGCCTGGAGCAGGTTGACCGTCGTCATGATGATGTCGTCGAAGTCGAGCGCGTGCGCCTGCGCCAGGCGGGCCTGGTAGCGGCGGTACACGTCGGCGAGCACGGTGTCGAACTCGGGGACCTGGGGCGCCGCGAGCCCGCCGCCGCGGGCCGCGCGCTCGCGCCACCCCTCCTCCGTGGCGTCCGCGCCCGACTTCTCGGCGTACGTGTCGGGGTCGATCAGCTCGTTCTTGAGGTCGCTGATCCTGTTCGCGAGCGAGCGGGCCGGGTACTTCTTCGGGTCGAGGTTCAGCTCGCGCGTGACCAGCGTGATCAGGCGCTGGGAGTCGGCCGCGTCGTAGATCGAGAAGCTCGACCGCAGGCCGAGGGTCGTGGCCTCCTTGCGCAGGATCCGCACGCACGCGGAGTGGAACGTCGAGACCCACATCCGGTTCGCCGAGGGCCCGACGAGCTGCCCGACCCGCTCGCGCATCTCCGCCGCGGCCTTGTTCGTGAAGGTGATCGCCAGGATCTCGCCCGCGCGCGCCCGGCCGGTCGCGAGCAGGTGCGCGATGCGGTGCGTGAGCACCCGCGTCTTGCCCGAGCCGGCGCCGGCGACGATGAGCAGCGGCGAACCGTGGTGCACGACGGCGGCACGCTGCTGCGGGTTGAGCCCCTCGAGCAGGGCGTCCGGGTCGAGGTGGGAGTACGCGCCGCGCGCCCGCGGCCGGCCCTCGCCGCGGTCCTGCGGCCCCACGGCGTCGCGCACCCAGTCCGGCGCGCCCTCGGCCCCCTCCTCGTCCCAGCGGGGGGCGGTGGACGGCAGGCGCGCGGTGTCGTCCCGCGACGTCGGTGCGAAGCCGGGCAGCGAGAGGCTGTCGAAGAGCGAGGTCATCGTGGGACAAGCCTAGGCGCCCGGACCGACACCCCGGTCCGGGCGACGGGGCACCGCCCCGGCCGTGCCGGCGGGCTCAGCGGCGCAGGCGCATGGGAGTGTGCGGGATCCCGTCCTCGACGAACTCGTCGCCGTCGGGCTCGAACCCGAACCGCGCGTACCACCCCACCAGCGGCGACTGGGCGTCGAGCACGACGTCCCGCGCGGACCCGGCCGCGCGGTCGGCGGCGCCGGTCGCGTCGAGCGCGGCCCGCACGAGCACGCCGGACGCCCCGGACCCGCGCACGGCGCGGTCGCACACCACACGCCCGACGCGCCACACGTCGCCGTCGTCGAGGACGCGCGCCGTACCGACGACCGCGGGCACCGCGCCGTCGGCGCCCCCGGCGCGCTCGAGCACCACGTGGCGGGTGCCGGGCTCCAGGTCGCGCCCGTCGAGGTCGGGGTACGCGCAGTCCTGCTCGACGACGAACACGTCCTGGCGCAGCCGCCACACCGCGTAGGCGGTGCGCGCGTCGAGGTCGTCGACCCGGACGACACGCGCGCGCACCCCCGCGGCGTCGGAGGTGGCGGCACCGGAGGCGGCGCTCGCCCGGGCCACCGGGAGGTGACGCTCCCACCAGTCGAGGACGACCTCGAACCGCTGCAGCCGGTGGCGGGGGCGCCCGGCCCGCGAGAGCTCGTGGTCCTCGCCCGGGAACACGACGAGCTCGGTGTCGACCCCGTGCCGCCGGAGCGTCGCGTAGTAGCGCTCGGCCTGGCTCAGCGGGCAGCGCAGGTCCTGCTCGGAGTGCACCACGAGCGTCGGCGTGCGCACCTGGTGCGCCACCGCCTGAGGGCTCTGCGCGGCCGCCTGGTTCGCGGACGTCCCGACGTACTCGAGCCCGAAGAACGACCCGATGTCCGCGGTGCCGAAGAAGGCCTCCGGGTCGAGGAAGCCGCGCTCGACGATCGCGCCGGCGAACCGGTGGTCGTGCGCGACCGCCCACGCGGTGAGGTACCCGCCGTAGGAGCCGCCCATGACGCCGACGCGCCCGCCGTCGAGCCGCGCGTCGGCCGCCACGGCGCCGTCGAGGAAGTCGAGCACGTCGTGCAGGTCGACCGTGCCCATCGCCTGCCGGATCGCGCGGCCGTGCGCCTGGCCGTAGGACGCCGAGCCGCGCGGGTTGCAGTACACGACCGCGTACCCGGCGCCGGCCAGGACCTGCGTCTCGTCGAAGAGCGCGGGCGTGTACGCCGCGAACGGGCCGCCGTGGATCATGAGGACCACCGGGTACGGCCCGGCGCCGTGCCTCCCGGCGTCGGGCACGGCGACCCAGCCGTGGACCGGGTACCCGTCGCGCCCGTCCACCACCAGCTCGGTCGGGGCGACCACCCCGGCCGCGCGCAGCTCCGCGGAGAGGTCGGTCAGCCGGCGCGGCTCGGTGGGCGCCCCTCCGCCGGCCACGATCCCGACGTCGCCGTACGAGCCGGGGTCGGCGTACGCGACAGCGGCACCGCCGTCGGGCAGGGCGTCGGCGCCCGCCACCACGACCGGGCCGGACGTGAGCTCGGCGACCTCGCCGGCCGGCGAGACGCGCACGAGCTGCTGCGTGCCGCGGACCGCCAGGACCGCGAGCACCCCGTCCGCCGTCACCACGAGCGGCCCGCCCAGGTCGAGGTCCTCGGGCTCGGTCACCCGGCGCGGCGCAGGCCGGCCGTCGCGGTCGGGCTCGACGACGTACAGCGCCGTGTTCCGCGCGACGAAGTCGCGGCCCCCGGGGCCGAGGTCCTGGGCGAGCAGCCAGAGGGCGCCGTCCTCGCCGTACGCGACGGTCTGCACCGCGAGGTCCGCCTCCGGCCCGACGACGGTCGTCGCCCTCGCCTCGCCGTCGTCCGGGAGGCCGGCGAGGTCGAGGAGCAGGACGTCGTCGCGCAGGTCCTCGTCGGCGCCGGCGTGCGTGGCGGCCACGACGGCGAGCGTGGAGCCGTCGGGCGAGAACGCGAACGCCCCGTGGTCGACGGCGGCGCCCGTGACCCGGCGGGCTCGCGGGACCGCGGGCCGCGGCTCGGCCGGTCCCTCGGCGGTCGGGGCGGGCTGCACCACGGGCTCGGCCGACACGTCGGGCACGTCGACGAGGAACACGTGCTGGGGGCGGTCGCGGTGGTACCCCACCCCGTTGAGCCGGTACCGCCAGGTGGTGATGCGCCGCGGCGGCTCGGCACCCGCGCCGAGTCCCTCGACGGTGCCGTACCGGCCCTGCTCCGGGTCACGGCTCGCGAAGGCGAGGCGCGCCCCGTCGGGGGACCACCGGTGGTCCGCGACGCCGAGCGCCCGGTCGGTGACCTGGACCGGCTCGCCGCCGTCCGCAGCGACCACGAAGAGCTGCGGCGGCTCGCCCGGCGCCGCGCGGAGGAACGCCAGGAGGGACCCGTCGGGCGAGAACCGCGGTGCGGCGTCCCGGAAGCCGCGGGTGAGGCGTCGCGGCCCGCCGCGGCCGTCCAGCGGCACCGACCAGAGCTGGCCGACGGCCGCGTCGGCGTCGAGGTCCGGCCGGGTGACGGCGACGACCGCGCGGGTGCCGTCCGGGTGGACGGTGGGCACGGAGACGGTACGGATCAGCGGCAGGTCGGTGGGTCGCACGGGGAGACGGTACCCGGGCGCGCGCGGCGCCCGCCGCGCCTCAGGTGAGGACCAGCCCGACGATCCAGGCCGCCGTGGCCACCAGCCCGCCCAGCAGCTGGACGAGGATCGTGATGCCGGTCGCCTGGACGGCCGCGAGCGTCGCCCGCCAGGCCGCGACCCGGTCCCGGCGGCGCATCAGCTCGGCCAGGAACACCGCGCCCACGAAGAAGACGAACAGCCCGACCACCGGGATCACGAAGAACCCGACGACGCCGGCCAGCCCGCCCCACACGAGAGTCGACCACGGCACCTCGGCCCGGCGCATGTGCCGGCCCGCGAAGATCCACTGCCCCAGCTCGGCCAGCCCGACCGCCACGGCGGCGACGGCGAAGACGACCCACGCCGTCGTGCCGCCCGTCACCCACGCCCAGACCAGCACGGACCCGAGCACCAGGACGCTGCCCGGCAGGACCTGCACGACGGTGCCCACGAGACCCACGAGGATCGCGAGCCCGACGAGCACCTCCCCCGGGGCGCTCACCGCACCGTCCCCGTCGTCACCAGAAGACCGCGACGACGATGTTGACCAGGGTCAGCACGCCGATCGCGTGCTTGAGGCCGGGGGCGACCGGGCCGGTGCCGTTGTCGCGCTTGGCACCCTGGCGCTTGGCGAGGAACGCGAGGACGGCGATGACGAGCGCGACCGCGAGCTTGACGCCGATCTTGCCCATGGAGGGCGCCTCGCCCTCGCTCCAGACGTCGCCCGCCTCGGCGACGCCCACCATGAGGACGCCGGCGACGAGCGCCGTCGCCGCCCCGTGGAACACGCCGCGGTACAGCCCCGGGGTGCGCAGCGACGCGAGGTAGCCGCCCAGGACGACGGCCCAGCCGACGAAGTGCAGGACGACGAGGACGTTGTAGAGGAGCTCCATGGCCGTCACCCTAACCGCGAGGCCTCCCACGTGGCCCGACGGAGCCCGTCCCACATCGTGGTCCCAGCATGCGGACGTGCGGTTTCGCCGGGCCGCCCGCCGGGATACCTTCGTCGCCATGACCACGGCCGCGCACCCGAGCCTCGTGACGGACCGTCACGCGATGCCGGCGTGCCCGTGCAGCTGTCCGTGCTGCTGTCGCTGACCGCGCCCACCTCAGCCCCCCACCGCTCCGGCGGACCTGAGCACCGGCGCGCGCCGTCGGTCCTCGGCCCACCCCGCTGAGCCACTCGTCGTCGCGCGTCCCCGCCCACCC
>JAPSLD010000167.1 GCA_031181105.1 Isoptericola sp. | reverse complement strand
GGGTCCATCCGTCCTTCCCTCTGCGCGGTCATCCCTTGACCGCGCCCTGCAGTCCGTTGACGATGCGCTTCTGCATCGCCAGGAAGAACACCAGCGCCGGGATCATGGCCAGCGTGGTGAAGGCGAAGACGCCCGCGGTGTCGGCCGAGTGCTCCGAGGAGAAGTCGGCGACGCCGAGCGGCAGCGTCTTCATGTCGCTCTGCAGCAGCAGCAGCGGCAGCAGGTAGGCGTTCCACGAGCCGACGAACGCCAGCACCCCCACGGTCACCATGCCGGGTCCCGACAGCGGGATCAGGATCCGCCAGAAGAACCCGATGCGGGACGCGCCGTCGAGCATCGCCGCCTCCTCCAGCTCCTTCGGCAGCGCCATGAGGAACGGGCGCAGGATGACGACCGTCATCGGCAGCGCGAACGCCGCCTGCGGAAGGGCCACCCCGAGCCACGTGTTGCCGAGCTGGAGGTTCTGGGTGATGAGGATGAACAGCGGCACGATGGCGACGGCGGCCGGGAACAGCAGGCCGACCACGAACACCATGAACAGGCCCTCGCGGCCCTTGAACTCGTAGCGGGCCAGCGGGTAGGCGGCCATGACGCCGAAGACGACCACGACGGCCGTCGTGATCACGGCGATCGCGACCGAGTTCCACGTGTACTGCCAGAAGCTCGGGTTCGTCAGGACGCCCGCGTAGTTGGTGAGGACCCAGGGGTCCGGGAGGCCTGCCGGCGCCTCGGCGAGCTGCGCGTTGGTCCGGAAGCCCCCCAGGACCCCGTAGACCACGGGCCCGAGCGTGAGCGCGGCCACGACGAGCGCGATGCAGTACACGAGCGGGTTGCCGCCGGAGTACGCGCCGCCGCGGCGGCGGCTCTCGGTGCCGGACGCCGGCGGCGTGCTGGGCGGAGCGGTCAGGACGGCGGTCATCGCGTCGCCCCCTTCCGGGACCTCGCCGCGCGGCGGCCCCCGTCGTCGGCCTGCGTGTCGCGACGCAGGATGAAGTGCTGGTAGGCGAGGGCCATCACGAGGGCGACGACGAACAGGATCACCGAGGCCGCCCCGGCGATGCCGAAGTTCTGCCGCCGGGTGCCCTCGTTGATGAGGAACGTCGCCATCGTGGTCGTCGCGTTGGCGGGGCCGCCGCCGGTGAGGATCCACACCATGTCGAAGAGCTGCAGCGAGCCGATCATCGACAGGAAGGCCCAGGTGCGCAGGGTCGGGCCCAGGAGCGGGATCGTGATCTTGCGCTGGACCTGCCACCACGTCGCGCCGTCGAGCTGCGCCGCCTCGTAGAGGTCCTCGGACACGCCCTGCAGGCCGGCGAGGAACAGGATGACGGCGAGCCCCAGGTACTTCCAGGTGAGCACGACGATCACGGTCCACAGGGCGACGTCCGGGTCGCCCAGCCAGCCCTGCGCCGGGCCCTGGAGCCCGACGGCCGCCATGATCGTGTCGAGCACGCCGTACTGCGGCTGCAGCAGCTGGAACCACACGACGCCCGCGATCACCTCGGCGAGCACGTACGGGACGAAGATGATCGTCCGCAGGAGCCCCTGGCCCCACATCTTGCGGTTCAGCAGGAGGGCGATCGCCAGCCCGAGCGGCAGCTGGATCGCGATCGACGCGACGACGATGACCAGGTTGTGCACGAGCGAGTCGGTGAAGACGTCGTTCGTCAGCACCGACACGTAGTTCCGCAGGCCGACGAAGTCCACCAGGGGGCCGAAGCCCTTCCAGCGGTAGACCGAGAGCTGGACCGCGGTCAGGATCGGCCAGATCACGAAGAGCAGGAAGATCGCCAGCGCGGGCGTGACGAAGAAGGCGATCTCGAGACGCTTGCGCAGCTGGGGTCCCGCCGTGCGGCGTCCGCCCGGCGCCGGCACCGCCGACCGCGCCCGGAGGGCGCGGCCGGCGGCGACCGGCTGAGGGTGGGACGTCGCAGGCGAGGCGGCCACGGGCGTGGTCACGTCGTCCGCCACGTCATCACTCCGCTTCTGCGGCGGACTCGATCGCGTCGACGACGTCCTGCGGGCCCGCCTCGCCGGCGAACACGAGCGCGATCGCGTCGTTCATCGCCTGGCCGACCGACTGGCCGAGACGGGTGTCGAGGTACAGCTGCGTGTTGCCGCCGCCGTCGCGCACCGGGACCAGCTGGGCCAGCACCTCGTTGGCGACCGAGCCGGTCGCGGCCGGGTTGGTCGGCAGGCCCATGTCGAGCTCGGCGAACCCGGTCTGGACCTCGTCGGAGAGCAGGTGCTCGGCGAAGTCGACCGCGGCGTCGGGCGCCCCGGCGGACACCGACCAGGCGTCGCCGCCACCCATCTGGTCGGCCGGGTCACCGGCCTGGCCCGGGAAGGTGGGGTACGCGAACCAGCCGAGGAAGTCGGGCACCTGGCCGTCCTCGGTCAGTCCGCCCGCCACGCCCGGCTCCCAGTGGCCGGCGAGCTCCATCGCGACCTTGCCGGTCGCCAGGAGGCCGGAGGCCGACGTCGGCCCGGACTGCGCCGGCGTGGCCAGGAAGCCCGCGTTGAAGGGCTCCTTGTCGAGCAGCTCCTGGAGCTTCTCGCCCGCCTCGATGAAGCAGGGGTCGGAGTAGTCCTTCTCGGCGATGGCGGTCTCGACGGTGTCGAAGGGGCACTCGCGGACGACGTTGTAGTACCAGTAGTGCGCGGCGGGCCACTTGTCCCCGGCGCCCACGGACGCGGGCGTGATGCCGGCCGACTTGAGCTTGTCGAGGTAGCCGTAGAACTCCTCGACCGTCGGGTTCGGCGACACCTCGGTGATGCCGGCCTGCTCGAAGAGGTCCTTGTTGTACCAGAAGCCCACCAGGCCCATGGAGTACGGCAGGGCGTAGACCTTGTCGTCCACCGTGTACTGGCCGGTGAAGGCGGAGATGGTCTCGATCGTGTCGGCGGCGTCGTCCGTGAGGTCGCGCACGAGGCCGGCCTCGACCTCGGCCTTGAGCTCGCCACCGCCCCGGCTCATGTAGACGTCGGGGATCTGCGCGTCGTCACCCGACTGGAAGGCGGCCTGCAGCTTGGTGAGCATGTCCTCGTGCTGCATGGCCTCGACCTGGACCGTCACCCCCGGGTTGGCGGCCTCGAAGTCGGCCGCCACCTGGTCGTAGTACTCCTTGCCCTCGCCGGTGTTGGAGTTGTGCCACCAGGTCACGGTGGAGTCGCCTCCCGCACCGGTGGTCTCGCCGCCGCCGCCCTGGCCACCGCTCCCCTGGCCCGCGCAGGCCGCGGCGAGCAGGGAGACGGTCGCGCCGATCGCGACGGCGGTGGCGCCTCGCATAGTCCTCGTCATCGTGGATCCCTCGGTCGTCGTCGACAGGTCTGGCAGCCGGGCCACTCCGCGCGGTGCGTCTGCCTGGCACGAGCCTGGCAGCGCGACCACCGATTCGTCAATCGTTGTCGATAACGATTTCAACACCCGCGTGCCGCGGGCGGCGTCAAGTCGTCCGAACCGGCCAGGAGCGCATACTGTCGACCCGTGAGCACCGCCGCCCAGCCCCGCCGCGACAGCACCGCCGCGGGCCGCGTGACGATCTCCGACGTCGCGCGCGCCGCCGGTGTGTCCGTCGCGACCGTGTCCAAGGTCGTGAACAACCGGTACGGGGTGTCGCCGTCGACGGCCGAGCGGGTGCTCGGCGTCGTCGCCGAGCTGGGCTACGAGTCGTCCCTGGTCGCCCGCAGCCTGCGCCGCCAGAGCACCAACGTCATCGGCGTCCTCGTCGCCGAGTTCGAGCCGTACTCGACGGAGCTCCTGAAGGGCATCTCGGCCGCGGTCGACGGCACGGGGTACGAGCTCCTCGCGTACTCGGGCGGCAGCGACGGCGGGGCCAAGGTCGGCTGGGAGCGCCGCTCCCTCTCGCGCCTCGCGGGCACGCTGATCGACGCCGCGATCGTCGTCACGCCCACGATGGTCATGTCCGACGCGGTCGGCGTCCCGGTCGTCGCCGTCGACCCGCACACCGGCCCCGAGGGCACGCACACGGTCGACTCCGACAACACGACGGGCGCCCGCGAGGCCGTCGAGCACCTGCTCGGCCTGGGTCACCGGCGCATCGCGCACCTGGGCGGGCGCACCGACCTCGAGTCGGCGCGGCTGCGCGAGCTCGGCTACCGGCAGGCGCTCGAGGCCGCGGGGATCGCCGTCGATCCCGACCTGGTCCGCGTGGGTGGCTACCGTCCGGACACGGCGGACACGCCGGCCCGCGAGCTGCTCGACCCGGCCGGCGGGGTGCGGCCGACCGCCGTCTTCGCGGCCAACGACCAGTCGGCGATCCACGTCATCGAGGTCGCGCAGGAGCTGGGGCTCCGGGTGCCCGAGGACCTGTCCGTGGTCGGCTTCGACAACGTTCCCGAGTCGGCGACGAGCACGCCGCCGCTCACCACGGTGGCCCAGCCCCTGCACCGGATGGGCGCCGAGGCGCTGCGCATGGTGCTCGACCTGCTCGAGGGTGCCCCGCGCGAGCAGCACCTGCAGCTGCCGACGTCGCTGGTGGTCCGCGCGAGCACCGCCCCTCCCCCGGCGTAGCGCCTCAGGGCAGGCGGTAGCCCGATCCCCGCACGGTCTCGATCCGCTCCGCCCCGAGCTTCTTGCGCAGGTACCGCACGTACACGTCGACCACGTTCGAGCCGGGGTCGAAGTCGTAGCCCCACACGCGCGACAGCAGCTGCTCGCGCGACAGAACCTGGCCGGCGTGCCGCAGGAACACCTCGGCGAGCGCGAACTCCCGGGCCGACAGGTCGACGTCGCGCCCGTCCACGGTCACGCGCCGCGCCGCGACGTCCACCCGCAGGCCCCCGCGCTCGAGCACGCCGCCGTCGGACGTGCGCGCCGCCGGGTCGCGCAGCCGCAGGCGGACCCGGGCCAGGAGCTCCTCGAACCCGAACGGCTTGGACATGTAGTCGTCGGCGCCGCCCTGCAGCCCCGCCACGCGGTCGGAGACCGAGTCGCGCGCCGTCAGGATGATGACGGGCATCGTCGACCCGACGTCGCGCAGCCGCGACAGCACCTCGAACCCGTCGATGCCCGGCAGACCGATGTCGAGCACCATCAGGTCGAACTCGTCGCTGATCGCGTGCTGCAGCGCGGAGCGTCCGTCCGCGACCACGGTCGGGACGAACCCGTGCGCGCGCAGCCCCTTCTGCACGAACTGCGCGATGCGCGTCTCGTCCTCCGCCACGAGGATGCGGTTCACGCGTCCACCTCCCTCTCCTGCCCGACGCCGGTCGCCCGGTCCGCGTCGGGGCGTGCGTCGCGCTCGCGCGGCCACTCGAGCGTGACACGCAGGCCGCGAGCGCCGTCGGCGCCGGCCGGGTCGCCG
>JAPSLD010000166.1 GCA_031181105.1 Isoptericola sp. | reverse complement strand
ACCGCGAGCGCATCGACGAGCTGCTCGAGACCTACTCGCACGGGTGGAGCCTGGAGCGCATGCCCGCCGTCGACCGGGCGCTGCTGCGCATCGGCACGTGGGAGGTGCTCTTCAACGACGACGTGCCTGACGCCGTCGCGGTCGACGAGGCCGTGGACCTGGCCGCCCGGCTGTCCACGGACGACTCGCCGTCGTTCGTCAACGGTCTGCTCGGGCGCATCGTCGACGTGAAGCCGACCCTCCTGGCCTGAGCGGTCGGTGCGGCCCGAGCGGTCGGTGTGACGCACGTCGCGTCCGCATCGTGGGGCGGTGCGGCGGCCGCGCGCGCCGCCGCGTTACCCTGAGGCCCGACAGACACCCTTTAAGCCCGTCCCGTGAGGCGGGGAAGGAGGTCGCCAGGTGAACCCTGGTACCGGCATGCCCGGCCACGCCGACGCGCGGGCCGACGCGCGACCCGGTCCGGAGACGGACCCGGGGACGCGGACCGTCCTCGGCGCCGCGGACGTGGCGCGTGCCCTGACCCGGATCGCCCACGAGGTCGTCGAGCGCGCCAAGGGGGTCGACGACGTCGTCCTCCTCGGGATCCCCACCCGCGGCGTCACGCTCGCGGCCCGCCTCGCCGAGCGGCTCGCGGCCATCGACCCCGCGTTCGACCCCGTCCAGGGGCTGGGCGAGCTCGACGTCACCATGTACCGCGACGACCTGCGGCGACAGCCCACCCGCGCCGTCGGCGTGACGCGCCTGCCCGGTGCGGGCATCGAGGGCAAGACGGTCGTGCTCGTCGACGACGTGCTGTTCTCGGGCCGCACGATCCGGGCGGCGCTCGACGCGATCGGGGACCTCGGCCGTCCGCGCGCGGTGCGGCTCGCGTGCCTCGTCGACCGCGGCCACCGCGAGCTGCCGATCCGCCCGGACTTCGTGGGCAAGAATCTCCCGACCGCGGTCTCGGAGCGCGTGCGCGTCCTGCTGAGCGAGGTCGACGGCACCGACGACGCCGTGGTCATCAGCGCCGGGGGAGGCGAGCGATGAAGCACCTGCTCTCCACGGCGGACCTGAGCAAGGACGACGCCCTCCTCCTGCTCGACACGGCCGCGCAGATGGCCGCGACCCAGTCGCGCGCGATCAAGAAGCTGCCGACGCTGCGCGGGCGGACCGTCGTCAACCTGTTCTTCGAGGACTCGACGCGCACGCGCATCTCGTTCGAGGCGGCGGCGAAGCGCCTGTCCGCGGACGTCATCAACTTCTCGGCCAAGGGCTCCAGCGTGTCCAAGGGCGAGTCGCTGAAGGACACCGCGCTGACCCTGCACGCGATGGGCGCCGACGCGGTCGTCGTGCGGCACTGGGCCTCGGGCGCGCCGTACCAGCTCGCCCACGCCGGCTGGCTCGACGCCGGCGTCCTGAACGCGGGCGACGGCACGCACCAGCACCCCACGCAGGCGCTGCTCGACGCGTTCACGATCCGCCGGCACCTCGCGGGCCGGCGCGGCGGGGGAGACCCCGACGGCGTCGGGGCCGACCTGGCCGGGCTGCGGGTCGCGATCGTCGGGGACGTCCTGCACTCGCGCGTCGCGCGGTCCAACGTCGCGCTGCTGCGCACGCTCGGCGCCGAGGTGACGCTCGTGTCCCCGCCCACGCTCGTCCCCGTGGGGGTGGAGACGTGGCCGTGCCGCACCTCCTACGACCTCGACGCCACGCTCGCCGACTGGCGGCCCGACGCCGTGATGATGCTCCGGGTGCAGCGCGAGCGGATGTCCGGCGGCACGGGCGGGGCGTTCTTCCCGAGCCCGCACGAGTACACCCGCTACTACGGGCTCGACGCGCGCCGGCTCGCCATGCTGCCCGACCACGCGATCGTCATGCACCCCGGCCCTATGAACCGCGGGCTGGAGATCTCCGCCGAGGCGGCGGACTCCGAGCGCGCCGTCATCGTCGAGCAGGTGGCCAACGGCGTCGCGGTGCGCATGGCGGCGCTCTACCTGCTGCTGGCCGGGGACCCCTCGGCAGAAGGGAACGACCTGTGACCACCACCGGCCCCACCACCTACGTCCTGCGCCGCGTGCGACCTCTCGGCGGCGAGCCCGCCGACGTCGTGCTGTCCGGCGGCGTGGTCGCCGCGGTCGGCGCGCCCGGCGACGTCGACGCGCCGCGCGGCGCCGTCGAGGTCGACGGCGCCGGCCACGTGCTGCTCCCCGGCCTCGTCGACCTGCACACGCACCTGCGCGAGCCCGGCCGCGAGGACGCCGAGACGGTCGCGTCCGGCACGCGGGCCGCGGCGGCGGGCGGTTTCACCGCGGTGCACGCCATGGCCAACACGTCCCCGGTCGCGGACACCGCGGGCGTCGTCGAGCAGGTGTGGCGCCTCGGGCGCGACGCCGGGTTCGTCGACGTCCACCCGGTGGGTGCGGTGACGGTCGGCCTGGCGGGCGAGCGGCTGGCCGAGCTCGGCGCGATGGCGCACTCGGCGGCCCGCGTGCGGGTGTTCTCCGACGACGGCAGGTGCGTGGACGACCCGATCCTCATGCGCCGGGCGCTCGAGTACGTCAAGGCCTTCGACGGCGTCGTCGCCCAGCACGCCCAGGAGCCGCGCCTGACCGAGGGCGCGCAGATGAACGAGGGCGTCGTGTCGGCCGAGATCGGCCTGGCCGGCTGGCCCGCCGTCGCCGAGGAGGCGATCATCGCGCGCGACGTGCTGCTCGCCGAGCACGTCGGCTCGCGCCTGCACGTGTGCCACCTGTCGACCGCCGGCTCGGTCGAGATCGTGCGCTGGGCCAAGTCGCGCGGGATCGACGTCACGGCCGAGGTCACGCCGCACCACCTGGTCCTGACGGACGAGCTCGCGCGCACCTACGACCCCACGTTCAAGGTCAACCCGCCGCTGCGCACCGCCGCGGACGTCGAGGCGGTCCGCGCGGGGCTCGCCGACGGCACGATCGACATCGTGGCGACCGACCACGCCCCGCACACCCGCGAGGACAAGGACTGCGAGTGGGGTGCCGCGGCCTTCGGGATGACGGGCCTCGAGACGGCGCTGTCGGTCGTGCAGCAGACCATGGTCGACACCGGGCGCATGACGTGGGCCGACGTCGCCCGCGTGCTGTCCGTGGCGCCTGCCCGCATCGGGCGCATCGGGCACGCGCACGGCCGGCCCGTCGCCGTCGGGGAGCCCGCCAACCTCACGCTCGTCGACCCGGCGGCCACCCGGGTCGTCGACGGCGCCGCGCAGGCCACCGCGAGCGGCAACACGCCGTTCGCGGGCCGCGAGCTGCCCGGACGCGTCGTCGCCACGTTCCTGCGCGGGCGGGCCACCGTGCTCGACGGCACCGTGCTCGACGGCACCGTGCTCGACGCCGGCGCGCGCGGCGCCGGCGTGCTGGACGGTCCGGCCGCGCCGGCGGGGGTGGGTGCCCGATGAACCTTCCCCTCCCCGTCGCGGTCGGGATCTGGGCGGTGGTCGGGGTCGTGCTCCTGCTGCTCGTCCTCACCGGCCGCCGCCGTCTCGCGCAGCGCACGCGCCGGCTCGTGCCCGCCCCGCCCGCCCCGCCCGCCGAGCTCGGTGCCCTGCGTGCCGGGCCCGTCGAGGCCACGTACGTGTCGAGCACCCTCGCGGGCGACTGGCTCGCCCGCGTCGGCGCGCACGGTCTCGGCGACCGGTCGCGCGCCGAGGTCGCCGTGCACGACGCCGGCGTCCTGATGACGCGCGCCGGTGCACCGACCGTGTTCGTCCCCGCCGGCGCGGTGCGCGGCGCGGGGCTGGCGCCGGGCATGGCCGGCAAGTACGTCGGCGCGGACGGCCTCGTGGTCGTCACCTGGGAGGTGCCCTCCGACGGCGACGTCCCCGCCGTCGAGCTCGACACCGGCCTGCGCACCCGCCACGCCACCGACCGCGCCACGCTCGTCGACGCGGTGCGGCACCTCACGGTCGCCGCCCCCGCGGCCGACGCGCCGCACACCGAGAACGACCCCGAGACCCCCGCCGCCTCTCCCGCCACGGAGGACCAGTGAGCACCACCACCAGCACGACAGGCCCCGAGCGGGCGATCCTCGTCCTCGAGGACGGCACCGTGGCGCGCGGCCGCGCGTACGGCGCCCGCGGCACCACGTTCGGCGAGATCGTGTTCTCGACCGGCATGACCGGCTACCAGGAGACCCTCACCGACCCGTCGTACCACCGGCAGATCGTCGTGATGACCGCCCCGCACGTCGGCAACACGGGGATCAACGACGAGGACCCCGAGTCGGGCCGCATCTGGGTCTCGGGCTACGTGCTCCGCGACCCCGCGCGCCGCGTGTCGTCCTGGCGCGCCGACCGGTCGCTCGAGGCCGAGCTCGCGGCGCAGGGCGTCGTCGGGATCGCGGAGGTCGACACGCGCTTCCTCACCCGGCACCTGCGCGAGCTGGGCGTCATGCGGGCCGGCATCTTCTCGGGCGACGACCTGCTGCGCGACGGCCTCGAGCGGCCGGTCGCGGACCTCGTCGCGGAGGTGCGGCGCGCGCCCGCCATGGCCGGCGCCGACCTGGCGCGCGAGGTCACGACGCCCGAGCCGTACGTCGTCGAGCCCTCGGGCGAGTTCTTCGGCCGCGAGCCGGTCGCGACCGTGGTCGCGGTCGACCTGGGCATCAAGGCCATGACCCCGCAGCGGCTCGCCGAGCGGGGCGTGCGCGTCCACGTGGTGCCGCAGTCCGCCACGTTCGAGGACGTCTCGGCCCTGCTGCCCGACGACGGCAGCCCCGTCGGCGTGTTCTTCTCCAACGGCCCGGGCGACCCCGCCGCCGCGACCCACGAGGTCGAGCTGCTGCGACAGGTGCTCGACCGGCGGATCCCGTTCTTCGGCATCTGCTTCGGCAACCAGCTCTTCGGCCGCGCGCTCGGGTACGGCACGTACAAGCTCGGGTACGGGCACCGCGGCATCAACCAGCCCGTCATGGACCGCACCACGGGCAAGGTCGAGGTCACCGCGCACAACCACGGCTTCGCCGTCGACGCGCCCGTCGACGCCGTCTCGACCGCGCCGCACGACGACGGCCGCTACGGACGCGTGGTCGTGTCGCACGTCGGCCTCAACGACCGGGTGGTCGAGGGCCTGACCGCGCTCGACCTGCCCGCGTTCTCGGTGCAGTACCACCCCGAGGCCGCGGCCGGGCCGCACGACTCCGCGTACCTGTTCGACCGCTTCGTCGACCTCATGGCCACCCGTGCGCCCGTGTCCGTGCCCGGCGACGCGCTCGCCCCGCTCGCCGCCGCCACGACCACCGCCACGACCACGACAGCGACCGCGACCACGACCGATCGGGAGAACTGATGCCCCGCCGTACCGACATCTCCTCCGTCCTGGTCATCGGGTCCGGCCCGATCGTCATCGGCCAGGCCGCCGAGTTCGACTACTCCGGCACCCAGGC
>JAPSLD010000165.1 GCA_031181105.1 Isoptericola sp. | reverse complement strand
TGGCCAAGACCGAGAGCCCGGACCAGGTGGTCGACACCGTCCAGCGGCTCGGTGGGCACCTGCCCGTCATCCCGCTCGTCGAGTCGGCGCTCGGCATCGAGGACGCGGTCAGCATCGCCCGCGCGCCGGGCGCCTACCGCCTCGCGTTCGGGTCGGGTGACTACCGCCGCGACACCGGCACGGCCAACGAGGCCCTCGCCATGGCCTACCCGCGCTCGCGCCTCGTCACGGCGAGCCGCATCGGCGGGCTGCCCGGCCCGGTCGACGGCCCCACGGTCGGGTCGAGCCACCCGCTGCTGCGCGAGCAGTCGGGTGACGCCGTCGCGCTCGGCATGACGGGAAAGCTCTGCCTCGACCTCGAGCAGCCCGGGGTCATCAACGAGTCGTTCAGCCCGTCGCCCGCCGACGTCGCGTGGGCGCTCGACTTCCTCGCCGACTTCGCCGCGGCCGGCTCGGTCATCCGCGACGGCTCGGACAAGCCGCGACTGGCGCGCGCGAAGGTGATCCGCGAGCGCGCGGCGCTGTTCAACGTCAACCCGTCCTGACCGCTCAGGTGTTCGGGTCGCCGAGGCGCGGGAACGGCCGGGTCGAGAACACCACCTCGACCGCCACCCCGAAGTACTCGGCGATCCGCAGCGCGAGGAAGAGCGACGGGCTGTACTCGCCGCGCTCCAGGTAGCCCACCGTCTGGTAGTGCACGCCGAGGGCGTCCGCGAGCTCGCGCCGGGAGATGCCGCGCTCCGCGCGGAGCATCGAGATCCGGTTGTACACGATGTCGCGGGCGCCCTCGTCGCGGGCGCCCTCGTCGCGGGCGCCCTCGGGCGAGGCCGCGCCGTCAGCCTGGGCGGCCTCCTCGCCGGCACCGGGGCGGGCCTCGGGGCGCGTGGTCGCTGGTTCGGTCACAGGGGTGCTCACATACCTCGGGTCAGCCACTTCTCACGTCGCTCGGCGACGCTCGACCCGGACTCCCGGCGCGCCATGCGGCGCAACAGTATCGGGGCGAGCACCAGGCCTGCCACCGCCCAGAGGCCGAGCACCGCCACCATCTCGGTGGTGCGCCACGACTCGCCGATCTCGGCGGCGACCATGGCGTCCGGCAGCATGGCCGACCGCGCGCCGAGCCCGAGCCAGTAGAACGGGAACGCCTGGCCGACCCACTGGAGCCAGGTCGGCAGCGCCGTGATCGGGTAGAAGATCCCGGAGGGCGCGATGAGCAGCATGGAGCCGAGCAGGAGAAGGCCCGTCTGCGCCGAGCTGGTCAGCAGGGACCCGAGCGCCGTGCCGATCGGCACCGTGGCGACCATGCCGAGGACGAAGATGCCCCCGAGCGTCAGCCACGACGCGGCGTCGATCTGGAGATCGTGCCGGACCGTCCACGCGGGGATGACCAGGACGACGAGGCTGAACAGGGTGGTGAGCGTGTAGTTGACGATCTTGCCCACGAGGTAGCCCACCATCCCGTTCGGGGTCGCCTTCGCGCGCAGCAGCGTGCCGTCCTCCCGCTCGACGGCGAGGGTGCTCGCCGCGCCGACCAGGCCCCCGAACGCGATGCTCATGCCGACGATGCTGGGCAGCACCATGGCACCGAGCGCGAAGCTGGTCCCGGGGACGGTCGACCCGCGCATGAACGTCAGCACGACCGCGAACACGATAGGGAAGAACAGGTACCAGATGAGGTCCCCGGGGCTCGTCAGGGACTGCCGTACCTCGATCATCCCGCGGGCGAGTCCCGCGCGCACCGCCGCCCCACGCGCGTCCGGGACCTGCCGGACGACCGTCTCCGTCATGACCGCACCTCCTGCATCGTGGCCGGGACGCCGTCCTGGCCGGTCCTGCTGCTGTGCGCCGGCTGCCCGGACTCGACCCGCCGCACCAGCGCCATGTAGGTGTCCTCGAGCGACGCGCCCTTGACCTGCAGCTCCGAGACGGTGCCGCCGTCGGTCGCCAGCAGGTCGCGGACGAAGGACGTGGCGTCGCCGGAGGGGACCGGGTGCACGTGCCGCTGGCCGTCCTGGGTCCAGCGCACCTCGGCGGGCGTCGCCATCTGTCGGGCCAGCTCGTCGACCGACCCGTCGGCCACGATCGATCCGTCGGCGAGGACGAGGATCCGGTCCGCGACCCGTTCGGCCTCCGCGAGGTCGTGGGTGGTGATGAGGATGGTGGACGACTCGAAGTCGGCGAGCCGGTGGATCAGCTCGTGGAACTCGCGTCGCGCGTGAGGGTCGAAGCCCGCGGTGGGTTCGTCGAGGAAGACGAGCTCGGGCCGGCCCACGATGCCGATCGCCACGTCGAGCCGCCGCCGCTGCCCGCCGGACAGCGACTTGATCCTCTGGTCGGCGTGCTCGGTGAGCCCGACGATCTCGAGCAGCTCGTCGACGTCCCACGGGCGTCGCTGCTCGGGCGTGGAGTACGGGGCGTAGAAGCGGCCCAGGTAGACGAGCAGCTCCCGCACCCGCCAGCGCACGTGGTCGCGCCACGACTGCAGCACCACGCCGAGGCGCGCGCGCCAGGCCTCGTCCCCGTGGGCAGGGTCGACGCCGAGCACCGAGACCTCGCCGGCCGACCGCATGCGGAAGCCCTCGAGGATCTCGATGGTCGTGGTCTTGCCGGCGCCGTTGGGCCCGAGCAGGGCGACCACGTCGCCCCGCCGGGCGGTGAACGACACCCCCGTGAGCACGTCCTTCGTGCCGTACCGCATGCGGAGGTCGCGTACGTCGATGACGACGTCACGACGCGGCGACGACATGGATCCGTCCATCACACCCTCCCTACGAGATGTAGTAGGAATGCTACGAGTCTACGCAGGTGTGCGCAAGGGCCTCATTCGACCGGCGGGGGTGAGACCGCCGAGCGCGGACCGGCGCGGGCCGCAGCGCTCGCGTGGCCGGCGGACGGTCCGAGCCATCCGTCGTGCCGCAGGACGTCGCGCACCACGACGACCCGGACGACGCCGCCGCCCTCGGGCTCGCAGCGTGCCAGGACGGCACCGTTGCGGTCGACGACGGCCTCCGCCGTCGGGCACGGGTCGATCCCGTGGCGCAGCGCCTGGGCGGCGGCGAGGGCGCCGAGGTCTGCCGCGGCCTGGGCGGCGCCGCGCGCCCGTTGCGCGGCGCCCAGCGCGGCGACGGCGAGCGCGAGCAGGACGACCACGGCGGCCAGGGCGAGGACGAGGACCGTGCCGGCGCCGCGCTCCTTCCCTCTCACGGCTCCGTCCATGCGACGGCCTCGCCCGTGGCCCGCAGCGGCACGTCGGCGAGCCAGCCGCCGGCAACGGGCCGGGTCACGGTGACCTCGACCCACTCGCCGCCCCGGACGAGGCTCACCTCGGCACCGGTCCCGCCGACCCGGGTGACGGCCGCCCGCACCGCGGCGTCGTCCTCCCCCACGGCGAGCGCGCGGGCGGCCGCCCGGGCCGCGTCCAGGGCGCGCATCTGCGCCGTGGACGCGGCCGCGAGCGTGAGCACCGCGACGAGCAGCAGGACGACCACGGGCAGGCCGACCGCCAGCTCGGCCGTCACCGACCCGCGCTCCCGGCGGTGCCTGCCCATCAGACCGACAGCGCCGAGCTGATGATGCCCTCGAGCAGCCCGCGGACGGTGTCGCTCTTGAGCACGGCGATGAGCAGGCCCGCGAAGCCGACCGCCGCGACGGTCGCGATGGCGTACTCCGCGGTGGCGAGGCCGGCCTCCGGGTCGGTCGGGTCCGCCGTCGCGCGGCCGGTGCCGTTGTGGTTGTCGTGGGTCATGCGTTCCTCCTTGAGGTCGGTCCGGCGGGGAGCCGGACGGGCGTGCCGGCCGGTCGGCCGGACGAGGTGGGCGCTCACGTCGCGAGCAGGTCGACGCCGAGCGCGAGCAGCACCGGCACGAGGCCGACGAGCACGAACGCGGGCAGGAAGCACGCGCCGAGGGGCAGCACGAGCCGGACGGCGAGCCGCGCCGCCGCGGTGCGCGCGGCCGCGCGGCGCTCGTGCGCGTGCTCGGCGGCGGCGGCCCGCAGCGCCTCGGTGGGCGCGGCGCCGTCGACCCACGCACCGCGCAGCGCGCGGCGGAGCGGGTCGAGCCGGCCGGGTGCGCCACGCCAGGCCGCGTCCCAGTCCGCGCCGAGGCGCAGCGCGTCCGCGACCCGGGTCAGCGCGGCGCCGTCCGCGCCGCCCACGGCGTCGCCCGTCGCGCGCAGCGCCCGCGGGACGCCCGCGCCGGAGCGCACGGCGGCGGCGACCAGCTCGAGGAGGACCGGGACGTCGCAGGACGTGCCCGTGCCCGCCGGCTCCGGGCGGGCGACGCCGCCCTCGCACGTCGCGGTCGCAAGGCGACGGGTGCGCCGACGAGCGGCACGGTCCGTCCACCACCAGGGCGCCGACGCCGCGAGCGCCAGGACCCCGACGAGGAGACCCGGGGTCATCGGGCCCCCTCCCCGGCAGCGCGGGCGGCCGCCACCAGACGGGCCGTCCACGTGCGGCCGAGCGCGAGCAGCACCAGACCGAGACCGACGGCGGCGGTCCCCGCGCCGCCGTCGGTCGCGGTGGCCAGGGGGTCGGCTCCGAGCGCCCAGCCGAGCAGCACGCCGACCGCCGGCAGCCACAGCAGCACCCGCGCCGTGGCCTGCGGACCGGCGAGCGCCGCGTCCCGCTCGGCGCGCGCCTCCGCCTCGGCGACGAGCCTGGCGGACACGGCCTCGAGCACGCCGCCCAGCGGGGCTCCGACGTCGCGGGCCAGCCGGGCCGCGGCCACGAGAGCACGCGCGGGCGCGAGCCCTCCCACGGCCGGGGCGAGCTCCGACTCCTCGGGCACGCCCGTCGGGTCGGACGGTACGCCGAGGCCGCGCGACCACGCCGCGCCGGGCGGGGCCCCGGCCCGCAGCAGCGCGGCGACCTGCGCGACGGCGACGCGCACGTGCTCCGGGTCGTCGGGCCGGCCGCCGGCCCGCAGCCGGCTCCGCGCGCGGTCCGTCCACGCCGCGCGGCCGCGCGCGTGCTCGGCGCGGCCGGCCAGCGCACGCGGGTGGCGCCCGGCTGGCACGACGGCGACCCACACGGCCAGCGCGACCCAGGCCCCCGCCCACACCGCGCCCGCCGACCCGGCACCGGCGGACGTCGCGCTCAGCACGGGACCCACCGCCCCTCGAGCCGCTCCCACCCGGGTCCGGTGCGGGGCGCGGACCGCCCGTCCCACGCCGCGACGGTCTCCACCTCGAGATCGCCGGCGGCACCACGGCGCACCAGACCGATCTCCGCGAGGAGCCGCCGGCCGCCCGCTCGCCGCAGGTGCAGGACGACGTCGAGCGCGGCGGCCGCCTGGGCGGCCACCGCCTCCCGCGGCATGCCGGCGAGCGCGGCGAGCGCCTCGAGCCGGGCGGGCACGTGGGCGACCGCGTTCGCGTGCACGGTCGCGAGCCCGCCGTCGTGCCCGGTGTTCATCGCGAGGAGCAGCTCGCGCACCTC
>JAPSLD010000006.1 GCA_031181105.1 Isoptericola sp. | reverse complement strand
CGGCACCCGTCCTGGAGGACCCGTGACGACGTCGTCGATCACCACACCCGAACTGCCTGACGCACCCTTCGTCCCCCCTCGCCGGGCAGGCGCCCTGTCCACGGCGCACGAGCAGCTCGCCACCGCAGTCGAGCACCTGGGCTACGACGAGGGCCTGCACCGCATGCTGGCCACGCCGCGCCGCGAGATCCACGTCGCCGTGCCGCTGCGCCGCGACACCGGCGAGACCGTGCTGTTCCACGGCTTCCGCGTCCAGCACAACGTCTCGCGCGGGCCCGGCAAGGGCGGCCTGCGCTACCACCCGTCCGTCGACATCGACGAGGTCCGCGCCCTCGCCATGTGGATGACGTGGAAGTGCGGCGTCGTGGACCTGCCCTACGGCGGCGCCAAGGGCGGCGTCGCCATCGACCCCCGCGAGTACTCGACGTCCGAGCTCGAGCGCGTCACCCGGCGGTACACGTCCGAGATCATGCCGATGATCGGCCCCGACACCGACATCATGGCGCCGGACATGGGCACCGACTCGCAGACCATGGCCTGGGTCATGGACACCTACTCCGTCAACCGCGGCCACACGATCCCCGCCGTCGTGACGGGCAAGCCGCTCGCCGTGGGCGGGTCGCTGGGCCGGGGCACGGCGACGAGCGCCGGGATCGTGCACGTGACCGCGGCGGCGCTCGAGGAGGTCGGCGAGAAGCTCGACGCCGTGTCGGTCGCCGTGCAGGGCTTCGGCAAGGTGGGCTCGCACGCCGCCGCGATCTTCGCCGCCCGGGGTGCGCGCGTGGTGGCGGTCAGCGACCAGTACGGCGGCATCAAGGCGGACACCGGGATCGACGTCGACCGGCTGTTCGCCCACGTGGCCGCCACGGGCTCGGTCGTCGGGTTCGACGGCGCCGACCCGATCTCCAACGCCGAGCTGCTCGCGCTCGACGTCGACGTGCTCGTGCCCGCCGCCGTCGAGGGTGTGCTCGACGAGGCGGCGGCCGGCCGGGTGCGCGCTCGCTACGTCGTCGAGGGCGCGAACGGCCCGACGACGACCGCGGGCGACCGCGTCCTGGCGAAGAACGGCGTGACGGTCGTGCCCGACGTCCTCGCCAACGCGGGCGGCGTCGTCGTGTCCTACTTCGAGTGGGTCCAGGCCAACCAGACGTACTGGTGGACCGAGCACGAGATCGCCGAGAAGCTCGAGCACCGCATGACGACGTCGTACCACGAGGTCTCCGCGATGGCCCGGGCACACGGGGTGTCGCTGCGCGACGCGGCGCTGATCATCGGCGTCAAGCGCACCGCCGACGCGCACGAGATCCGCGGCCTGTACCCGTGACCGGGTGACCGCCGGGCCCGGGCGGGCGCGTCCCGGCCTGGGCCCGGCGGCTGCCGGCGGCCACTAGGATCGCCCGATGATCCTCGAGCACGCGCTGCTTCCCGTCCGCCCGGGCCAGGAGGCCGCGTTCGAGGCGGCCTTCGCCGAGGCGCGGCCCCTCGTCGAGGCGACGCCCGGGTTCGGCGGCCTGTGGCTGTCCCGCTCGGTCGAGTCCCCGTCGACGTACCTGCTGCTCGTGGAGTGGGAGTCCGTCCGGGCGCACACCGAGGGCTTCCGCGGCTCCGACCGGTACGCCCGGTGGCGCGAGCTGCTGCACCACTTCTACGAGCCCTTCCCGACCGTCGAGCACTTCGAGACGGTGGTGGAGGCTGCGGGCGCGTGAGCGACCGGGAGGGCGTCGTCGCGTCGCTGCGCGCCGCCGGGTGCGTGTTCGCCGAGGAGGAGGCCGACCTGCTGCTCGAGGCGGCGGCCGCCGGGGCGGACCTGCGCGCCGTGGTCGCGCGCCGCGTCGCGGGCGAACCGCTCGAGCACGTCCTCGGGTGGGTGGCGTTCGCCGGCAGGCGGTGGTCGGTGGGTCCGGGCGTCTTCGTGCCCCGGCGCCGCACCGAGCTCATGGTGCGCGCCGCGCTCGCCGCCCCGCCGCCCGGCGGGCCGGACGGGGTGGTGGTCGTCGACCTGTGCTGCGGCTGCGGCGCGGTGGGCGGTGCGGTCCTGCTCGGGCTGGCGGCGGACGTCACGCTGCACGCGTCCGACGTCGACCCCGCCGCCACGGCGCACGCGCGGCGCAACCTCGGGCCCCTGGGCGGGCACGTGCACACCGGGGACCTGCTCGACGGCGTGCCCGGGCGCCTGCGGGGACGCGTCGACCTGCTCCTGTGCAACGCGCCGTACGTGCCGACCGCGGCGATCGCGACCATGCCGCCCGAGGCCCGCGAGCACGAGCCCGCCGTCGCGCTCGACGGCGGGCCGGACGGCCTGGACGTGCTGCGCCGTGTCGTCGCTGCGGCCCCGGCGTGGCTGGCCCCGGACGGGAGCCTGCTCTTCGAGGTCTCCCCCGGTCAGGCGGCCACGGCCGCCGCGCTCGTCGCCGACGCCGGGCTGCGGGCCGCCGTCGTGCACGACGACCCGGACGAGGACCCGGACGGCGACGGGCCGGCCGGCGGCACCGTCGTCGTGGCGACCCGGCACCGCGGCGGCCGGGCCGCACCCGGGGTCAGGCGAGCGGCTGCCGGTCCGCCCAGTCGCCGAGCGTCACGCGGGGCCCGGTGAAGAAGGGCACCTCCTCGCGCACGTGGCGGCGCGCCTCGGTCGCCCGCAGGTCCCGCATGAGGTCGACGATCCGGTGCAGCTCGTCGGCCTCGAAGGCGAGGAGCCACTCGTAGTCGCTCAGCGCGAAGGTCGCCATCGTGTTGGCCCGCACGTCCGCGTAGCCGGCGGCGGCCATGCCGTGGTCGCGCAGCATCGTGCGGCGCTCGTCGTCGGGCAGCAAGTACCAGTCGTAGGAGCGCACGAACGGGTAGACGCACAGGTAGTCGCGCGGCCGCTCGCCCGCGAGGAACGCCGGCACGTGGCCGCGGTTGAACTCGGCGGCCCGGTGCAGCGCCACGACGGACCACTCGGACGCGAGCGCCGCGCCGAGCCGCGACGCGCGCAGCCGCTGGTAGGCGCCCTGCACCGACTCGACCGACGGACCGTGCACCCACACCATGAGGTCGGCGTCGGCGCGCAGGCCCGCGACGTCGTACACGCCGCGCACGACGACGTCGCCCTCGGCGCGCGCCGGGTCACGGTCGGCCTCGGCCTGGCCCGCCCACAGGGCGGACTCGGCCTCGGCGACGAGCTCGGCCCGCTCGGCCGCGCCCGCGGGCAGCGGCTCGGCGAGCGAGAACACCGCGACCATCGCGTAGCGGGTCGAGGAGTTGATCGCCTCGGCGTCGACGGCCTGCCCGGTGTCGCCGTGGACGTGCCGGCTCATCGGCGCACGTCCTCGCCGCAGAGGGCCGGGATGCCGCTCGGCTCGCCGTCGCGCCGCAGGCAGCAGTCCGGGACGCACACGGACCGGAACGCGGGGAGCGAGCCGACCGTGGCCTCCTGGACGTCCTCGCCGCGGGCCAGGGCGGCGCGCTCGAGCAGCAGGTCGACCAGCCCGCGCACGAAGGCGGGCCGCGTGCCCACCGTGCCCGCGCGGACGGCGGTCATGCCGAGGTTCGTCGCGGTCTCCATGGCCTCGGTGTCGAGGTCGTACGCGACCTCCATGTGGTCCGAGACGAACCCGAACGGCGACAGCACGACGTTGCGCAGGCCCTCGGCCGCGCGCTCCTCGAGCAGGTCGTTCACGTCCGGCTCGAGCCACGGCTGCGACGGCGGGCCGGACCGCGAGCAGTACGCCAGCTCCCACTGCACGGGGTGGCCGCGGTGCTCGGCGATCGCGTCGGCGATGACCTGCGCGGCGTCGAGGTGCTGCTCGGAGTAGGTGGCGTGGCTGACGCGCGACGCCGCCTCCATCGTCGTGGGGATCGAGTGCGTGACGAACACGACCCGCGCGTGCGCGGGCGAGCCGCCCTTGGCCTCGAGCTCGCGGTACGCGTCGAGCACCGCCTCGACGTTGGCCTGGACGAAGCCCGGGTGGTTGAAGTACGAGCGGATCTTGTCGAGCTGCACGCCCGTGGACCCGTCGGGGCCGAGCTGGCCGCGCTTGTCCAGCACGACGGCGAGGTCCTCGCGGTACTGGCGGCAGCCGGAGTAGCTCGAGTACGCCGACGTCACGAGCGCGACGGCGCGCTCGGCGCCGAGCCGCTCGAGCTCGTCGATCGCGTCGTCGGTGTACGGGGCCCAGTTGCGGTTGCCCCACACGACCGGCAGGTCGATCCCGCGCTCCGCGAGCTCGGCCTCGAGTGCCGCCTTGAGCGCCAGGTTCTGCTCGTTGATCGGGCTCTTGCCGCCGAACGCGTAGTAGTGCTCGCCGACCTCCTCGAGCCGCGAGTCGGGGATCCCCTTGCCGGCGGTCACGTTGCGGAGGAACGGGACGACGTCCTCCGGCTTGTCGGGGCCACCGAAGGAGTAGAGCAGCAGGGCGTCGTACGGGCGGACGTCGGCCGCCGACTGCGGGGTCATCGGCATGCCCTCATCCTGTCACCCGCCGCCCGGCCCACACCTCGGAATCCGCGGGGACGTGACGTGACGTTGAACGCACACGCCGTCATCTCCCGCCGTCCCGGCGACCGGTGGGTGCGCCGGACCTCGGTAGGCTGGAGGACGAGACGAGCGGAGGCGAGCGCGTGACGACGACGAGCGCGGCAGCCGCCTCCCGGCCGGCGGTACCCACCGCCGTCGAGCACGTGCGGACGGAGGCGGACGCGTCCCGGCTCGCGCACCACCTGCAGGACGCGGGGCGGCGCTGGCCCGTCGTCGTCGTCTCGACGCCGCGCGACCGCGGCCGCCCGTACGTCGACGCCGCGAGCGTGCTCGACGAGGTCCGGGGGCTCGCCGAGGTGGTCGTGGTGCACGACGGCGTGGCCTCGTGGGCGTTCTCGCACGGCATGCCCCCGGGGACCCAGGTCTACGGCGGCGCCTCGCGCGTCTACCCGGTGGGCCTCGCGTGGGTGCACGACCTCGACCGCTCGCACCTCTGGCTCGCCTACGACGAGGCGCGCGGCGCCCGCGTGCGCGAGCAGCTCGTCCAGGACGCCCTCGGCGCGGCCGCGAGCGCCGGCCTCGCCGGGACGTCTGCTCCGCCCGATGCCGCGGAGGCCGCCGCCGGCGCGACCGTGCTGGGCGTCCTCGGCACGCGGGCGCTGGTGCAGACCGACGACGGCGCCACGCTCCACGTGGCGGAGGAGCTCACGCTGCCCGGCGTCCCGCTCGACCGCCTCCTGGCGCGGGGGATGCGGCTGCGCGGAACGGTCGACGCCGGAGCCGGCCGGCTCGACGTCCGCGGCATGCTGCCCGACGCCGCGGAGCAGCTGCGGCGCGTGACCGCGGCGTGCCCGGTGGGGGCGGTCGTGCCCGCGCGGGTGGCCGGCGTCGCCGACGACGCCGTCACCCTCGAGCTCGCCCCCGCCGTCCGCGTGCGCGTGCACCGGGACCGCGTGACGGGCAACGACCTGGACCTGCTCGGAGACCTCTTCAGCGTCGGCGAGGTCGTCCTCGCGCGGGTGGTCGAGCCGACGCCGGTCCCCGGCCCGGGCGGACCGGTCCTGACGCCGGCGCTGCGGCTCGACGACGTCGACGACTCCTACGACGCGCCGCTGCCGGCTGTCCGCCTGCTCGACGGCGGCCCGCCCTGGCTCGACCCGCCCGCCGTCCTGGCCGGTGAGGGCGCGCACCACGAGCCGGACGACCACGAGGAGGCGTCCGGCCGCGAGGACGACGCCCCCGCGCCGCCCGCGCGCCCCGGGCCGGCCCGCCCGACGCCGGCCGTGCTCGCGCGGCGCACGCCGCCGCCGTCGGGCACGAGCGCGGACTCGCCGGTGCATCCCGCGGCACCGCCGTCGCGCAAGGGCGCGCTCACGCAGCTCAGCCTCAGCCTGGACGAGGCGCGGGCGCGCGCGGCCGAGGCGGAGCGCGAGCTGCGGAACCTGCGCGCGGCGCACCGCACCCTCGAGCTCGAGGTGGCGGGGCTGCGCGACCACGCGCAGGAGCTGCGCGCGCGCCTCGACCGGCGCGAGGAGCAGGTCGAGCAGCTCAAGACGCGCGTGCGCAAGGCCGAGAAGGCCGAGCGGGCGCTCGCGACCCGGCTCGCCGAGACCGGCGCGGCCCCGGGGCGGCGCCGGCTGTTCAGCGACCCGGTCGAGCAGCTGCGCCACGACGTCCGCGTCACGTGGGCCGAGACGGTCCCCGCCCAGGAGAAGGCGCGCTACCCGCTCGGCGCGTACGAGGTCGGCCCGGAGTTCTGCGCGTCGCTCGTCGACGTCGGCCGCGGGCTCGAGGAGCGGGTGCTGCGGGCGATCGTCATGGTGGTGACCGACCGCGCGCCCGGCGTCCCGGGGTACGAGCTGCACCGGCTGCGCAGCGGCGACGGCGGCGGCGACCCGTACGTCGTCCGGGAGACCGACGGTGCCGTCGCCTGGCGCCTCTCGCTGCAGGTCAACGCGCCGCAGGCCCGGCGGCTGCACTACTGGCGGCTGCCGGGCGGCGGCTTCGAGCTGTCGCGCGTCGTCCTGCACGACGACACGGACCCGTGAGGGCGCCCGCGGTGCTCCTCGTGGGGAGGACCGGCCGGGTCAGGCGGCGATGCCGTACGGCCCGCGGCCCTCGCGGCGCACGACCGCGCCGTCGGGCACGAGGCTGTCCGGAAGGATCCGCACGCCGTCCTCGATGGTGACGTCCGCGCCGACACGCGACCCGTCCTCGACCCGGACCCGCGCACCGAGCGTCGCGCGGGGCCCGACGTGCACGTTGCGGCCCACGAAGGCCTCGCGGCCCACGACCGCGCCGACGTCGACCCAGCTCCCCACGCCCACGCGGGCTCGTGGTCCGACGCTCGCGCCCTCCTCGACGTACGCACCGGACGCGAGCGTCGCGGTCTCGTCCACCTGGGCGCGCGGGGACACGAGACCGCCGTCGGGCTGCCGGTGGTACACCACGGGACGCCCAAGGTCGTCCTCGAACTCCACACGTGCCTTGCGCCGCGCCATGATGCGGTCCTCCGTCCTGCCTTCCGTCGACGTGCCGTTGCTTGGCGTGTCCCCCGGGCCGGTCGTCCCCCGGTCCCGTGCTTGTGAAGAACAACGCAAGTAGCGCCACGAATGTTCCTGGGGCACCGGTGGCGTCGGTGTCCCCCCGTAGCGTGGGGGCCGTGATCCGCACCGTCGCCGTCGAGGGCTACCGCTCGCTGCGCCGCCTCGTCCTGCCGCTCGACCGGCTCACGGTCGTGACGGGCGCCAACGGCGTCGGCAAGTCGTCCCTGTACCGGGCGCTGCGCCTCCTGGCCGAGTGCGCGCTCGGCGGCGCCGTCGCGGCCGTGGCCCGCGAGGGCGGGCTCGCCTCGACGCTGTGGGCGGGCCCGGAGGTGCACGGCCGGGCCGTCCGCGAGGGTCGCCACCCCGTGCAGGGCACGGTGCGCTCCGGGCCGGTCGCCCTGCGCCTCGGGTTCGCGTCGGACGACCTCGGCTACGCGATCGACCTCGGCCTGCCGACGGCCGGCGCGGGCCCGTTCCTGCACGACCCGGAGATCAAGGTCGAGACCGTGTGGTCCGGCCCGCTCCCCCGCCCGGGCACGACCGCCGCGGAGCGCCGCGGCCCGGCGGTCCGGCTGCGGGACGACGCGGGCGGGTGGCAGCAGCGCCCCGGTCGCCTGCGGACCTTCGAGAGCATGCTGACCGAGGTGGTCGACCCCGGGTCGGCCCCGGAGCTGACCGACGTGCGGGAGCGGCTGCGGGCATGGCGGTTCTACGACCAGATGCGCACCGACCCCGGCGCCCCGGCCCGGCAGGCCCAGGTCGGCACCCGGACGCCGGTGCTCGCGCACGACGGCGCGGACCTGGCCGCGGCGCTGGCGACGATCCGCGACCTGGGTGGCGGGGACGAGCTCGACGACGCCGTGTCGCGAGCCTTCCCGGGCGCTCGCGTGGACGTGCGGACCGACGGCGGGCGGTTCGAGGTGGTCCTGGCGCAGCACGGGCTGCTCCGGCCGCTCACGGGCGCCGAGCTGTCCGACGGGACCCTGCGCTACCTGCTCTGGTGCGCCGCGCTGCTGACGCCGCGCCCGCCGGACCTCCTGGTCCTCAACGAGCCGGAGACGTCCCTCCATCCCGAGCTCCTGCCCGCGCTGGGCACGCTCGTGGCCGACGCGGCACGGCGCACCCAGGTGGTCGTGGTGACGCACTCCGCGCGGCTCGTCGAGGCGCTCGAGCACGGCGACGGGTTCGCCCGTGTCGAGCTGGCCAAGGAGCTGGGCGAGACCCGCGTCGCCGGGCGCGAGGGCCCGCTGGACGAGCCGCCGTGGCGGTGGGTCGAGCGCTGACCGGGACCCGCGCCACCTAGGCGCGCGCGGCCAGCACGAGCGCGGTGACCGACGCCGCGAGGTCAGTCAGGCGCTCGGCCGTGCGGGGCAGCAGGTCCGCGAGCTCGATCGGACCCGGCGCGATGGAGAACGCGGCCGCGACCCCGGCGGCGCGCGCCTGCGCCGCGGGCAGGGTCACCTGACCGGCCAGCACGACGACCGGCGGCCGCGCGGGCGACGCGGCGGCGAGCCGGGCGACGCCGTCGGCCACCTTGCCGCGCACGGACTGGGAGTCGAACGAGCCCTCGCCCGTGACGACGAGCGCCGCGTCCGCGAGCGCCTCGGGCAGGCCGATCGCCTCGGCGACCAGGCCGGCGCCGTGCTCGAGCCCCGCGCCGAGGACCGCGGCGAGCGCGGCCGGGACCCCGCCGGCCGCACCCGCTCCGGGCAGCTCGTGCACGCGCACGCCGGTCTCGCGCTCCAGGAGGTTGGCCCAGCACGTCAGCGCCTCGTCGAGGAACGCGACGTCGCCGGGGCGCGCGCCCTTCTGCGGCCCGAAGACCGCCGCGGCGCCGTGCTCCCCGACGAGCGGGTTCGTGACGTCGACCGCGAGCCGCCAGCGCACCTCGCGCGCACGGGGGTGCAGCCCGGTCAGGTCGAGGGCGGCCGCCCGGGCGAGCCCCTCGCCGCCGGCCGGCACCTCGGCCCCGTCGGCGTCGAGCACGCGCGCGCCGAGCCCGGTGAGGATGCCCGCACCGCCGTCCGTCGAGGCGGACCCGCCGAGGCACACGAGGACCTCCTCGACACCCGCGTCGAGGACCGCGGCCGCGACCTCGCCCGTCCCGCGCGTGTGGGCGTGCAGCGGGTCGAGCGGCGCGTCCGAGACCCCGGGCAGCCCGCTGGCCTCGGCCAGCTCGACGACGCCGACGCGGCCGTCAGGCGACGTCGCCCACCGCGCCGTCGTCGGGCGGCCGATGGCGTCGACGGTGTGCACGGTCGCGACCTGCGTCCGCCACGTCGCGAGGAGGGCGTCGAGCGTCCCCTCCCCGCCGTCGGCCATCGCGAGGCACGTGACGCGCGCGTCGGGCGCGGCCGCGAGCACGCCCGCGCCGACCGCCTCGGCGACCTCCGTCGCGCTCAGGCTCCCCTTGAACGAGTCGGGGACGACGACGACGTGCGGCGCTGCGGCTGTGGTGGCGATCACGTGCCCGAGGATAACGAGGGGTCCGGAGCCGTCGCCGGGGCGTCCAGCAGCACCGCGAGCCGGGCGAGCTGCGCGGCGGCGCGGTCGGCCCGCTCGGCGAGAGCCGCCGTCGGGAGCCGCTCGACGGTCCACTCGGCGGTGCTCGCGTACACGCCCACGGGCGCGAGCACCGCACCCATGAACGCGAACAGCGGGCGCAGCGCCTGGTCGATGACGAGCGTGTGGCGCACCGTGCCGCCCGCCGCGCCGAGGAGCACGGGCTTGCCGGTGATGGCCTGCCCGTCGAGCAGGTCGACGAAGGTCTTGAACACGCCCGAGTACGACCCGCGGAACACCGGCGAGGTGGCGATCAGCAGGTGCGAGCGCTCGACGGCGTCGAGCGCGCCGGTCAGCTCCTCGCTGCGGAAGCCGAGCACGGTCGCGGTCGCGGCGTCCTCGGCGACGTCGCGCGCCTCGACGGTGCGCGTGCTGACGGGACGTCCGGCCGCCTCGAGGTGCGCGGCCGTGCGCTCGAGCAGCAGGTCGGACAGCAGGCGCGACGACGACGGGAAGCTGATGCCGCCCGTGAGCGCGACGACGCTCAGGCCGCCCGGGTCACCGCTCACGGCCGCGCGCCGGTGCTCGGGATGCGGGCCTGGGCGGCGCGGAGCTTGTCGAGCAGCCGGGCGAGCTCGGCGAGCTCGTCCGGGTCGAGCGCCTCGCCCACGTAGCGCTCGATGGTGCGCACGTGCGCCCGGCCGGTCGTGCGCTGCAGGCGGCGCCCCTCGTCGGTGAGGGAGACGACGGTGCCGCGCGCGTCGTCGGCGGCGACGGAACGGCGCACGAGCCCGCGCTCCGCCAGCCGGTCGACCATGCGCGACAGCGACGACTGCGCCAGCAGGATGTTCTCGTTGAGGTCCCGCAGGCGCATGCCGTCCCCCGGGCCGGTCGACAGGGTGTACAGCACGTCGTACTCCCCCATCGTCAGGTCGTGCCAGATGTCGTCGGCGCGGAACCGGCGCATGAGGGCCACCTGCGTGCGGAACAGGGACTCCCACGCCGCGGTGGCGCGTCGCGCGTTCGTGGTCACGGTGGTCTCGGCCGAGGTCATCCCTGCAGTCTCCTTCGCTCGTGGGGGTCCCGCGCCCCGGGGCGTCGTCAGCGCCCGAGCCGCCGCTCGCGGCGCGAGAAGTCGCGCAGCGCCCGCAGGAAGTCGACCCGGCGGAAGTCGGGCCAGTACGCCTCGCAGAAGTACAGCTCGGAGTGGGCGCTCTGCCACATGAGGAAGCCGCCGACGCGCAGCTCGCCGGAGGTCCGGATCACGAGCTCGGGGTCCGGCTGGCCCTTGGTGTAGAGGTGCGCCGCGATGTCGCCGACGTCGATGCGCTCGGCGAGCTCCTCGAGCGTGGCCCCGCGGTCGGCCTCCTGCCTGAGGTAGGCCCGCACGGCGTCGGCGATCTCGTGCCGGCCGCCGTACCCGATCGCGACGTTGACCTGGAGCCCGTCGACGTCGCAGGTTCCGTCCGCGGCCGCGCGCAGCGCCTCGGCGAGGTCGTCCGGCAGGAGGTCGAGCCGGCCCATGACCCGCAGCCGCCAGCGCTTGGACTCGGCGAGCTCGTCGACGGCGTCGCGGATGATGTCGAGCAGGTTCACGAGCTCGTCCGCCGGGCGGGCGAGGTTGTCCGTCGAGAGCATCCACAGCGTGACGACCTCGATCCCGAGCGGCTCGGCCCAGCCGAGGAACTCGGTGATCTTGTCCGCGCCTCGGCGGTGGCCCGTGTGCGCCGGCTCGCCGAACGACTTGGCCCACCGGCGGTTCCCGTCGAGGATCACGCCGACGTGCCGGGGCATCTGCCTCGACGGCAGCGACGCGGCGAGACGCCGCTCGTACAGGCCGTACAGCAGGTGGGGCAGGCGCACGCGGACAACCGTACCGCCGTCGGTGCGGCCGCGGCCCGCACGCCGCGGTTCGGCGGGCGACCGCACCGACGTCGTCGCACGATCTTCACACCGAGCACGTCCGGTCCGACGACGCCGTACCCTACGCTGACGTAACCTACGGTTCCGTAGGTTCGAATCGCCCAGGAGGTCACGTGGCAGCAGCCGCACAGCACCACGGCCGGCAGGCGGACCGCGACACGGTCCACGACCCGGTCCACGGCACGGACCGGGACCCGGACCGCGGCACGGTCGGCGACGTCGTCGACGACGCCAAGGACGCCGTGTCCGACGCCGTGTCCGACGCCGTGTCCGACGCCGTGCAGACCGTGTCGGTGGCGGCCGCCCACCAGGCGGCCCGGCTCAAGCCGCGACTGCGCGGGTGGATCCACGCGGTGACCGCGCCGGTGGCGCTGGTCGCCGCCGTCGTGCTCGTCGTGCTGGCGCCGCCCGTGGCGGAGAAGGTCGCCGCGGCGGTGTTCGGGATGAGCGCCGTCCTGCTCTTCGGCACGAGCGCGGTCTACCACCGGGGCACGTGGTCGCCGCGCGTCGCCGCGGCGCTGCGGCGGCTGGACCACTCCAACATCTTCCTCATCATCGCCGGCACGTACACGCCGCTCGCCGTGACGCTCCTCGACCCGCGCACCGCGACGGTCCTGCTGGCGATCGTCTGGGGCGGCGCGGTCGCCGGTCTCCTGGCGCGGGTGCTGTGGATGGACGCCCCACGGTGGGTGTACGTGCCCGTGTACGTCGCGCTCGGGTGGGTCGCCGTCGCCTACATGGGGCAGTTCGCCGCCGCCGGCGGGGTCGCGGTGGTGTGGCTGGTCGCGGGCGGCGGCCTCGCGTACACCGTGGGCGCGGTCGTCTACGGGACCAGGCGGCCGGACCCGTCGCCGCGCTGGTTCGGGTTCCACGAGATCTTCCACGCCCTGACCGTCGTCGGCTTCGGGTGCCACACGGCCGCGATCTTCATCGCGACGCTCTGACGCGGCGCGCTACCTCGGCGGGCGGCGCGCTACCTCGGCGGGTGGGGGGCCGGCTCGCGCGGGACGACGGCGTAGCGCCGGTTCGCCAGCGAGGGGTTCTCCTCGCGCACGGCCGCGAGCGGCACAGGATCGACGTCGACCGTGCGGTACTCCGGCGCCTCGCCCAGCTCGAGCGCGACGACGCCGTCGGGCCCCACGAGGGTCGAGCGGCCCGTGACCCCCTTGCCCGCCATCCCCACGCCCAGCACGACGACCGTGTTCTCGATCGCGCGCGCCTGCAGCAGGGTCCGCCAGTGCTCCGGCTTGAGGGGACCGGACACCCACGCGGCGGGCACGACCAGCACGTCGGCGCCCGCGTCGACGACGCGCCGTGCCGACTCGGGGAACCGCAGGTCGTAGCACGTGATGACGCCGAAGGTGAGGTCGCCGAGGCGCATCGTCAGTGGGGGCGCGTCGGCGGGGCCGGGCTCCAGCAGGTCGGACTCGCGGAAGCCGAAGGCGTCGTACAGGTGCACCTTGCGGTACACGCCGACGAGCTCGCCCGCGGCGTCCACACCGACGACGGCGTTGACCGCCCGCTGCCGCCCCGTCGCGCCGACCGACCCGCTGCCGGGCAGCGTCGTGCCGGCCAGGACGGCGACGCCGTGCGCGCGCGCGTGGCGGCGCAGCGCCGCCACGAACGGGCCGTCGAGCGGCTCGGCGTGCTCGGCGCCCACCCCCTGACCGTGGTAGCCGGAGGCGTACTCGGGCAGGAGCAGCAGGTCCGAGCGCACGCGGGCCGCGGCGCCGAACGCGTCGTCGACCATCGCGAGGTTGGCCGCTCGGTCGTCCGCGACCGCGACCTGGCCGACCGTGACGCGCACGGTCATGGCGCGGTCGGCCCTCGCCTGTCGTCGGGACCGCCGGGCCCGCCGGGCACGCCGGGCCCGTCGGGCCGGCCGTCACCGTCCGCACCGTCGGCGCCGTCTCGGGGGGCGCGGTCGCCCGCGCCGACGTCGGGGCTCTGCACCGACCCGCCCGCGTCGAACCGGTGACGGCGCGGCTCCTGGACCGGCAGGCCGCGCTCGATCGCGTTGCTCCGCGCGCGGCGCAGGTGCCGCGTGAGCGACAGGAACAGCAGCACGGCCGCCGCCGCGACCGCGAACGTCGCGAGGAAGCCGGTCAGGCCCGGCGTCACCTCGAGGTCGTCGGGCACCGTCGACGTGGGGCTCGGGCTGGGGACGGCCGCGACGAGGCTCAGCAGGACCGGGCTCGCGAGGACCGGGCTCACCGGGCGACCTCCGTCCCGCGGACCCCGGCGAAGAGGTCGTCCTCGGGCGTGCGCGTCGGCACGTGCGACTCGGCCAGCTCGAAGTCCTCCCACGGCCAGACGTCGGCCTCGATCTCGCGCGGCACGGCGAAGAAGAAGCCGTCGGGGTCGATCTGCGAGGCGTGCGCCCGCAGCGCGGCGTCGCGCTGCGGGAAGTACTTCGCGGCCTCGACCTTCGTCGTCGCCTGGCGCTCGGGGATCTCGCGCGCCGTGCGCGACTCGATCCAGTCGCCGAACGGCGACTCGAGGCCCGCGGCCTGCATCGCCTCGTGCACGATGCGCAGCCGCTCCACCGAGAACCCGTGGTTGTAGTAGAGCTTGAGCGGCTGCCACGTCGCGGCGCCGCCGTCGACGACGTAGCGCGACGCGTCGCCCGCGGCGTGGAACGCCTCGACGGAGACCTCGTGGCACTTGATGTGGTCGGGGTGCGGGTAGCCGCCCGACGGGTCGTACGTGGTCATCACGTGCGGCCGGAACTGGCGGACCAGCTCGACCAGCGGAGCCGCGGCCTCCTCGAGCGGCGCGAGCGCGAAGCAGCCGTCGGGCAGCGGGGGCAGCGGGTCGCCCTCGGGCAGGCCCGAGTCGACGAAGCCGAGCCACGTCTGGCGCACGCCGAGCGCCTCGGCGGCGGCCGCCATCTCGTCCCGGCGCAGCGCGCGCTTGCCCTCGAGCGTCTCGAACTCGTGCCCCTGCGGGACGACGAACGACGGGTTGAGGACGTCACCCCGCTCCCCGCCCGTGCAGGTGACGACGAGGACCTCGACGCCCTCGGCGGCGTAGCGCGCCGTCGTCGCCGCCCCCTTGCTCGACTCGTCGTCGGGGTGCGCGTGCACCGCCATGAGGCGTAGCTGCTCGTGCGGGGCGGAGGACAAGATCGGCTCCTGGTGGGGCGGGGCGGGACGGGGCGTCAGGGACAATGGTGCACCATGAGCGAGCCGAGCACCCCCACCCCGCCCGCCGACCGCTACGGCCGCCGGAGGCCCGTCGGCGCGACGGCGGACGGCCCGGGTCGCGCCGCGAAGGTCGCGATCGGCGCGGCGCTCGCCGCCGCGGTGGCGCTCACGGCGTGGTTCGCCGCGGAGCAGGCGCGCCGCAACCCGGTGACCGCCGACGTCGTGAGCTTCTCGGTGACCTCTACCGAGGAGATCGACGTGACGTTCCAGGTGCACATGCCGCCCGGGACGACGGCGGTGTGCACCGTCGAGGCGCTCGCCCCGAGCCACGCCCAGGTCGGCACGATCGACGTGCCGGTCGGCCCGAGCGAGGGGCGCACGTCGGGGTACACGGTCACCGTGCGGACGTCCGAGGAGGCGACCACCGGCGTGGTCGACCGCTGCGTCGTCACGGAGTGACCCTTCCCCCGACGGCGAACGTCGGGGCTCTGTCGGCCGGGGCACGCTATCCTGAGGGATTCACACGCAGTCCTGCACCAGCCGACGCGCGTGCCGACGCCCGTCGGCCGTACGAGCGCGGCCGGACAGGCCCACGAGCACCACGAAAGGAGAGCCCTCGTGACCGAGTCCACCGTCACCTGGCTCACCCAGGAGGCTCACGACCGGCTGAAGGCCGAGCTGGAGCACCTTTCCGGCCCCGCCCGCACCGAGATCGCCGAGCGTATCGCTGCAGCCCGCGACGAGGGTGACCTCAAGGAGAACGGCGGCTACCACGCCGCACGCGAGGAGCAGGCGAAGAACGAGGCCCGCATCCGCGAGCTGACCGAGAAGCTCCGCAACGTGCAGATCAGCCGCCCGGCCGACGACGGCATGGTCGAGGCCGGCATGGTCGTCACCGCCCTCGTCGCCGGCGACGAGATGACGTTCCTGCTCGGCTCGCGGGAGATCGCGGGCACGACGGAACTCGACGTCTACTCGCCGACGTCGCCGCTGGGCGCCGCGATCGACGGCAAGAAGGTGGGCGACTCGACGACGTACACGGCGCCGAACGGTCGCGAGATCTCCGTGGAGATCACGGCGGCGAAGCCCTTCTCGGGCTGAGCCACCGACCGCTGCGGGCGTGGTCCGCGGCCAGCCCCGACCGGTCCGCCGGGCGGGCGGCCGCCCTCGGATCACGCCCGCGGCGCATCGCGCGGCCCCCGCCGCAGGAGCTCGGCACGCGCGGCCGCGAGCTCTGCGTCCAGGCCCGGGGTCCCCGCCAGCTCGTCGAGGGCGACGAGCCCCGCGTGCACCCCCTGCGCCATGCCACGTGCGACGGCGCGCTCGAGCACCACGCGCGGTGACGGCGCGAGGGCCGCGAGCACGTCGTAGAGCGCCAGGATCTCGTCCCACTCGGTGTCCGCCGCGGTCGGCGCGTCGTCGTGCAGCGCCTCGATCGCGGCGGCGACCAGGTACGGCCCGGGCCGGTTGACGGCGAGCGCGTCCTCGAGGATGCGCCTGCCCTCGGCGATCTCGTCGTGGCGCCACAGCGACCGGTCGTGCTCGGCGAGCGTGCGGGCCGCGCCGTCGGCCCGCGCGTCGCGGCGGGCGTGCCGGAGCAGCATGAGCGCGAGCAGCGAGCGCGCCTCCGGCTCGTCGGGCCGCAGCGACGCGACGGTGCGGGCGAGGAGCACGGCCGCGTCGGCGAGCGCGCGCCGTTCGGGCACGCCGGGCGCGTCCGGCGGTTCGCCCCACGCGTCGTCGGCGGCGGCGAAGAGGAACCGCAGCGCGGCGAGCACCGGGCCGAGCTGCGCGCGCGGCAGCGCGGGCGGCGTCTCCAGGCCCTCGCCGGGTGCGTCCGCGCCCTCGGGCGCACCCTCGGCCTCCACCGGTCGCAGCATCGATGCCTCGACCTCATCGTGCGCGAGCGACGTCACCGGTGTCCGGTGGCGGCCCGGGTTTCACCCGGGTGGTTCGGAGGTCGGTGGTCCGGCGGTCAGTGGGCCGCGACGTCAGTGCGCCGCGACGTCGAAGCCGGCGTCGCGCAGCCGCGCGGCCACCGAGGCGCAGTGCTCGGGGCCCTTGGTCTCGAGCTGCAGCGTCACGAAGACCTCCGAGACGCCGAGCGACGTGTCGGTGCGGGTGTGCTCGACGTGGACGATGTTCGCGTCGGCGTCCGCGATGGTGCCGAGCAGCCCCGCGAGCGCGCCCGGCCGGTCGTCGATCCGCAGCCGCAGCTGCAGGTAGCGTCCGGCCACGACGAGGCCGTGCTGGACCACCCGCAGCAGGAGCAGCGGGTCGATGTTTCCGCCCGAGAGCACCGGGACGACCGTCCCGGGGTACTCCCCCGGCGCGTCCATGACCGCCGCGACCGCGGCCGCCCCGGACGGCTCGACGATGAGCTTGCCGCGCTCGGCCACCAGCAGCAGCGCCCGCGAGATCTGCGCCTCCGAGACGGTCCGGACCTCGACGCCGAGGCGGCGGAGTGCCTCGAAGGGAACCTCGCCGGGGGTCCCGACCGCGATCCCGTCGGCCATCGTCGCGCCGAGCCGGCCCGGCGTCGGCCGTCCGGCCGCGAGCGACGCGGGGTAGGCGGCGGCCGTAGCCGCCTGCACGCCGACGACCCGCACGTGCGGCGCCGCGTCGGCGAGCGCCGTCGCGATCCCGGCGACCAGCCCGCCGCCGCCCAGCGGCACGACGACCGTGCCGACGTCGGGCACCTGCTCGAGGATCTCCAGCGCGACGGTGCCCTGACCGGCCACGACGTCGCGGTGGTCGAACGGGTGGATGAGCACGCGGCCCGAGCGCGCGGCCTCGGCGCGCGCCGCGACGAGCGCCTCGTCGACGCTGGTGCCGACCTGGCGCACCTCAGCGCCGTACCCCCGGGTGGCGACGAGCTTGGGGACGGACGCGTCGGTGGGCATGTAGACCAGGGCGTGGATGCCGAGCATCTGCGCGGCCAGCGCCACGCCCTGGGCGTGGTTGCCCGCGCTCGCCGCGACGACGCCGGCCGCCTTCTCCGCGTCGCTCAGGCGGCTCATGCGCGTGTACGCCCCGCGCACCTTGAACGACCCCGCGCGCTGCAGGTTCTCGCACTTGAGGACGACGCTCGCGCCGGCCACCTCGGACAGGGCCCGGAACGGCTGGACCGGCGTCCGGGTCACGACGCCGTCGAGGAGGCGCGCCGCGGCGCGGACGTCCTCGAGCGTCACGTGGCCGGCGGGGTCGTGCGGGGAACCAGCGGTCACTGCCTGCTCTCTCCTGCTGCGTCACCGGCGCCGGTGCCCGGTGCCGCCGTCGGCACGCCGGCGCCGTCGCCGCTCTCGGTGCCCGCCGGTGCCCGGCCGGGCCAGAGCAGCGTACCGGGCAGCGTGGGACGCCGGCGCAGGAGCGGCACGTGGTCGTCCGTGCCGAGCTCGGGGAACTTGTCGTGGCCGTGCAGGTAGAGCAGGACGGTGTTCAGGACGGCCGCGAGCGGCACGGCGAACAGCGCGCCGACGATGCCCGCGGCGAGGCTGCCCGCCGCCACGACCAGCACCACCGCGACCGGGTGCAGCGACACGGCGTGCCCCATGAGCAGGGGCTGCAGGATGTGGCTCTCGGCCTGCTGCACGAGGAGCACGATGCCGAGCATGATCAGCGCGGCGGCCCACCCCTCCGCGACGAGCACCACGACGACGGCGACCGCCCCCGTGACGATGGCGCCGATGATCGGCACGAACGAGCCGATGAACACGAGGATGCCGATCGGCAGCGCCAGCGAGGGGACGAAGAAGGCGGACCCGACGCCGATGCCGACGCCGTCGACGAGCGCCACCAGGATCTGCGTGCGCACGTACGCCGACAGCGTGACGAGCCCGCGACGGCCGGCCTGGTGGACCTTCTCGCGCGCGGCGACGGGCAGCAGGTTGACCAGCCACGTCCAGATCGTGCGGCCGTCGAGCAGGAAGAAGATCGTGCAGAAGATCGCGATCAGCGTGCCGACCAGGACGTGGCCCACCGTCGTGGCGGCCCCCAGCGCGCCCGCGACGAGGCTCGAGCTCGACCCGGTGAGCGAGCCCTGCAGCTGGTCGCCGAGCTCGGAGAGGCGCGCCGAGTCCAGTCCGAGCGGGCCGTCCGACAGCCAGCGCACGAGCTCCCCGAAGCCCGCGACCGCCTGCTCGCGCAGGTCGGTGAAGCCCGCGACCAGCGACCGTCCCGCCAGCGTGACCAGGGCGGACACGAACGCGATGAGGCCGACGATCGACACCGCGACCGCGAGCCCGCGCGGCAGGCCCGCGCGCTGGAGGGTGGCGCGCAACGGTGTCAGCAGGATCGTGAGCAGCAGCGCCACGGCCACCGGCACGACGATCGTCTTGAGCGTGCCCAGCAGCCACAGGAAGGCCGCGACGGCCGCCGCGACGAGCAGGAGCCGCCACGACCACGACGCGGCAGCGCGCACGCTCAGGGGGACGGTGTCGGCACCGCGGACGGGCGTGGGGTCGGCAGTCACGGCATCACCCTAGGGCGCAGGTCGACGCACCGCGCAATGCCCGCGCCGGGGCCCCGCGGTCAGGCGAGGGCCTGGTCGAGGTCCGCCAGCAGGTCCTCGACGTCCTCGATGCCGACCGAGAGCCGCACGAGGTCGCTCGGGACCTCGAGGTCGGAACCGGCCACCGACGCGTGCGTCATCCGCCCGGGGTGCTCGACGAGCGACTCGACGCCGCCGAGCGACTCCGCGAGGGTGAACACGCGGGTGCGCGAGCACACCTCGAGCGCGGTCTCCTCGCTGCCCGTGCGGAACGACACCATCCCGCCGTAGTCGCGCATCTGGCGGGTCGCCAGCTCGTGGCCCGGGTGGGACGCGAGGCCCGGGTAGATCACCTGCGTGACCCGCGGGTGCTGCTCGAGGTACCCCGCGACCGCGTGCGCGTTGGCGCAGTGCCGGTCCATGCGCACGCCGAGCGTCCGGAGCCCCCGGAGCGTCAGCCAGGCGTCGAACGGCCCGGCGACGGCCCCGGACGAGTTTTGGTGGAACGCGACGGCGTCCGCGACCGACGTCCCGCCGTCGGGCGCCTGCAGGCCGCCGGGCAGCGTGGCGCCGTCCGCCACGACCAGCGCGCCGCCCACCACGTCGGAGTGGCCGCCGACGTACTTGGTCGTGGAGTGCACGACGACGTCGGCGCCGAGCGCGATCGGTGTCTGCAGGTACGGGGTGGCGAAGGTGTTGTCGACCAGGAGCAGGGCGCCCGACGCGCGGGCGAGCTCCGCGAGCGCCGCGACGTCGCTCACGCCGAGCAGCGGGTTGGTGGGCGTCTCGACCCACAGCAGGCGCGTGCGGCCGGGGACGAGCGCGGCCGCGACGGCGTCGGTGTCGGTGAGGTCGACGGCGGTGTGCTCGATCCCCCACGGTCCGAACACCCGCGCCACGAGGCGGTACGAGCCGCCGTACGCGTCGTCCGGGATGACCACGTGGTCGCCCGGGCGCAGGACGGCGCGCAGCAGCGTGTCCTCGGCGGCCAGGCCGGAGGAGAAGGCGAAGCCGCGGGCCGGCTCGACGCCCGGCGGCGTCTCGGCGGCCGCGATCGCCGTCTCCAGCGCGGTGCGGGTCGGGTTGCCCGACCGCGAGTACTCGTAGCCGCCGCGCAGCCCGCCCACGCCGTCCTGCTTGTAGGTCGACACCTGGTGGATCGGGGGGACGACGGCACCCGTCGCGGGGTCGGGGTCCTGTCCCGCGTGGATGGCGCGGGTCGAGAATCCGGTCGTGGACCAGTCGTGGTGGTGGGTCACGGGGTCCAGCCTACGAAGACTCGTCGAGCGCGGCCTTCTGCGGGTAGGGCGTCTCGCCGCGCTCGAGCATCTCGACGAACCGGGCGGCGGCGCGCCGGCGCGTCTCCGCCCGCTTGGCCGCGGTGATGCGGAAGTAGATCGCGAACCTGTTCCTGGACGTCAGCACGTCCCACATCGCCTGGGCGCGCGGGCTGCCGGCGAGCGCCGCCGCGAGCTCGGGCGGCACCTCCATGCCGGCGGGGCCGGCGTAGGCGGCGTCCCAGCGCCCGTCCGCCCTGGCCGCGTCGATCTCCGCCTGGCCGCGCGGCCGCATGCGCCCCTCGGCGACGAGCCGGTCGACGATCTCGCGGTTCCGCGCGGACCACCGGCTGCGCGGGCGGCGCGGGCAGAACCGCTGCAGCGAGGTGGCGTCGTCGCGCCCCTTCGCCTGCGCGTCGATCCAGCCGCTGCACAGGGCCTCCTCGAGGGCCGTGGCGTGCGTCAGGGTGGTCGGGGCGTCCTTGCCCTTCTTCGCGAGCACGAGCCACACGCCGTCGGGCGCGCGGTCCTCGTGCTCGTCGAGCCAGGCGCGCCACGCGGCGACGTCGGGAAGCACGAGCGGGTCCGTGGGCTGCGGTGCCATGGCCCCGACGGTACGCCCGGGGTCCGACACGCCCGGCGGTCGCGCGTCGCGGGGCGCGCACCCGGAACACCCGCGCCCCGGGTGTGGTTGGCACCTGCGGGGACGTCTCACCGGGATCCACCGGCGTCCCGCGCAGATGGAGGTAACGCGATGATCTTCGAGAACCTGTTCGGCTCGTCGGCCACGACGACGATGGTCGCGCCGGAGGAGGCGCTGCCGGGCCGCGAGGCCCCCGTCCTGCCCGCGCCACGCCCCCACACGGTGCTCGGGACGTCGATCACGGGCCCGTGGCCGGAGGGCACGCGCGTGCTCTACCTGGCGATGGGCTGCTTCTGGGGCGCCGAGGAGATCTACTGGCAGGTCCCGGGCGTCGTGAGCACCGCCGTCGGCTACATGGGCGGCACCACGCCCAACCCGACGTACGAGGAGGTCTGCACCGCCCGGACGGGGCACGCCGAGACCACGCTGGTCGCCTACGACCCGGCGCGGGTGAGCGAGGCCGAGCTGCTGCGGCTCTTCTGGGAGCGGCACGACCCGACCCAGGGCTTCCGCCAGGGCAACGACGTCGGCACGCAGTACCGGTCGGCCGTCTACTGGACGACGCCGGAGCAGGAGACCGTGGTCCGCGAGACCGCGCAGGTCTACGGCACGGTGCTCGAGGACAAGGGCTACGACCCGGTCACCACCGAGCTGCGCCCCGCGGCCGCGGCCGGCCCGTTCTACTACGCCGAGGACTACCACCAGCAGTACCTCGACAAGAACCCGCACGGGTACCGCTGCCACGCCACCACGGGCGTCCCCTACCCGGCCGACGCGGCCTGACGCCCGACCCGCGGGCGGGCGCACGGCGGCGCGCGCCCGCGGGGCGGCGGGTGTACCGTCGAGGTGACCCGCCGCGCCGGTGACGACGCCGGTGGCCCGGGCCCTGCGAGGAGAGCGGCACCCGTCTCCTCGGTCGGGGCGCGTGGCGGCGCCTTTCCCGCCAGCCTCGACGGCGGCGGACGCGAGCCGGCCCCGTGCCTGCTCCGACGACAGGACGACGTCATGAGCCTCAGCACCGCCGGCCCGCCGCACGAGACCGCGCTGCTCGAGGACCCGGACGCGGCCCGGCAGCTCGCCGAGCGCGGGTGTCCCGAGACGCTCCGCGGCGTCGACGAGGCCGACCGTGTCCGCGTCGAGTGACGGCCTGACCGCGCCGGCGGACGCCCGGCGCGGGCGGACGGCCGCGCGCCGGGTGACGAACGACTACTCGGCCCTGGCGCGGCTCGTGCGCGAGTCCGGCCTCCTGCGTCGCCGGTACGCGTACTACTGGACGCGCATGGTCCTCACGGTGGCGGCGTTCGGCGGCGTCTGGGCGGGGGTCGTGCTGGTCGGGCCGAGCTGGTGGCAGCTGGCGCTGGCCGTGGCGATGGCGCTCGTCCTGGCGCAGCTGGCGTTCCTCGGGCACGACAGCGCGCACCGGCAGATCTTCCGCTCGCGGGCCTGGAACGACTGGACCGCGCGCGTCCTGGCGAACGGTCTGGTCGGGCTCAGCCACGCCTGGTGGACGCTCAAGCACGACGCCCACCACACGGCGCCGAACCAGGAGGGCCGCGACCCGGACATCTCCCCCGGCATCATCGCGTTCACGCCGGCCGTCATGGCGACGCGGCACGGGTGGCGCCGGTGGCTGGCGCGGCGGCAGGGCTGGTGGTTCCTCCCGCTGCTGACGCTCGAGGGCGTCAACCTCCACGTCGCGAGCCTGCGCACCGTCCTGGGCCGCGGCCCCGTGCCGCACCGCTGGGTCGAGGCGCCCGTCCTGCTGGTGCGGCTCGTCGGGTACGTGACCGTCCTGGCGGTGCTGCTGCCCCCCGCGATCGCCGGCGCGTTCCTCGCGGTGCAGCTCGCCGTCTTCGGCGTCCTGCTCGGCGGGGCCTTCGCACCCAACCACAAGGGGATGCCGATCGTGCCGGCGAACGCCGACGTCGACTTCCTGCGCCGGCAGGTCCTGATGTCCCGGAACATCCGCGGCAGCGTGACCGTCGACTTCCTCATGGGCGGGCTCAACCGGCAGGTCGAGCACCACCTGTTCCCGAGCATGCCCCGGCCCAACCTCAAGCGGGTCCAGCCGCTGGTGCGGGACTACTGCGCGCAGCTGGGCGTGACGTACACCGAGGTCGGGTTCCTCACGTCCTACCGGACCGTGATCGACTACCTCAACGACGTCGAGCACCGTGCGCGCGACCCGTTCTCGTGCCCGGTCGCGGCGAGCCTCGGGCGCTAGGGCCGCCGACCACCTCGCTCGCGGACCGCGCCGTCGCCCCGCAGACCCACGGCGGGCGTAGCGTGAGGGCAACCGCGGCGAACGCGCCCCACCTGAGGCGCGCGGGCCCGGAACCGCGAGGAGGCCGTCATGGCCGCACCGCCCCTGAGGTCCGCCACCAACGGCCATCCCGGCAGGACCCGGCCCGGGTCCACGCCCCCGGTGCCCGGCAGCCGGTCGAACCACGTGCCTCCGCCCCGGCCGCGCCGCGGCGCCTGGGCCGCGGCGGGGGCCGCGGGCCTGGTCGTCCTGGCCCTCTGCGTCCTGGTGCTGCAGAACACGCAGCCGGTGCCGGTCTCGTTCCTCGCGGTCGAGGGGTCGGTGCCCCTCGCGCTCCTCATCGCCGGCGTCGGCGGTGCCGTCGTCGTCCTGACCGCCGGCACCGCCCGCATCGGCCGCCGCCGCGGTCAGGTCAGGAGGCGACCGTGAAGCGGGCGCGGCGGTGGGCCGGCCGCTCGATCTCGTCCACGAGCGCCGTGGCGAGGTCCGGGGCCGAGAGGGACGAGCTCCCCTCGCCGTCCGTGAGCAGCACGTCTCCCCCGACGCGGTAGCGGCCGGTCGCCTCGCCGGGTGCTTGGGCGCCGAACCCCGCCGCCGGGCTGAGGTAGAACCAGTCGAGGTCCGCGGAGGTCTCGCGCAGGGCGTCGAGGATGCCCGCGAACTCGAGCGCCTCGGGCCGGAACGGCTCCGGGAACTCGTCGGTGTCCACGAGGCGCGGCCCGCCCTCGGCGACGAGCAGCGAGCCCGCGCCGCCCACGACGCCGAGCCGTGCTCCCTTGACGCGCGCCGCCTCGGCGAGCTCGGCGTACGCCGGTGCCACCCTGCCGGCCATGTCGCCGCGAGGCGACACCGTGGCGACCACGACGTCGGACTCGCTCGCGGCCGCGACCCGCGTGCCGTCGTCGAGCACCGACCCGGTCACGTACCGGACGCCCTCGGCCCGCTCGGCCGGGAGCGACCGGCTGACGGACGTGACCTCGTGCCCGCGCGACGCGGCCTCGCGGACGATGTGGCTGCCGGCGTACCCGGTGCCGCCGATCACGGTGATGCGCGTCATGCCGTTCTCCCTCGTTCGTCCAATACTCTCTATTGGAGAGTGACTTCCCGTCGGCGAGCATAGGGACTACGATCGACCGAGAGCAAGGTGGCAGGAGGTGCCGTGACCGAGATCTCGTTCGACCCGTACCACCGCGACTGCCCGAGCCGCTCGGTGCTCGACCGCCTCGCGGACCGCTGGACGGTGCTCGTCGTCGGCGCGCTCGACGACGGTCCGCTGCGGTTCTCGCAGCTCGCGCACCGGGTCGACGGGGTCTCGCAGAAGATGCTCACCCAGACGGTCCGCGGCCTCGAGCGGGACGGGCTGGTGACCCGCACGGTGCACGCCGAGGTGCCACCGCGGGTGGAGTACGCGCTGACCGACGCCGGGCGGGCCGCGCTCGAGCCGTTGCGCGCGCTCGAGCGGTGGACGCTCGAGCACGCGGCCGAGGTGCTCGCCGCCCGCGAGGCGTACGACGCGGGCCGCTGACCCCGCACCCCGCGCGCAGCGAGCGGGTCCCCGCGGTGGCTGCGACGATCGGTTCGTGCTTCTCGCCGAGGTGGTCCGCACCCACGCCGCCGTCGCGGCGACGCGCTCGCGCCTGCGCAAGCGCGAGCTGCTCGCCGACGCCCTGCGCGCGGCCGAACCGGGTGTCGAGGTCGAGGTCGTCGCGTCCTTCCTGTCCGGGCGCCCGCGCCAGCGCCGCACCGGCGTCGGGTGGCGGTCGCTCACCGACCTGCCGCCCCATGCCGTCGAGCCGGCCCTGACCCCGCTCGACGTCGACGACGCGCTCGAGGAGCTGAGCGCGCTCGCGGGCACGGGCTCGCAGGCGGCCCGCGCGTCGGCCGTCGCCGAGCTGTTCACCCTCGCGACGGCCGAGGAGCAGGAGTTCCTGCGGCGCCTCCTGCTCGGCGAGCTGCGCCAGGGTGCGCTCGACTCCCTGCTCCTCGACGCGATCGCCGCGGCCGCCGACGTCCCGCTGCCGACGGTCCGCCGCGCGGCCATGTTCAGCGCGCTGTCCGGGCCGATCGCGCGGGCCGCGCTCACGGACGGGGCCGCGGCCCTCGAGCACTTCCGGCTCGAGGTCGGCCGCCCCGTGCGGCCCATGCTGGCCTCGTCCGCGCCCGACGTCGCGACGGCGCTCGCACGGTTCGAGGGCGTCCCGGTGGCCGCCGACGTCAAGCTCGACGGCATCCGCGTGCAGGTCCACAAGTCCGGCGGCGAGGTCACCGTGCTCACCCGCTCGCTCGACGACATCACCGAGCGGCTCCCGGAGGTCGTCGACCTCACGCGCACGCTCGACGCCGTCACGGCGGTGCTCGACGGCGAGGTGATCGCGCTCGACGCCGCCGGCAGGCCGCGTCCCTTCCAGGAGACCGCCGCGCGGACCGGGAGCCGCGACGCCGACGCGCACGCGGGCACAACGCCCCTGACGGTCTACTTCTTCGACGTGCTGCACCTCGACGGCACGGACCTGATCGACGCCCCCGCCCGTGCGCGCCTCGAGGCGCTCGAGCGCGCGGTCCCGCCGGCCGCCGTCGTGCCCCGGCTGGTGAGCGGCAACCCGGGCGAGGTCGCGGACTTCTTCGCCGAGACCGTCGCGCAGGGCCACGAGGGCCTCGTCGTCAAGGATCTCGCGGCCCCGTACGAGGCCGGGCGCCGCGGCGCCGCCTGGGTCAAGATCAAGCCGCGGCACACGCTCGACCTCGTGGTGCTCGCCGTGGAGCAGGGCTCGGGTCGCCGCCAGGGCTGGCTGTCCAACATCCACCTGGGCGCCCGGGACCCTGCCACGGGCGGGTTCGTCATGCTCGGCAAGACGTTCAAGGGCATGACCGACGAGATGCTCGAGTGGCAGACCCGGCGGTTCACCGAGCTGGAGACCCACCGGTCGCAGGGCGGGTACGTGGTCCACGTCCGGCCCGAGCAGGTGGTCGAGGTCGCGTTCGACGGCGTTCAGCGCTCGCCCCGGTACCCCGGCGGCCTCGCCCTGCGCTTCGCCCGCGTCCTGCGCTACCGCGACGACAAGACGCCCGACGAGGTCGACACGATCGACACCGTCCGGTCGCTCGCCGCCCTGCCGTCCTGAGCGATCAGTCCGTCGACGCCCGGCGCCGGACCGCGACCAGCGTCGCCACCCCCGCGCCGAGCAGGACGAGCGCGGCGATCGCGACCGCCGCCACCTGAGCACCGGTGAGCGGGAGGCTCGGCGCGGCGGGCGCGGCCACGGGCGTGGTCGCGGGCTCCGGCTCGGTGACGGTCGGGGCCGGCGTCGCCGCCGCGTCGACGTCCTCGTCCGGTCCGTCGTCGACCGGCGTGGGCACCGGCGTGGGCACCGGTGCGGGCACCGGCGTGGCCGGGCTCTTCCCGGCGGCCTCGGCGTCGTGCTGCGTCGCCGTCGCCGCCTCGGGAGCCGGAGCGGCGGCGGCCATGCTGCGCGCCCCGGCCGCCTGCGCCGACATGCTGGTCGCGGCGGCGTCGACGTGCTCGACGGCGTAGTGGCTGATGGCCTTCAGCCTGCCCTGCGCCGGGTAGGCGACCACGACCTCGGCGGCCGGCTCGTCGAGCACCACCAGCTTCGGGCCCAGGTCGCCCGAGCCCGACTTGACGCAGTACGCCGAGACGAGCCGGCCCTCGGGCGCCCGGAGGGTGAGCGTCGCCGCCTCGCCCCGGACGTCCGTCTTGGCGACGTCCATGTCGGGGCACACCTTCCCCGCGTACGAGTACGTGCCCTGCGGCCAGGAGTAGCTCGTCCCGTCGTGCCCGGCCGAGCCACCGTCCCACCGGTCGCCGACCTTCGCCGGGTCCCAGTGGTTGCCACCCCAGTCGCGGCTCTGCCAGTACTCCGCCGACGACGGGTCGGGCTGGGCGCCCGCGGCGGGCAGGGCGCCGGCGGGGACCACCAGGGCGGTGGCGGCGAGCAGGGTTGCGGCTGTCAGGGCAGGTCTGCGCACGAACGCTCCTTCGACGGACGGGAGACGGGCGGCCCGGACGCCGGCCGCCGGCCGGGTCGGCGGCAGTCCCCGCCACCCGAGGGTCGATCGTAGCGAACCGGACACGTCGGTCATACCCGTCCGGACAGGCGGAAAGCGCGCGTCAGCGCCGCCGCCGCCGGGCCGTCCTGCCCGACGACGGACGCCCGCCGCGCGCTCCGGCACGCTGCGCGCCCCGCCCCGCCCCGCGCCCCGCACCGCGGCCCGTGTCGTGCGGGGCCTTCGGCTGCGTGCCCGCCGCGCCGGCGCCGGGCTCGGCCTGCGTGCTGCGGGCCCCGCGGCCGCGCGAGCTGTTCGCCGTCCGTCCGCGCACGATGCCGACCATCTCCTCGACGAGGTCGGTCGTGCGAGCGCTGACCCACGCGAGGCCCACGGGCGCCGGCGGCGCACCCTCCAGCACCCGGTACGTGACGTCCTTGCGGTGGTGCAGGCGTGCGAGCGACATCGGCACCACCGTCACGCCCGCACCGCTCGCCACCCAGGCGATCGCGTCGGCCGTCGTCACCGGGCGCTCGGGCTCGACGAGACCGCCCGCACCGTCGTCGTACGGCGCGGGCGCTCGGCCCGGCACCGGGGCCGAGCCGTCGGCGAACAGCACGTCGTCGCGCGCGAGCCACACGACGTCGTCGGCGACGTCGTCGACGGTCACCGTCTCGTCGGGCCCGGTGGCCGCGAGCAGGTGGTCGCGCGAGACGACCACCACGGGCAGCTCCTCGTACAGCGGGATCGCGCTGAGCACGTCCTTGTCGACCGGCAGGCGCAGGATCGCGGCGTCGGCGGCGCCGTCGTGCAGCGCGGCCACCGCGCCGGCGGCCTCGACCTGGACCAGCTCGAGGACCACGTCCGGGAGCCGCTCGCGCCACGTGCGCGCCCACCTCCCCGGCGTCACACCAGGCACGTAGGCGAGCCGGAACGTCTCGGACGCCTCCTCGGGTCCGTCCGGGCTGGTGGTCGCGTCGGTCACACCCTCAGGTTACGGGGAACGCCGGCCGTCGCCGCCGACTACCCTGGTCCCCATGGCCGGTACCCCGTTCTCGCAGCAGGTCCTCAAGCCGACGAACGCGGCGAAGCGGCTGGGCGTGTACCTGCCCGCCACGCCCCCCGAGTTCCAGGAGCGCGGCATCACCCGCGCCGAGCTCGAGGAGCTGGAGAAGAACCCGCCCGAGTGGCTCGCCGACCTGCGTCGCAACGGCCCGCACCCCCGCCCGGTCGTCGCCGGGCGCCTCGGCATCTCGATCGCGGGCCTGACCCGCGGCGGCATCACGGAGCCGCTCACGACCGAGGAGATCGACGCCCTGCGCGCCGACCCGCCCGCATGGCTCGAGCGCGAGCGCGAGGTCGCGGCGAAGGTCCGCGAGGAGGAGGACCGCCTCGCCACCGAGACGGCCGAGAAGGCCGCGCGGTCCGAGCGGCGCGCCACGCACCGCACGGAGCGGTAGCACCGCCGACGGCGCGGTAGACCCTACGGCGCGACGCGGTCCGTGTGGCCGAGCGACAGGTCGGGCGCGACGGCGTCGCGGATCGCCTTCTTGAGCGGCGGGATCTCCGGGAACCCGCCCTGCTCCGCGCGGTCCCACAGCACCACCGGAGCGCGCCCGTCTCCCGGGTCGAGCTCGACGCGGAACACGCCGCCGGTCCCGGGGACCAGCGCCACCTCGCCGAGGCGGGTCCGGAACGTCGTGAGCAGTTCCCGCGCCACCCACGCGGCGCGCATCAGCCACCGGCACTGCGTGCAGTAGGTGATCGCCACGCGGGCGTCCGACGTCGGCTCCTGCGTCGTGCTCCCGGTCATGAGCCCAGCCATGCGCTCAGGGTACGGGCGTCGGGGACACTGGTCGGATGACGTCCACAGACCCCGGCTCCGAGCTCGGTGCCGTCCTCGGCTCGCTCGTCCCGTGGCCCGACGACGGCTCGCGTGCCGACGGCCCGGTCGCCGTCGACGCGACCGACCGGCTCCTGCTCGACGAGGCGCGCGCCCGCCTGGCGGCCGCGGACCGGGGGGACGTCGTCGTCCTCGGCGACCGGTTCGGGGCGCTGACCCTGGGCGCGCTCGCGCTGGGCGCGCCCGACGTGCGCGTGCACACCGACGCCCTCGACGCCGAGCGGGCCCTGCTCGCCAACGCCGAGGGGACCGGGCACGGACGCGGGCGGTTCTCGGTGCACCCGGCGCTCGGCCCCGACGTGCTCGCCGGCGCACGCACGGTCCTGCTGCAGCTGCCGAAGTCTCTCGGCGAGCTCACCGAGGTCGCCGAGCTCGTCGGGCGGTACGCGGCAGAGGACGTCACGCTCCTGGCCGGCGGCCGCGTCAAGCACATGACGCGCACGATGAACGACGTGCTCGCGGCGTCGTTCAGCCACGTGCGGGCCACGCTGGCGCGCGGGAAGTCCCGCGCGCTCGTGGCCACCGGCCCACGGCCCGGGCGGCGCGACGCCCCGCTCACCTACCCGCTGACCGCGCGCCTGACGGACCGCGAGCTGCTCGCGGCCGCGGGGCTCGCGGAAGGCGGCCTCGACGTCGTCGCGCACGGCGCCGTGTTCGCCGGTGCGAGCCTCGACCACGGCACGCGGTTCCTGCTCTCGACGGCGGACCGGTGGCCCCGTGCCGACGGGGTGCGGGACGCCGTCGACCTGGGCAGCGGCACCGGGCTGCTCGCCGTCGTGCTCGCGCGCCGCTACCCGGACGCCCGCGTCGTGGCGACGGACCGTTCGGCCGCCGCCGTGGCGTCGGCGCGCGCCACCGCCGCGGCCGCCGGCGTCGCGGACCGCGTCACCGCGACCCGCGACGACGCCGGGTCGGACCTGCCCGCGGCGAGCGCCGACGTCGTGCTCCTCAACCCGCCGTTCCACGACCGCGCCGCGGTGCGCACGGACGCCGCGCACCGCATGTTCGCCGCCGCGGGGCGGGTGCTGCGGCCGGGCGGCGAGCTGTGGTGCGTGTTCAACACGCGCCTGCGCCACCGCCCGGCGCTCGAGCGTGCGGTCGGGCCCACGGAGCACGTCGCGCAGGACCCGCGGTTCACCGTGACCCGGTCGGTGCGGGCCTGACGGTCAGCGCACCCCGACGACGTCGACGACGAACACGAGCGTGTCGCCGCCGCCGATGCCGGCCTGGGGGACGCCGCGCATGCCGTAGCCGTGCTCCGGCGGGATCGACAGCAGCACGCGGTCACCGACGTTGCGACCCACGAGGCCCTTGTCCCAGCCGCCGATGACGGCGCCGACGCCGATCGGGAAGTCGATCGTCTGGCCGCGGTCGTACGAGTTGTCGAAGACGTGGCCGCCCCAGGTCTGGCCGAGGTAGTTCACGACGATCGTGCGGCCGGACTCGACGACGGGACCCGTGCCCTCCTCGAGCACCTGCACCTGCAGGCCGCCGGGCGCGCCGCCCTCGGGGAACGTGAGCTCGGGCTTGTCGCCGAACGAGCCGGACGCGGTGGGGAGCGTGGACACGAGTGGTACCTCACTTCGTCGGGGAGCCGACGGCCGACGGCCGGCGGCGGTGCCCGTCCAGCCTACGCGCCGCCCCGTCCGGCGCACCCGCCCCCTCCCGCTCCCGCCGGGCGGCGTGCGCGACGGCCGTGAGCACGTCGAGCGCGAGCCGCGCCGGCGGGGTCTGGGCGACCGCGTCCCGGACGACCGCGAAGATCGACCGCACCGGCGTCGGGCGCACGACGGGCACGCGCACGACGCCCTCGGGCAGGTGCTCGGCACCGAGCGCCGGCAACACGGTGATGCCGATGCCCGCGCCCACGAACGCGACGGCCGTCGGGTAGTCGTGCGCCTCGACGTGGAAGGTGGGGCTGAAGCCCGCGGCCGTGCACGCCTCGAGCAGGTTGCGGCGGCACCAGCCGCGCGCGAAGTCGTTGTCGACCCATCGCTCGGCGACCAGCTCGGCCAGCTCGACCTCGCGGCGGGCGGCGAACGGGTGGTCCGCGGGGAGCACGACGACGTAAGGGTCGTCGAGCAGGTGCGTCGCCCGGAACCCCCGGCCGGGGACGAAGCCGTCCTGCGCGACCACGACCTGCACGTCCGGCCGCTCGTCGGGGTCGTCCGCGACGTCCTCGCGCAGCTCGAGGTCGAGCCGCACGCCCGGGAACTCGGTCGTCAGGCGCCGCACGACGTGGGGCAGCCACGCCGCGCCGACCGACGCGAAGTAGGCGATCGAGAGGGTCCCCGTGCGCCCGGCCCGCAGGTCCGCGACGACGGACTCCGCCTCGCCGAGCCGCGCGAGGACCCCGTCGGCCTGCGCCGCGAGCGCGAGGCCGGCGGCCGTCGGGCGCACGCCGCGGCCGGCGCGCTCCAGGAGCGTGAGGCCCGTCTCGCGCTGGAGGGCGGTGACGTGCTGGCTCACGGCCGAGGGCGTGTAGCCGAGGTTGGCGGCGGCCGCGGCGACCGAGCCGCTCGCGACGACCGAGCGGAAGATGCGCAGACGGTGGACGTCGAGCATGGATCGACGATACAGCCGGACTGAAGCAAACGACAGCGATATGAACTGGTGCTTCACCGACGAGCCGGGCGACGATCGGTGCATGACGACGACCCTCCCGACCCCGTCGAGCGCCGGTCCCGCACGGCCCGGTGCCCAGGGCGGGCTGGTCTGGGCCGCCATGGGCGTCACCGTGGTGCTCTGGGCCTCCGCGTTCGTGGGCATCCGCGCGGCGGCGCACGACTTCTCGCCCGGGGCGCTCACGCTCGGCCGCGTGGCCGTCGGCACGGCCACGCTGACCGTCATGCTGCTCGTCGCCCGGGCCCGGCGGCGCGCCCGGGTGGCGGCGCCCGCGGCAGCGGGCGGCGCTCCGCGCCCCCGCGGGCTGCCCCGCGGACGCGTCCTCGCGCTCGTCGTCGTCTGGGGCGTGGCGTGGTTCGGCGCGTACAACCTGGCGCTGAACGCGGCCGAGCAGCACGTCGACGCCGGGACCGCGGCCCTGCTGGTCAACCTGGCCCCGATGCTCGTGGCCGTGCTCGCGGGCCTCCTGCTGGGCGAGGGCTTCCCGCGGCGCCTCATGGCCGGGATGGCCGTCGCCTTCGCCGGCGTCGCCGTCATCGCGGCCGCCACGTCGACCGGCTCGTTCGACGTCCTCGGCGTGGTCCTGGGCGTGGTCGCGGCGATGGTGTACGCCGGGTCGGCCACGCTGCAGAAGCGGCTGCTCCCCCGCGTCGACGCCCTGACCATGACCTGGCTCGGCTGCCTCGCCGGCACCGTCGCGACCCTCGGGTTCGCGCCCGAGCTGGTGCGCACGCTGACTGCCGCACCGGCGTCGTCGGTCCTGGCGGTCGCCTACCTCGGGATCTTCCCGACCGCGATCGCGTTCAGCACGTGGGCCTACGTGCTCGGGCGCACGACGGCGGGCCGGACGGCCGCGTCGACCTACGCCGTCCCGCCGATCGTGGTGCTGCTGTCGTGGCTGCTGCTCGACGAGGTGCCGCCCGTCGCGGCGCTCGTCGGCGGGGCGCTCGCGCTCGCCGGGGTCGCCGTCGCGACGGTCAGGCGGCGCTAGAGCGACGCGGCCTTGCGCTCCAGCACGCCGCGCTCGCGCCGGTTGCCGCAGAGGCGCGCGGCGAGCTCGAGCTCGGCGCGCGCCTCGTCGCGGCGCCCGAGCCGGGCGAGCAGCTCGCCCCGGACGCTCGGCAGCAGGTAGGAGCCGCGCAGCGCGTCGGCCGCGGCGAGCCCGTCGACGACCTCGAGGGCCGACGCCGGGCCGAAGGCCATCGACACCGCCACGGCCCGGTTGAGCTCCACGACCGGCGACGGCGCCACGCGGCCGAGCGCCTCGTACAGCAGCACGACGCGTTCCCAGTCGGTCGCCTCGACCGACGGGGCGACGGCGTGCTGCTCGGCGATCGCCGCCTGGAGCCCGTACGGGCCGAGCCCGCGCCCGGCGGCCACGGCGCGGGCGAGCGCCGCACGGCCGCGCCGGATCGCCGAGGCGTCCCACCGCCGTCGGTCCTGGTCGGCGAGCAGCACGGGCTCGCCGTCGGGTCCCGTGCGGGCGGGGAACCGTGCCGCGGTGAGCTCGAGCAGCGCGAGCAGCCCGTTCGGCTCGGGCTCGCCCGGCGTGAGCCGCACGAGCACGCGCGCGAGCCGGATCGCCTCGTGGGCGAGGTCGGGCCGCATCCACTCGTCGCCGCCCGACGCCGTCGACCCCTCCGTGAAGATCAGGTACAGCACGTTGAGGACCGAGGCGAGCCGCTCGGCCCGCTCGTCGGCCGGCGGCACCGCGAACGGGACGCGCGCGGCCGCGAGGGTCTTCTTGGCGCGCGTGATGCGCGCCTGGATGGTCGGGACGGGCACGAGGAACGCCCGCGCGACCTGCTCGCTCGTGAGGCCGGCGACGACGCGCAGCGTGAGCGCCACGCGCGCCTCCTTCGACAGCACGGGGTGGCACGCGACGAAGACCAGCGCGAGCCGGTCGTCGTCGATCCGGTCCGGGTCCCACAGCAGGTCGGGCTCGCCGGGGCCCGCCGGTGCGGCGCCGGCGTGCGCGCCGCCCTCGCCGAGGTCGCGCGCCAGCGCCGCGTAGCGCTCGTCCCGGCCCGCCCGACGACGGAACGCGTCGATGGCCCGGCGCCGGCCGGTCGCCAGCAGCCAGGCCGTCGGGTCGCGCGGCACGCCGTCGCGGGGCCACGCCACGAGCGCCTCGGCGAGCGCCTCCGACGCGACGTCCTCGCCGAGCGCGAAGTCGCCCGTGTACCGCGCCAGCGCACCCACGATGCGGGCGGACTCGATGCGCCAGACCGCCTCGACCGCGCGCCGCGCCGACGCGGCGGCGCCTCCCGCGTCCGGGCAAGGCAGGCCCGGACCGTGCGAGGAGGCACCGCCGTCGGGCACGGTCACTCGGTGCCGAGCTGCTTGCGCCACTCAGCCTCCTTCTGGATCCACTCGTTGTCCTGCGGGAAGTCCTCGACCCCGTTGACGCGCCGGACCTCCAGCTTGGTGCCCGGCCCGCCGAGCGGCGCCCGCTTGGCCCACTCGACCGCCTCCTCCTTCGAGGCGACGTCGAGGATCCAGAAGCCGTTGAACAGCTCCTTCGTCTCGCCGTAGGGACCGTCGGTCACCACGGGGCTCTCGTTCGAGAAGTCGACGACCGCGCCCTCCGAGGCGTCCGCGAGCCCCTCGCCGGCCACGAGCACGCCCGCGTCCATCAGCGACTCGTTGTAGCGGCCCATGGCCGCGATGACCTCGGTGAAGTCGGCCTCCTCGAAGGCGGCCTGGCCCTCGTCGGTGCCCCGCATGATCAGCATGTACTTCGGCATCGTCCTGCTCCTTCGTCGTGGGAGGTGCGTGGTGCGTGTCGGGTGCGGTGGGCGTGGTGCGCGGGTCAGAGCTGGCCGGTGGCCTCGCGCCACGCACGCTCCTTGCGGATCCACTCGTTGTCCTGGGGGAACTCGTCGATCGAGGGGATCCGGCGGATCTCCGCCTTGGAACCGGGGCCGGCCAGCGGCGCGCGCCTGGCCCAGGCCGTGGCCTCCTCGATCGTCGGCACGTCGAGGATCCAGAAGCCGTTGAACAGCTCCTTGGTCTCGCCGTACGGGCCGTCCGTGACGACGGGCGGCTGCTCGGAGTAGTCGACGACGACCCCCTGCGACGCGTCCTCGAGCCCTTCGGCGGCCATGAGCACGCCGGCGTCGATCATCTCCTGGTTGAACCGCCCCATGACCTCGAGGAGCTGGTCGAAGTCGAGGCCCGACTCCGCGAACGCCGCGGTCGTCTCGTCGGTGGACCGCATGATCAGCATGTACTTCGGCATGGTTCCCTCTCCTGGGGCTCGGCGGGGCCCCTGCGGCCCCGTCCACCCTCAGGTCGAACGGGCGGCGCGCGGATCGACACGCCTCACGGAGAAACTTCCCAGACGTCGCCCGGCGGCGGAACCCCGGCCCGTGCTGACGTCCCGGCCCCTGGACGTCACGTCCCGGCGTCGGCCGCATGACGACCGTGTGAAACCTCGAACATCCGGCCCCACCGGCTGGATTCGCGGGGCCCCGAGGACTCACTCTGGGACCATGACGCTCGACGCCTCTGCGCCACCGCTCCCCGACGGCCGGAGCCCCTTCCCGTCCATCGCCGAGTACGCCTTCCTGTCCGACTGCGAGACCAACGCCCTCGTCGCCCCGAGCGGAGCGGTCGAGTGGATGTGCGTGCCCCGCCCGGACTCCCCGAGCGTCTTCTCGGCGATCCTCGACCGCGGCGCGGGCCACTTCCGCGTCGGCCCGCACGGCGTGCGCGTGCCCGTCGCGCGCCGCTACCTGCCCGGCACGCTCATCCTCGAGACCACGTGGCAGACCTCGACGGGCTGGCTCGTCGTGCGCGACGCGATGGTCATGGGCCCGTGGCACGACGTCGACGAGCGGTCCGGGACGCACCGCCGCACGCCCACCGACCACGACGCGGAGCACATCCTGCTGCGCACGGTGAAGTGCGTGTCGGGCAGCGTGGACCTCGACGTCGTGTGCGAGCCCATGCCGGACTACGCGCGCACGCAGGCGCGCTGGGAGTACGACGGCCCCGGCTACGCCTCCGTCGTCGCGCGCGCCGAGGGCCCGAACCCGGACCTGCGCCTGAGCTCCGACCTGCGGTTCGGGCTCG
>JAPSLD010000164.1 GCA_031181105.1 Isoptericola sp. | reverse complement strand
CTGCAGCACGCGACCGCGGACGACGTCGTCCGGGCCGTGCGCGCCGACATCGGCTCGGCGTCGGTGCAGGCCGTCTACGACACCCTGCACACGCTGACCGGTGCGGGCCTGCTGCGCCGCATGGAGCCGGCGGGCCACCCCGCGCGCTACGAGCGGCGCGTGGGCGACAACCACCACCACGTCGTGTGCCGCTCCTGCGGCGCCGTCGCCGACGTCGACTGCACCGTCGGCCAGGCGCCGTGCCTGACGCCGAGCGCGACGCAGGGCTTCTCTGTCGACCTCGCCGAGGTGACGTTCTGGGGCCTGTGCCCCGGCTGCGCCTCGCGCCCCTGACCTTCCTCCCACGCAACCCCTGAGAAAGGACGTCACACATGACGACCCCGTTCACCACGACGCAGACCGGCGCGCCGGTCGCGAGCGACGCGCACTCGCTCACGGTGGGTGCCGACGGCCCCACCGTGCTGCACGACCGCTACCTCGTCGAGAAGCTCGCCCAGTTCAACCGCGAGCGCATCCCCGAGCGCATCGTGCACGCCAAGGGCGGCGGCGCCTTCGGCGAGTGGACGATCACGGGGGACGTCTCGGCGTACACCCGCGCCGCCGTGTTCCAGCCGGGCGCCACCGGCGAGGTCGCGCTGCGCTTCTCGTCCGTCGCGGGCGAGCAGGGCTCGCCCGACACGTGGCGGGACGTGCGCGGTTTTGCGCTGCGCTTCTACACCACCGAGGGGAACCTCGACGTCGTCGGCAACAACACCCCGGTGTTCTTCATCCGCGACGCGATCAAGTTCCCCGACTTCATCCACTCGCAGAAGCGCCTGCCCGGCTCGGGGCTCCGTGACGCCGACATGCAGTGGGACTTCTGGACCCTGTCGCCGGAGTCCGCCCACCAGGTGACCTACCTCATGGGCGACCGCGGGCTGCCGCGCTCGTGGCGCGAGGTCAACGGGTACGGCTCGCACACGTACCAGTGGATCAACGCCGCCGGCGAACGCTTCTGGGTCAAGTACCACTTCATCTCCCGCCAGGGCGTGCACAACATCTCGAACGACGACGCCGAGAAGCTCGCCGGCGCGGACGCGGACTTCTACCGCCGCGACCTGTACGAGGCGATCGAGCGCGGCGACCACCCGACCTGGGACATCAAGGTCCAGGTCATGCCGTACGAGGACGCCAAGACGTACCGGTTCAACCCGTTCGACCTCACCAAGGTGTGGCCGCACGGCGACTACCCGCTGATCCACGTCGGGCACTTCACGCTCAACCGGAACCCGCGCAACTTCTTCGCCGAGATCGAGCAGATCGCCCTGTCCCCGGCCAACCAGGTCCCGGGCACCGACGTCTCGCCCGACAAGATGCTCATGGCTCGCGTGTTCTCCTACCCCGACGCGCAGCGCTACCGCGTGGGCACGAACTACCAGCAGGTCCCGGTGAACGCGCCGCACGCCGCCCCGGTGCACAACTACTCCCAGGACGGGGCGCAGCGGCACCGCTTCAACGACCCGTCCGTCCCGGTGTACGCGCCCAACTCCTTCGGCGGCCCGGTCGCCGACCCGGTGCGCGCCGGCGAGGGCTCGTGGGAGACCGACGGCGCCCTGACGCGCGCCGCGGCGACCCTGCACGCGCAGGACGACGACTTCGGTCAGGCCGGCACGCTGTACCGCGAGGTGTTCGACGACGCGGCGAAGGCCCGCTTCCTCGAGACCCTCACGGGTCAGGGCAAGGCCATCACGATCGACCAGGTCCGCGAGCGGTTCTTCCAGTACTGGACGAACGTCGACCCCGAGCTCGGGGCCAAGCTGCGTGCCGAGGTCGCCGGGTCCGCCGTCCCGTCCCCCGTCGCGGCCGGCACCGGCCCCGACGTGGAGCCGGTCGGCTTCTGACGCCGGCGTCCGCCGAGTCCCGCGGCGCCTGTCGGCGCCGGACCCCCACCCGAGGCCGGGCCCTGCACGCAGGGCCCGGCCTCGGGCGTCCGGGCACCACCGCGCAGGTGGGAAGATGGTCCGCATGAGCACACCCGCCGACCCCGGCGCCACCTCCGTCGACGGCGCGACACGCGACATCGCCGACGTCGCCGCCGTCGAGGTCATCACGACGGCCGCCGTCCACCTCATGAGCGCCGCCGCCGTCAAGTGCGGCCTCGCGGAGGACGCCCAGCAGAGCGAGCACCTCGACCTCGACGAGGCGCGCAAGCTCATCACCGCCCTCGCGGCGCTCGTCACGGCGAGCGCGCCGGACATCGGCAACCAGCACGCGCGGTCGCTGCGCGACGGCCTGCGCTCGCTCCAGCTCGCGTTCCGCGAGGCCTCCGTCATCCCGGACCCGCCCGGCGAGGGACCCGGGGAGAAGTACACGGGGTCCGTCGTCTGACATGAGCCAGGCGTCGCAGCCGCCCGCGTGGCAGCCGCCGCCGGGCGCGATCCCACCCCCGGCGGTGCCGGCCCCGGCGCCGGCGAGGCCCCGCGCGCGCCGGCGCGGCTCGCGCGCGCCCGTCGTCGTGCTGACGCTCCTGCTCGCGGCCGCGGTGGGCGTGGGCGCCTACCTGTGGCTCACGACGGTGCGCTGGCAGGAGGACAGCGCGCTGTGGGAGGACAGGGCGCGCGAGCAGGCCGCCGAGGTCGTGGCGCTGCGCGCCGAGCTGGACGGCGTCAACGCCGAGCTCGTCGCGGCGCGGGAGCAGCTGGCGACCGCCACGGGCCGCATCACGGAGCTGGCCGACGAGAAGGCGCAGCTCGGTGACGAGACGGTCGCGGCGCAGCGCTACCTCGACTACCAGACCCGCGTGACCGAGGCCGCGGGCGTCGTGGCCACGGCACTGGGTCAGTGCACCGAGGCGCAGTCGCAGCTGATCGGCTACCTGGAGAACCGCGAGGCGTACGACCCCGCCGACCTGGAGCGCTTCGCCGGCGACGTGCAGGCGCTGTGCGACCAGGCGAACCGGGCCAACGAGCAGCTGCAGCAGGAGCTGCGGCGGTGAGGGCGCCGCGCGGCGTCCTGCTGGCCTCGTCGCTCGTCACCTCGGTCGCGCTGGTGGCGGGCTGCGGCGTCCTGCCCGGTCTGCCGGACGCGGTCCCCGAGGACATCGCACCGACGGCCGGGCCGAGCCTCGTGGCGCACGGCCGCGAGAACCTCTCGCCCGACGGCTTCGACGCCGTGCAGCGGATGGCCGTGCGGATCCGCAACGTGGGCTGCGCGGGGCTGTCGACCGGCTCCGGCTTCGCGATCGACGAGCACACGCTCATCACCAACCGCCACGTCGTGGCCGACTCCGAGGTGCTCCAGGTCAGCACGTACGACGGGCGGGACATCGAGGTCACCGCCGCCAGCACGGCGGGCCTCGCGGACCTCGCCGTCGTCCGCACGGACGACCCGCTGCCGACCTACCCGCAGCTCGCCGACGCCGACCCCGCGACGGGCGACCCCGTGACGGTGGTCGGGTATCCCGAGGGCGGGGCGCTCACGGTGACGCAGGGCGAGGTCATCGGGCGCACGACGGACCCGCTCAACGAGAACCTCGGCGAGGTGCTCGTCACCGACGCGCCCGTCGAGCCGGGCTCGTCGGGGTCCGCGGCGCTGGACGAGGCGGGTCGCGTCATCGGGGTGGTCTACGCGAAGACGTCCGACGGGCGCTCGCTGCTCATCCCTTTGTCGACCGTCGAGCAGCTCCTCGCGGACGCGGACGCGTTCGCGGCGCTGCCGCCCTGCTCCTGAGCGCCTGCCTCAGCGGGCAGCGGCGATGCGCAGCTCGAGCGAGTCGACGCGCTCGGAGATCACCCGCGAGGCGCCCAGACGGGCGTTGACCTGCGCCAGCACGCGGTCCAGTCCCGCCCGGTCGAGCCCGGGGTCGAGCGCGAGCACGGCCGCGACCTCGGCCTTGCGACCCGGCTCGGCGTGCGCGCGGACGACGTGCTGGACCGGCGCGGCCGCGTCGGCGACGGCGGCCGCGATCTCGGGGTCCACGACCGTCCCGCCGTCCGCCGGCACGAGCGCCGGCCGCCACGCCTGTCCCTGCGCGAGCGCCCACACCGCGGGGCGCGGCACCAGCACGGTCACCGGCCCCGCCGGGTCGACGACGAGCAGCGACCAGTCCTCGCTCACGGCGGACAGCGCGGCGCGCGGGACCTCGACCGGGACGGGACGCGCGTCGGCACGCCAGGCGCGCATCGCGTCGACGGACGTGAACACCGGCAGCGCGCGGCGGCCGTCGGGGGCCTCGAGCGCGACGACGCCCGCCGAGGCCTCCTTGTCGACGTGCAGCTCGGCGCCGTCGTGCTCGACCGTGCCGGTGGCCTCCACCTCGGCGAGCACGGGCACCAGCACCCGTGTCGCCGCGAGGCGGGCGACGACGTCGGCCAGCGGCGTCCGGCCGCCCGCATAGCCCTCGAGCAGCGCGCCGAGCTCGGCGTCGGCCGACCCGTCGTCGCCGGCGAACTGCGACGTCGGCTGGATCGAGCGCAGGTGGCCGGGCAGCGGCTGGTCGGCCGTCACGGGCGACCCGCGACGTCGAGAGCCTCCGGGAGCGTGAAGGCCCCCGCGTACAGGGCCTTGCCGACGACCGCGCCCTCGACCCCCTCCGGCACCAGCGCCCGCAGAGCCTCGAGGTCGGCGAGCGAGGAGATCCCGCCCGAGGCGACGACCTTGGCCGGGGTGCGTGAGGCGACCTCGCGCAGCAGCTCGACGTTGGGGCCGCGCAGCGTGCCGTCCTTCGTCACGTCGGTCACGACGTAGCGGGCGCACCCGGCGGCGTCGAGGCGGGCGAGCACCTCCCACAGGTCGCCGCCCTCCTTGGTCCAGCCGCGGGCGGCGAGCGTCGTGCCGCGCACGTCGAGCCCGACGGCGACGGCGTCGCCGTGCTCGGCGATGACCTTCGCGGTCCAGTCGGGGTCCTCGAGCGCGGCCGTGCCGATGTTCACGCGGCGGGCGCCGGTGGCCAGGGCGCGCTCGAGCGACGCGTCGTCGCGGATGCCGCCCGACAGCTCGACCTGGACGTCGACCCGCTCGACGACGCGCGCGAGCAGCTCCGCGTTCGAGCCGCGCCCGAACGCCGCGTCGAGGTCGACGAGGTGGATCCACTCGGCGCCGCCCGCCTGCCAGTCGAGCGCGGCGGCGAGCGGGTCGCCGTAGGAGGTCTCGGAGCCCGCCTCGCCCTGGACGAGGCGGACGGCCTGGCCGTCCGCGACGTCGACGGCGGGCAGCAGGACGAGGCGATCGGTCATGCGGTTGGTCTCCAGACTCACAGGGACTTGACCCAGTTCTCGAGCAGGGTCGCGCCGGCGTCGCCGGACTTCTCGGGGTGGAACTGCGTGGCGGACAGCGGGCCGTCCTCGACCGCGGCGACGAAGCGGACCTCGCGGGCCTCGCCCCCGTGCCGCGCCCACGTCACCAGCGGCGGGGTGAAGCGCGGGTCGGCGTGGCCGTCGTGACCCTGGGTGAACTCCTGCGCCGCGTACGAGTGCACGAAGTAGAAGCGTTCGCCCTCGACCCCGCGGAACAGGGTCGTGCCCTCGGGCGCCTCGACGGGCGACCAGCCCATGTGCGGCACGACCGGCGCGTCGAGCCGGTCGACGACGCCGCGCCACTCCCCCAGACCGTCGGCGCGCACGCCGTGCTCCACGCCGGCGTCGAACATGA
>JAPSLD010000163.1 GCA_031181105.1 Isoptericola sp. | reverse complement strand
CGCTGTGCGACGCGCTCGCCGCGCACTTCGACATCGGGCCCGACACCGGCCTCGTGACCGGGTTCGCCCCGTTCGCGCTGCTCGGCCCCGCGCTGGGCACCCGCTCGGTGACCCCCCGCATGGACGTTTCGGCGCCGCGCACCCTCACCGCACGCGCCGTCGCGGACGCCGTGCGGGCCGCCGACGCCCGCATGGTCTTCCTCTCGCCCGCCGCGATCCTCAACGTGGTCGCCACGGCGGACGCGCTCGACCCCTCCGACCGGTCGGCGCTGTCGCGCGTGCGCACCTTCCTGTCCACGGGCGCGCCGATCAGCGCCGCCGTGCTGGGCTCGGCGGCCGAGCTCATGCCGGCCGCGACGGCGCACACCCCGTACGGGATGACGGAGTGCCTGCTCGTCACCGACATCACGCTCGAGGGCATCCGCGACGCCGCGACCGCCCCCGACGCGGGCGTCTGCGTCGGGCGGCCGGTCGGACGCGGCGAGATCCTGGTCAGCGCGCTCGACGACGACGGCGCGGCCACCGGCACGCCGGCCGCCGTCCCGGGGGTGCTGGGCGAGGTCGTGGTGCGCGCACCGCACCTCAAGGAGCGCTACGACCGCCTGTGGCTGACCGACGTCGCGGCCCAGCGTGACACCCCGCCCGGGCACTGGCACCGCACCGGCGACGTCGGGCACCTCGACGGCGAGGGTCGCCTGTGGATCGAGGGGCGGCTCGCGCACGTGATCACCACGGCCGACGGGCCGCTGGCGCCCGTCGGCCCGGAGCAGTACGTCGAGCGGGTGCCGCGGGTGCGGCGCGCCGCCGTCGTCGGCGTCGGGCCCGCCGGGGTGCAGCAGCCCGTGGTCGTGGTCGAGCCCGTGGGCGGCGAGGGGACCCTGCGGCGGCCGCGGCTCGCGCCGGACGAGCTCGCCACCGCGGTGCGGGAGGCCTGCCCGGTGCCCGTGGCCGCCGTGCTCGAGGTGCCCGAGATGCCGACCGACGTGCGGCACAACTCCAAGATCGACCGCGGCCGACTCGCCGCCTGGGCCGAGGGCGTCCTCGCCGGCGGACGCATGGGCAACCCGTGAGGGTCCTCGTCACGGGAGCTTCTGGGCTTCTCGGCGGCGCCGTGGCGCGCGCCCTGGTGGCCCGCGGCGCGCAGGTGCGCACGCTGCAGCGGCGGCCGTCGGGCGTCGCGGGCGCCGAGGACGTGCTCGGGTCGGTGACCGACCCCGCGGTCGTCGCGCGCGCCGTCGACGGCATGGCGGCCGTCGTCCACCTCGCCGCGAAGGTGTCGCTGGCCGGGGCGTTCTCGGAGTTCGAGGCCGTGAACGTCGGCGGGACCCGGACCGTGCTCGACGCCGCGCAGCGGGCGGGCGTCGAGCGGTTCGTCCACGTCTCCTCGCCGTCGGTCGCGCACGCCGGCTCCTCGCTCGTCGGCGCCGGCGCCCCGCCCGCAGACCCGGTCCGGGCGCGCGGGCCCTACGCGCGGACCAAGGCGGCGGCCGAGCTGCTCGCGCTGGCGCGCGACGGCGGGGCGGGTGCGCCGCACGTCGTCGTCGTCCGCCCGCACCTGGTGTGGGGGCCGGGCGACACGCAGCTCGTCGAGCGCATCGTCGACCGCGCCGCCCGCGGCCGCCTGCCGCTGCTCGGTCACGGGGCCGCGCTGATCGACACGCTGTACGTCGACAACGCGGCCGACGGGATCGTCGCGGCGCTCGACCGGGCCGACGCCGTGCACGGCCGCGCGTACGTGCTGACGAACGGCGAGCCGCGCACCGTGGCGGACATGCTCGGCGGGATCTGCCGCGCCGCAGGCGTGCGGCCCCCGGCGTGGCGGGTGCCGGCCGGTCTGGCCCGCGCGGCCGGGGGCGCGGTCGAGGCGGTGTGGCGGGTGCGGCCGGGCACCGACGAGCCGCCGATGACCCGGTTCCTCGCCGAGCAGCTGTCCACCGCGCACTGGTTCGACCAGCGGGCCACCCGTGCCGACCTGCGGTGGCGCCCCGCCGTGAGCATCGACGAGGGGCTGCGTCGCCTGGCCGAGCACTACGGCCGCGGTGGCGTCCCGGTGCGCAGGAGCACAGCGAGCACGCCGCCGACCGTCTAGGTCGCGACCCGAGGATCAGCGGTACCCCGGCGCCGGTCGCGCCTCTCGCCGAGCCTCCGGAAGCCGGCGGACTCGTAGGTGGCGACTGCTCCGACGTTGGAGCTCGGCGCGCACACGAGCGCGCTCGAGGCGCCCAGCTCCCGCAGCGCGTCCAGAGCGGCTCGCGTGATCGCCGTGCCATGGCCCCGACCGCGATGGTCTCGGTGCACGCCCATCGGCTCGATCAGTCCGGGCCGCCCCGGACCGGCCGACCACAGGGCTACCGCCGCCACCGCGTCGCCCTGGTCGTCGTACGCCACGAGCGACCGCGCGCCGGCGTACGCCGGACCGGCCGCCATCGTGAGCCAGCGCTCGGCCGTGAACGTGGAGCCGTCGAACGACGTCCGCAGCACGGTGGCCCACACCGGTGCGTGCTCCGCTCCGACCGTCTCGACCCGGGCCACCCGTCCCGCTACGGGTGCCGCGAGGTCGCACGCGAGCAGGGTCCACGGCTCGTCGGATCCCCAGCCGCACGCGCGCAACCGGTCGTCGACGAGGGCGCCCACCGGCGCCTCGACGGACGCCTCGCCGTCGGTCAAGACCCCGCGCTCCGGCCGGGACGCGTCGTCAGCGAGCCGTCGCGCGAGCTCGCCGTCCTGCAGCGACTCGGGCGCGATCGCCAGCCGCAGCAGCCCGGGGCCGTCGAGGAGCCCGACGGCAAGGATGCGACCGTCCCGCCGCCAGGTGCGGAGCGCGGCAGCCGTCGCCCGCGCTCCGAACCGCCAGAACCAGCCCACGTCGCCCGGATGGAGCTGCATCGGTGCCGCGTCGTCCTGCCACGCGCGCAGCGCACCGAGGACCTCGTCCACCGCGCCGGCGTCCGGCGTGCTCACCTCGATCGTCATGCCCGCATCTCACCCCACCGGACCACCCCTCCGCAGGAGATTTTGAAGCCGCGCCACGGCCGACGACCCGGGCCTACCGAGACCGGTGCGGCGCCGGCGGGGTGATACTGACGGGATGACGGTCGTCGCCAACCCGGTCGAGCGCGTACGCGCCCGGGTCGGTGACGCGCTCTTCACCAAGGTCGCGGGGCCCGACGGAGAGGCGGCGCGCGACCGCATCCATCTCACGCCCGGCCCGCGCTGGTTCATCGCGGGCAGCCCGATCCGCCGGGTGCACGCGGACGCGGCGATGTTCGTCGGCGGACTGCGGGCGCTGCTGCTGCAGTCGCTGCACCCGCTCGCGATGGCGGGCGTCGCCGGTCACTCCGGCTACCGCAGCGACCCGTGGGGTCGTCTGGCGCGGACGTCCACCTTCCTCGCGACGACGACGTTCGGCACCGCGGAGGACGCCCAGGCCATGGTCGACCGCGTCCGGGCCGTCCACGAGCGGGTGCGCGGCAGGGCGCCGGACGGGCGCCCGTACCGCGCGAGCGACCCGCACCTGCTGAGCTGGGTGCACGTCGCGGAGGCCGACTCGTTCCTCGCCGCGCACCGGCGCTACGGGGAGCGGCCGCTCACGCCCGCCGAGGCCGACGAGTACGTCGCCGAGTCGGGACGCATCGCGCGCGCCCTGGGCGCCGACGTCGTGCCGGAGACGGTCGCCGAGGTGACCGCCTGCCTCGAGTCCTACCGACCCGAGCTCGAGGCGACGTCGGAGGCCCGCGACGCGGCGCGGTTCCTGCTGCGCGAGCCGCCGCTGCCGTGGCCGGCGCGGCCGCCGTACCGGCTGCTCGCCGCCGGGGCCGTGGCGCTGCTGCCACCGTGGGCGCGCACGGCGCTCGACATCGACACGTGGTTCAGCCGCACCGTCGGCGGGGCCGCGGGGGCCGTCGCCGTCCGTGCCGTGCGCTGGGGCATGGGCACGGCCGAGAGCCGCGACCACACCCGGTGACGCGCCGCGGCTCAGCGGACGGTCACGCCCGCCTCGCGGACGCCGTCGAGCAGGGCCTCGAGACCGAACGCCTGGACCGGGCCGAGCGCCCCGACGTCCCGTACCCCCGCGTCGGCGGCCCGCGTCGCGGCCCAGGCGAGGAAGCGCGCGGTGAAGTCGTACCCGTCCGGCCCGTCGAGCCGCACCCGGTGCAGGAGGACACCGCGGGCGTCGCAGGCGTCGGCCAGGACGTGGCTGCGGGAGCGGGACCGGCGGGCGGCGTCGGGGCCTCCGGCCGAGCCCGACGCGCGCGAGACGGCGAGGCGCCGCAGGCCCGCCCGCACCCCCGGCACGTGCAGCGCGGCACCGAGCAGCCCGGTCGCCGCAGGGACCAGGCGCAGCAGCGGGCCGGGCGAGCCCACCACGACGTCGACGTCCCGCAGCCGGGGCGCGAGGCCGGGGAGGTGGAACGGCTCGGTGCCCCCGGCGGAGACGCCGCGCGCCCGCCGGCCGCCCGGCAGGTCGAACGTCACCACGCGTGCGCCGACCCGTTCGGTGCGCAGCGCGCCGTCGCGCCAGGCGTACGACGGGTGCAGCACCGCCGCCGTCGCGCTGGCGAGCGTGCCTGCGCTCGCCGTCCCGCCGTCGGCGAAGTAGCCGACCGAGAGTCGTGTCGCCGCCTGGCCCGGCCCCCGCAGCGCGAGGGCGCCGGCGACGTTGCCCGGCACCCAGTCCTGGCCGAGCGCCGGCAGCAGGACCGCGCCCGTCCGGCGGGCGCGCGGTCCGTCGCTCTCGACCACGCGGCGGATGAACGCCGGCTCGCCCGTCGAGTCGATGTAGATCGCGCCCGCAGCGACCGCGGCCTCCACCGCCGGGCCGCCGTGACGGACGAACGGCCCGACCGTCGAGACGAGCACGTCGCCGCGCCCGACGAGGGCACGCACCGTCGCCGGCTGCCCGACGTCGGCCACGCGCGTCTCGAGCGCACCGCCGAGCTCGTCGGCCAGCTCGTCGGACAGGGCCGAGAGGCGGTCGGCGGAGCGGCCGGCCAGGACGGGCCGCGCGCCGCGGGCGACGAGCGCGCGGGCGACGAGCGTGCCGGTGTACCCGGTCGCTCCGAGCAGGACGATGCGGGCGCTCATGGTCGGGTGACGCGCCGCAGGACGAACAGGAACGGCGCGTCCAGCCCGCGCATGTCCATCAGCCCGAGCACCGTGCGGTCGTCGACCGACCGGAACGCGTCGTGGACCGGCAGCGCGTCGTAGACGAGGGTCGCGGTGACCACGCCCCGGTGCTCGGTCATCCGCAGCCGTCCCCGGGGACGCCTCGTGCGCAGGAGCGGCAGCCCCGCGCGGAAGAGCCGGACCGCGGCCCGGTGGTGCGCGAGGCGCAGCAGGGGAGGCCGGCGCGCCACGAGCGACACCGGGAACCAGGCAGGGTCGACGGCCGCGACGCGGCCGCGGCCGTCGTCGAACAGGAGCGGGTGGGCATCCTCCGGGCCGTCGAACCGCTTGCCGTACCAGCCGAGGCGCTCGAGCAGCCCGTCGAACGGGTGACCGGTGCGCAGCCCGGACCCTCGCCACTCGCCGAGCAGGTCGTCGACGCCTGCCGGCCGGAGCGAGTCGTAGAACGACAGAGCCTCCGCCGCCGTGGTTCCCGCCTCCTGCAGCGCGGCGAGCCGCGCCGCCGGGGACGGTCCCGGCTCCGGTGGGGCCGTCACAGGACGAGGTCGCCGTCGACGTAGAGCCACGCGCCGTCGTCGCGCACGAACCGGCTCACCTCGTGGAGGCGGCCGCGCTCCCCGGTCGACGCGTCGCGGAAGGTGGCCGCGAACTCGACCTCGCCCGC
>JAPSLD010000005.1:8903-37908 GCA_031181105.1 Isoptericola sp. | reverse complement strand
CTTCGGCGTCGTGTCCTGCCAGGCGTGGTACCACGGCCACTTCACGGCCTACCGGCACCTGGCGGCGGAGCCGGACCTCGACCTGATGATGTTCACGGGCGACTACATCTACGAGTACGGCATCACCTCCGCCAACCTCTGGCGCCAGGGCGCCGGCGTCTCCGCGGCCCACGCCGTCGAGGTGCAGACGCTCGAGCAGTACCGCCTGCGCTACGCCCTCTTCAAGAGCGACCCGCACCTGCAGGCCCTGCACGCCCGCGTGCCCGCCGTCGTCATCTGGGACGACCACGAGGTGCAGAACAACTACGTGGGCGGCCGCTCGGCGTACGGTCTCGACGACGAGCTGTTCCAGCACCGCGTGGCCGTGGCGTACCGCGCGTTCTACGAGAACCTGCCCCTCGACCTGGACGCCCTGCCGAGCGGTCCGTCGAGCGACATCAGGACGGGGTTCGACGTCGGCGCGCTCGCACGCTTCACACTGCTCGACACGCGTCAGCACCGCGACCCGGTGCCCGCGAGCCGCGAGGAGCAGGACGACCCGAGGCGCACCATGCTCGGTGCCGAGCAGGAGGCGTGGGTCACCCGGCGCCTGACCGAGGACCCGGCCATCTGGAACGTGCTCGCGAGCGGTGTCGTCGTGTCCGCGATCACGCAGGACCGCACCGACCAGTGGGACGGCTACCCGGCGGCGCGACGACGGCTCCTGGACGCCATGGGGCGCAGCCGGAACACCGTCGTGGTGACCGGAGACATCCACCGGTCGGTCGCCGCCGAGCTGCGCGCCGACTTCGCCGACCCGGGCTCGGAGAACGTCGGCGTGGAGCTCGTGTGCACCTCCGTCGCGTCCGACGGCGACGGCACGACCACGGACGGCTACGCGCCGGACTGGCTCCAGCACGACTACGTCAAGCTCTACGACGCGCGGCGCGGATACCTCAAGGTCGACCTGACCCCGGAGCGGATGGACTCGACCTTCGTCGTCGTCCCCTGGATCGAGGCCGACGACACCGCGCCCAAGGAGATCCTCGCCCGTTTCACGACCCCCGCCGGCCGGCCCCGGCTCGACCGCGCCTGAAGGAGGCACCGTGTCACGACGTCCCCAGCAGGTGACCGGCCTGCGCGCCGCGCCCGAGATCGCCCGGACCGTGCTGTCCTGGACCTCCCTCGGGTTCGAGCCGCTCATCGACCACTACCGCGTGCACGGCGTGCCGGGAGACGGCGCCCGCTTTGAGCCGAGCGCGGACAACCTCGTCGCCAAGACGGTGTACCCGCGCCTCGAGCACCACGTCGACCCGCGCGGCGAGACCTGGACCTACCAGCTCGTCGCCGTCTCCGACGGGGGCCGCACCGGCCGTCCGAGCGCGCCCCTCGTCGCGTCCTCCACGCCGTCCGTCGTGGCCACGGGTGACCCCGTCGCCGTGATCGGCGACTTCGACGGCAAGACCGTCGAGCACCGGTTCGCCCCGAGCGGGTACGCGCGCATCCCGGTCACCTACCCGGACGCGGTCTTCGAGTACGTCGACGGCCGCGACACGCCGTCCACGGCGTGGCCGTACCTGCTGCCCGGACCGGGCGACGCCTGGGCCGGCCGGAAGGCGTACACCGCCCGGTGGCACGTCGAGCTCCCGGCGGCACCCACGACCGACCACGACCTCGCGGTCTGGCTCGTCGACACCACCCGCCTGGGTGGCGTCCTGCGCGTGCGGGTCAACGGCACGGAGCTCGCTGACGTCACCCTGGCCCAGGGTGCCACGCGCGGCTCGCGCGAGGGGGACGCCACGGTGCCCGGCAGCGCGCTCCTGCGGGCGTACCACGAGCTGCGGGTGCCGGCCGGCCGGCTGCGGGCGGGCGCCAACGTGGTCGAGCTGGTGCTGGCCGAGGGCGGCTGGGTGGCGTGGGACGCGGTCGGCCTGTTCGCGCGCCGCGCGTGACGGGCTGACGCGCGAGAGGACGACGGACCGCCGTCAGGGCAGCAGGGTCGCCGGCAGCGCCTGGTCGGCCGCGAAGATCAACGCGCTCACGAGCGCCGCGCCGAGGAGCGAGCCGAGCACGAACAGGGGCACCACGAGTGCCCGCCGCAGCCGCTCCAGCGGACGCGGCGGGCCGCTCCGTGCGGGCCGTGCCACTGCCTCGACGGTCACGCCGTCACGCACCACGGGTCGGGGCGGGCTCGACGGCGGCGGGCTCGGCCCGCGCGTCGAGCACCGCGCGCAGCAGCGCGAACGCGGCGCCGGTCGCGGCAAGGGCCAGGAGGGTCTTCCAGACGCTGGACATGAGGGACTCCTCGGACGTGACGGGCGACGTGCGTCGATGACGTCCCCATCGTGGTGCGGCGACCGGGGCCGGCGGATCCACCTGCAGGCGGTATCCGTGTCCTCCTTTCGGCGTATGTCCGGCCGGCCGGGTGGGGGACGTCCCTGAGGGAGCCACCCCGACGGCTGCGTCACACGTACTGCTCGGCGTACTCCCGCGACGGGGCGATGGGGGTGATGACGTCGACCAGCGCACCGTCGGGCGCGGCGACGATGAAGTGCCGCTGCCCGAAGTCCTCGTCGCGCAGCGGCAGGGCGACGTGGTGGCCGGCTGCGACCGCCCGCGCGTGGACGGAGTCGACGTCGTCCACCTCCACGTTGACCAGGACACCCTGAGCCGGCGCGCCCCGGTGGCTCTCCGGGATGGTGGTGTGACCGGCGTCGAGCAGCGCGAGCTCCCACGGTCCGTGCCGGAGGCTCACGTACCAGTCGGACGTGAAGGTGGGCTCCATGCCGAGGAGGTCCGTGTAGAAGCGCGCGGTGGCCGCGACGTCGGTGGTCATCAGGACGGGGTAGATGCTCGTGGTGGTCATGGCGCCCTCTCCTCGATACGTACAGCATGTACGTATCTATTCATGCACGCTGTATGTATCCTGTCAACGTGCCACGAAGGACGAAGGCCGAGAGCGAGGCGACCGCCGCCGCGATCGTGCGAGCCGCGCGGCGTCTCTACGCGGAGCGGGGATTCGCGGGCGTCGCGGTGGAGGAGGTCGCCGCGGCCGCCGGCGTGACGCGCGGGGCGGTCTACCACCACTTCTCGAGCCGGCGGGGGCTCTTCGCCGCGGTGCACGCCGACGTCCAGCGGTCCGTCGCCGACGCGGTCGCCGCCGCGACGGACGGCCTCACCGACCCGGCCGAGGGCCTGGTGGTCGGGTCGCGGACGTTCCTGGCGGCGAGCGCCGCGGACGACGCGCGGCAGGTGGTCCTCGTCGACGGCCCCGCGGTCCTGGGCTGGTCCCAGTGGCGTGCGGGCGACGCCGAGCACTCCGCCCGGCTGCTCGAGGAGGTGCTCGGCGAGCTCCATTGCGCCGGCCGCCTCGGGCTGCCGAGCGTCGCGGCCGCCGCAGCGCTGCTGTCCGGGGCGATGAACGAGGTCGCGCTGTGGGTCGCCGGCTCGGCGGACCGCGAGCGGGCGTCCGCCGAGGCGTGGGAGACGCTCCATGCGCTCCTGCGCGCGGTGGTCCGTCCGGCGAGCGCCGCCTGACCCGCACGTCCCGCCGCAGCAGCACGCCGTGGTGCGACAGCCAGACGGGGCTCGAGGTCACGCTCGACCTGCTCCTCGACGGCTCGGGCGAGCGCGCACCCGCGTCCGAGGAAGGTGCGGGTCAGCCCCGCCGCGCGGCCGCCAGCACCCCGACCAGGTCGACGAGCGCGTCGATGTCGTCGTCGGTCACCCGCGGGCCGCCGGCGCCGAGCGCGGTGCGGGCGTAGAGGCCGTCGCTGAGCAGCACGACGGCGCGGGCGACGGTCGGGTCGCCGACCTCCTCGGCCACGGCCTCGACCCAGGCGTCGTGCGCGTCGTCGAGCGCCGCGCGCGCGTGCGGGTACGCGCCCTGCGCGAGCCGGGACACGGCGAGGTAGACCACCTCGAAGTCGCCGTCGGTGGCGGTCGAGGTGCGCAGCAGGTAGTCCACCGGTCCGGCGGGCGCCGCGCGCATCACCGCGACGTCGGCCTCCGTGAGCTCGCGCAGGTGGGCGGCCAGGCCCTCGGCGAGCGCGTCCTTGGACGGGAAGTGGTAGAGCAGGCCGCCCTTCGAGACCCCCGCGCGCGCCGCGACCGCGTCCAGCGTCGCCGCGCGCTCGCCCGAGTCGGTGAGCAGCTCGGCGAACGCGCGCAGGATCTTGCCGCGGGCGACGGGGGCGGGTGGCATGCCGACCAGCGTAGCGGCGTGTTACTGTACCGTCTGGACGGTTTGGAAGTTCGGCCCCGTCGGGTCGCCCCGGCCGACCGAAGCGTGTGGAAGGACCCTCTGGTGACCACCTCCCAGGCCCCGGTGCGCGCGACGCGCGACACCTCCCCGCAGAGCCCCCTGACCAGCCGCGCCGCGCGCTGGGTCGCCCTCGGTGTGCTCATGCTGCCGGTGCTGCTCGTCTCGATCGACAACACCGTGCTGACGTTCGCCCTGCCCCAGATCTCGGCCGACCTCGGCCCGACCGGCACCCAGCTGCTGTGGGTCGTCGACGTCTACCCGCTCGTGCTGGCCGGACTCCTCGTGCCGATGGGCTCGTTCGCCGACCGGGTCGGCCGGCGCCGGCTGCTCCTGTGGGGAGCGGTCGGCTTCGCGGCGATGTCGGTCGTCGCGGCCTTCGCGCCCACCGCCGGCGCGCTCGTGGCCGCGCGCGCCGGCCTCGGCTTCTTCGGGGCGATGCTCATGCCGTCGACCCTGTCGATCCTACGGAACGTGTTCACGGACCGCGAGGAGCGGCGCCTGGCGATCGCCGTCTGGGCGGCGGGCTTCGCCGCGGGCTCGGCGCTCGGCCCGGTCGTCGGTGGCCTCCTCCTGGAGCGCTACTGGTGGGGTTCGGTGTTCCTGCTCGCCGTGCCCGTGCTCCTCGTCCTCGTGGCCACGGCCCCGAGCCTGGTGCCCGAGTCGCGCGACCCGGCGCCCGGCCGCGTCGACGTCGTCTCGATCGTCCTGGTCATGGCGACGATGGCGCCGATCGTCTTCGGCATCAAGGCCTTCGCCAAGGGCGGCACGTCGCCCGAGGCCGTCGGTGCGGTGGTGCTCGGCCTCGTGGCCGGAGCGCTGTTCGTGCGCCGGCAGCTGCGGCGCCCGCGGCCGATGCTGGACGTGCGGCTGTTCACGGTGCCCGAGTTCGGCGGCAGCGTGCTCGTCAACCTGCTGTCGGTCTTCTCCCTCGTCGGGTTCCTGCTGTTCGTCTCCCAGGACCTCCAGCTCGTCCACGGGCTGTCGCCCATGGGGGCCGGGCTCGTCCTGCTGCCCGGGACCGTGGGCATGGTCGTGGCGGGCCTCGCCGTCGTGCGGGTCGTGCGGCACGTGCGACCGGCCTTCGTCGTCGCGGGTGCGCTGCTCCTGACGACGGTCGCGTACGCGCTCATCGCGGTGGTCGCGGGGGCGTCGGGGGTCGCACCTCTCCTGGTGGCGTTCGTGCTGCTCGCGGTCGGCGTGGGAGCGGCCGAGACCGTCTCCAACGACCTCATCGTGTCGTCCGTCCCGCCCTCGAAGGCCGGCGCGGCGTCGGCGATCTCCGAGACCGCCTACGAGGTGGGAGCCGTGCTCGGCACCGCGGTGCTGGGCAGCATCCTGTCGACGGCCTACCACCGCGCCGTCGTGGTGCCGGCGGACGTCCCGCCCGCCGACGCCGCGGCGGCCGCCGAGACGCTGGGCGCGGCGGTCCGCGTCGCGGCCGACCTGCCCGGGCCGCAGGCCGCGCAGCTCCTGACGTCGGCGCACACCGCCTTCGCGAGCGGCGTGGGGACGACGTCGCTCATCGGCGCGGCACTGACCGTCGGCGCCGCGGTGGTCGCACTCGTCACGCTCCGGCGCGTGCGCGCCTGAGCCCGGGACTCCTCACGGTGCGTCCGCCGGCGCCGTGAGGAAGTCGCGCCGCTCCCGTAACCCGCGGGTGCACCGGGCGAAACGGCGCCGGGGGAGCCTTGCTCCAGACACGTCGCGCGCCGCGGGTGCGCGGTCCGATCCCGGAGGTACAGGCCATGCCCTACGTGAAGCCGACCGACCTCGTCACCAGCATGGTCGACGCGGGCGAGTCCAAGGTCCTCATGTCCACGCGGGACACGCTCGTGCGGTCCGTCATGGGCGGCGCGATCCTCGCGCTCGCCGCCGCGTTCGCCGTGACGGTCTCCGTCCAGACGGGTCAGCCGCTCCTGGGCGCGGTCCTGTTCCCCGTGGGCTTCATCCTGCTGTACCTCATGGGGTTCGACCTGCTGACCGGCGTCTTCACGCTCGCCCCGCTGGCGTGGCTCGACCGGCGGCCCGGCGTGACCTTCCCCGGGGTGCTGCGCAACTGGGGGCTGGTTTTCTGCGGCAACTTCGCGGGCGCGTTCCTCGTCGCGGTGCTCATGGCGATCTACGTGACCTACGGCTTCTCGACCGAGCCGAGCGCCGTGGGCCAGGCCATCGGCGAGATCGGCGAGGGCCGCACGGTCGGCTACGCCGACCACGGCGCCGGCGGCATGCTCACGCTCTTCGTGCGGGGCGTGCTGTGCAACTGGATGGTCTCCACGGGCGTCGTCGCCGCGATGATGTCGCACAGCGTCATCGGCAAGGTCGTCGGCATGTGGATGCCCATCATGCTGTTCTTCTACATGGGCTTCGAGCACTCGATCGTCAACATGTTCCTCTTCCCGTCGGGCCTCATGCTCGGCGGCGACTTCACGGTTGCCGACTACCTGCTGTGGAACGAGCTCCCGACCGTGGTGGGCAACCTCGTCGGCGGCCTGACCTTCGTCGGGATCCCGCTCTACCTCACCCACGGGCGCACGGCGCCGAAGCGGCAGGCCGCCGTCGTGCCGGCCGAGCCCCCGCTCGTCGCCGGCGCACGGCGCTGACCGCGCCGGCCGCGCCTCAGCCGCGCACCAGGACGGCGAACCCCGGGCCCGGCAGGTGGACGTGGGGGGTGGCGTCGTCCAGCGACACCGCTCCCCACGTGAGCACCACCTGGTGGCCCGAGCCCTCGAGCGGCACGGTGGCGCCCTCGGCCTCCCGGACCGCGACCACGTCGACGGTCTGCCCCTCGCCGGCGGACGGCGCGCCCCGCGTCAGGACGACCCAGCCCGCACCGGTGCGCACGCTCGTGGCGCGACGGTCGCCGGACGCGACCGCGGGCAGCGTGTGCCGCAGGTGCACGAGCGCGGCGTACACGTCGAACAGCCGTATCCCGTCGTCCGACTCGCGCTCGGACCAGTCGAGCCGCGAGGCGGTGAACGTCGACCGCGCCTGCGGGTCGGGCACGTCGACGTCGTGCCCGTAGAGCTCGGACCAGCCGTGGGTGCCGAACTCCGCGGTGCGCCCGTCGCGCACCGCGGCGCCGAGCTCGGGCTCCGCATGGTCGGTGAAGTACTGGAACGGCGTGCGGGCACCCCACTCCTCGCCCATGAACAGCATCGGTGTGCCCGGCCCGAGCAGCACGAGGGCGGCGCTCGCCGCGAGCGTCCCGGTGGGCAGCACGCGCGAGGGGCGGTCGCCCACGGCCCGGTTGCCCACCTGGTCGTGGTTCTGGTCGAAGACGACGAACCGGCGGCCGTCGACCTCGGGCGGCACCGGGGCGCCCCACTCGCGGTCGCGGAAGGTCGAGTAGGCGCCGTCGTGCACGAACACGTCCGTCAGCGCCTTGGCCAGCACCTCGCCGGCGCCGAAGTCGACGTAGTAGCCGTGCGTCTCGCCGGTGAGCCACGCGTGCAGCGCGTGGTGGACGTCGTCGGCCCACTGCGCGGTCATCCCGTAGCCGCCGCGGCCGTCGATGTCCTGGCCGGTGGGCGTGACCATGCGCGCGTCGTTGAGGTCGGACTCGGCGACCAGGGACAGCGGCCGCCCGAGCTCGCGCTCGAGGTCGGCCGTCGCCTCGGCGAGCTCGGCCAGCACGTGCCGGTCCGACTCGTCGACGAGCGCGTGCACCGCGTCCAGGCGCAGGGCGTCGACGTGGAAGTCGCGGAACCACCGCAGCGCCTTCTGCACCACGAAGGCGCGGACCTCGGCGGCGTCGGGTCCGTCGAGGTTGACGGCCTGGCCCCACGGGGTGTGGTGCCGGTCGGTGAAGTACGGCCCGAACTCCGAGAGGTAGTTGCCGGACGGGCCGAGGTGGTTGTCGACGACGTCGAGACAGACCGCGATGCCGCGCACGTGCGCGGCGTCGACGAAGCGCTGGAGCGCCGCCGGGCCGCCGTACGCCTCGTGGACCGCCCAGAGGGCGACGCCGTCGTACCCCCAGCCGCGCGTGCCGGGGAACGCCGCGACGGGCATGAGCTCGACCATGTCGACGCCCAGGTCCACGAGGTGGTCGAGCCGCCCGACGGCGGAGTCGAGAGTCCCGGTGGGCGTGAAGGTGCCCACGTGGAGCTCGTACACGACGGCGCCCAGCACCGACCGGCCCTGCCACGCGTGGTCGCCCCAGGCGTGCAGGCCGGGGTCGAACGTGCGGGACGGCCCGTGCACGCCGGCCGGCTGCCAGGGGCTGCGCGGGTCGGGCCGGGGCGGGCCGCCGTCCAGCGAGAAGGCGTAGTCCGTGCCGTGCGCGAGCGGCTCGGGCGAGCGCCACCAGCCCCCGCCCTCGGCGACCATCGGGCTCTCGCCCGGCGTCGCGCCGGGCCGCGGCTCGACGAGAGCCACCCGGGACGCGTTCGGCGCCCACACGCGCACGTGCTCCGTCACTGGTCCTCCTTCGTCAGCAGCGAGACCGGCCAGGGGCCCAGGAGCTCGTGGAGCGTCACGGGCCCGCCGTCGTGCGTCGCGCCGGTGAGCACGCCGCGCCAGCGGCCCTCGGGCAGCACCACGGTCGCGTCCGCGAGCGCGCGGGCCGCGGGACCCTCGTCGGACAGGCGGGTGGCGACGACGGCGACCCGCGGGTCGCCGGCCCGCGTGCGCGCGAACGCCACGGCATGGCCGGTGGTGCTCGGCAGCGGCTCGTAGCCGGCGTCCGGTCCGACGAACGCGTCCGGCGTCGCGCGACGCGTGCGCAGCGCGGCCGAGACGACGGCGAGCTTCTCGGCGGCGAGGTCGCCGCCCGGGCTGCGGCCGCCGTCGAGCGCGGAGAGCAGCCGCGTGCGCCACCCGAGGTCGACCGGGCGCCGGTTGTCGGGGTCCACGAGCGAGGTGCCCGTGAGCTCGGTGCCCTGGTAGACGTCGGGGACGCCCGGCACGGTGAGCTGGAGCAGGGTCGTCGCCAGGACCGAGCGGCGCACCGTCGGGGTCACCCGATCGACCCAGGCGCTGAACGCCTCGACCACCGCGGGATGGTCGAGCAGCGCGGTCGCGTAACCGGTCATGCCCTCCTCGCGCGCCTCGTCGGGCGCCGTCCACGTGGTCCACGTCTTCTGCTCGCGCGCGGCCTTGAGGAGGTAGCCCGTGAGGCGGTCGGCGTCGATCGGGCCGATGGGCGTCCACGTCCCGGCGAGGACCTGCCACAGGAGGTTCTCGGTGCGCCCGTCGAGGTCGGCCGGGCGGATGTCCGCCGTGGCCTCGCGCAGGCGGCGCACCATCGCGGCCCACTCCTCGGCGTGCGCGGCGATCGCGCCGATGCGTGATCGCACGTCGGCGCTGCGCTTGGTGTCGTGGGTCGAGCCGGCGGTCATCGTCGCCGGCCACGACGCGGCGGTGCGCCGCGCGAAGGCGTGCAGCTCGTCCGGGTCGATCCCGAAGCGGGCGGGGGCGCCGCCCACCTCGCACAGGCTCACCAGGTGCGTCCACCGGTAGTACGCCGTGTCCTCGACGCCCTTGGCCATGACCGCGCCGCACACCTGGGGGAACCGCACGACCAGCTCGGCGCGCCGCTCCTCGCCGGTGCGTCCCGCGCTGCCGACCTCCTTGCCGAGCACGAGGTCGACGACGACCTCGAGCGTGTCGTGGCGGTCGGGCTCGAGCCGGGAGCGCGCGACGTCGGCCGCCTCGCGCACGACCCGCTCGGCCAGCGGCGGGGCGGGCTCGCCCGGCACGACGTACGCGCGGTACCGGTCGAAGGCGACGACGAGCTCGACGACGCAGTCGTGCAGCGACCGGAACGTGTGGTCGCGCAGCCGCACGTCGTCGTCGCAGATCTCGTTCAGGAGCGTGGTGAGCCGGTGGATCTCGGCGTAGAGCGACGTCTCGACGATCTGCCGCTTGGCCTGCTCGACGACCGTGTGCAGGTCGGCCGGCTCGCCGGTCAGCTCGTGCTGCAGCGTCGACAGCGGCACCGCGCCCGCCGGGTCGACCTGCAGCGCGTGCAGGCGCCACGCGGTGTCGTAGCCGGTCGTGCCGGCGACGGGCCAGTCGTCCGGCAGCTCCTCGTCGCCCTCGAGGATCTTCTCCGCGACGATCCACGCGCCGCCCGTGGCCTCGTGCAGCCGCCGCAGGTAGCCGCGCGGGTCCGCGAGGCCGTCGGGGTGGTCGATGCGGAACCCGTCGACCACGCCCGCGGCGTGCAGCTCGAGGAGCAGCGCGTGCGTGGCGTCGAAGACCTCGGGGTCCTCGACCCGGATCGCGGCGAGCGTGCCGACGTCGAAGAACCGGCGGTAGTTCAGCTCCTCGTCCGCGACGCGCCAGTACGCGAGCCGGTAGTGCTGGCGGCCGACGAGCTCGGCGAGCGGCAGGTCCTCGGTCTGGGGGCGCACGGGGAAGACGTGGTCGTAGTAGCGCAGCACCACCTGCTCGCCGAGCTCGGGCTCGGCCGGGACGACGACGCGGTCCAGCACGAGCTCGTCCGAGGCCAGCACGTCGCCGATGCGTGCGCCGAGCACGGGCATCAGCAGCCCGTTCGCCTCCTCGTCGAGGTCGACGTCGAACCAGCGCGCGTACGGCGACTCGGGACCGTGCCGCAGCACCGACCACAGCGCCCGGTTGTGCCAGGCGGGTGTGGGGACGGCCATGTGGTTCGGCACGACGTCGACGACCACGCCCATGCCGCGCGCGTGCGCCGCGGCGGCGAGCGACTCGAGGCCGGCACGGCCGCCGAGGACGTCGCTGATGCGGGTGTGGTCGACGACGTCGTACCCGTGCGTCGAGCCCGGCGCTGCCTGCAGGACGGGGGAGAGGTAGAGGTCGGTGACGCCCAGGGAGTCGAGGTAGCCGAGAGCCTTCTCGGCGTCGGCGAAGGTCAGGTCCGGGCCGAGCTGCAGACGGTAGGTGCTCACCGGCAGTCGACGGCCAGGACCCGGCAGGTGGGTGTGCATGGGCCCAGCGTCACACGCACCGGCGTGCTCCGCAGCGACACGGCACCGGCGGCCGTCGCCGCCGCGGCCGGGAGGCGATAGGTTCGGGGCGTCGCCGACCGAGGGAGGTCCGCCGTGCAGATCGGGGTCCCGCGCGAGTCGCGCGCGGGCGAGCGGCTCGTCGCCGCGACGCCCTCGACCGTGCGACGCCTGCGCGAGCTCGGCTACGACGTCGTCGTCGAGGCGGGCGCGGGCGAGCGCGCGAACCTGCCGACCCGCGAGTACGTCGAGGCCGGAGCGAGCGTCGCCGAGCGCCGGGACGTGTGGGCGTGCGACGTCGTGACGGCCGTCAACCCGCCCTCCGAGGAGGAGCTCGGGCTGCTGCGCCCGGGGGCGACGCTCGTCGCCCAGCTCGCGCCCGCCACGCACCCCGAGCGCGTCGCCGACCTGGCCCGGCGGCGCGTGACCGCGCTGGCGCTCGACGCCGTCCCGCGCATCTCCCGCGCGCAGGCGCTCGACGTGCTCTCGGCCCTCTCCAACGTGGCCGGCTACCGCGCGGTGATCGAGGCGGCCGAGGAGTACGGCGGCATGTTCGCCGGGCAGGTCACCGCCGCGGGGACGACGCCGCCCGCCACCGTGTTCGTCATCGGCGCGGGGGTGGCCGGGCTCGCCGCGATCGGGACCGCCTCGTCGCTCGGTGCGCGCGTTCGCGCGTTCGACGTGCGACCCGAGGTGGGCGAGCAGATCGAGTCGATGGGCGCGACGTTCGTGCGGGCGGAGGGCGCCACGCAGGAGGTCAGCGTCGACGGGTACGCCCGCGAGCTCACCGAGGACCTCCAGGCGGCGACGCTGCGGACGTACGCCGCCGAGACGGCGGGCGCCGACATCGTGATCACCACCGCCCTGGTGCGCGGCACCGCGCCCACGACGGTCACCGCCGGCATGGTCGCGGCCATGCGGCCGGGCTCGGTGGTCGTCGACCTCGCGGCGACGGGCGGCGGCAACTGCGAGCTCACGGTGCCGGGCGAGCGGGTGGTGAGCGACGACGGCGTCGTCGTCCTCGGGTACACCGACCTGCCGGGCCGCATGCCGCAGCACACGTCCCAGCTCCTGGGCACCAACGTGGTCAACCTCCTCGCCCTCACGACGCCCGGGCGGGACGGCCGCCTCGTCGTCGACCTCGACGACGTCGTGCTGCGTGGCATGACCGTCGCCAAGGACGGCGAGGTGCTCTGGCCGCCGCCGCCCGTCCCGGTGTCCGCGACGCCGCCGCCCCCGCCCGCCGAGGAGCCGGCCGCCACGGCCCCGGCCCCCGGTCCGGCCGAGGCGGCGGCCGACCGGGCCCGGCGGAGCCGCCGCCGCACGGTGCTCGCCGCGCTCGGCGCAGTGCTCGCGGGCCTGGCCGTCGCGGTGTCGCCGCCCGAGGCGGCGGGCCACTTCACGGTGTTCGCGCTCGCCGTCGTCGTCGGGTTCTACGTGATCTCGGCCGTGACCCACGCGCTGCACACCCCGCTCATGGCCCAGACCAACGCGATCAGCGGCATCATCCTCGTCGGCGCGCTCCTGCAGATCGGTGACGACTCGTGGGTCGTCACGGCGCTCGCGGTGGTCGCGGCGTCGGTCGCGAGCATCAACGTGTTCGGCGGCTTCCTCGTCGCCGGCCGGATGATCCGCATGTTCCGCAAGGACACGCGCCCCACGGCGGTCCCCTCCGCGAGCACGGGGGCGGCCGCGTGACCACGACGTCGGTGGTGCAGGCGGCGTACGTGGTCGCGGGCGTGCTGTTCATCCTCTCCCTCGCGGGCCTGTCGAGGCAGGAGTCCGCACGCCGCGGCAACGTCCTCGGCATGGTCGGCATGGCGCTGGCGCTCGCGGCGACCGTGGCGCTGGCCCTCGAGCAGTCCCACCGTCCGTGGCAGGTCACCGCGTCGCTCATCCTGCTGGTCCTGCTCGTGGGCGCGGTGGTCGGCACGTGGCGCGCGAAGAACGTCGAGATGACGCAGATGCCGGAGCTCATCGCGCTCCTGCACTCGTTCGTCGGCGTCGCGGCCGTGCTCGTCGGCTTCGGCTCGTACCTGTCCGAGCCGCACTCCGACACCGTGCACCTCGTCGAGGTGTTCCTCGGCGTCCTCATCGGTGCGGTGACGTTCACGGGCTCGGTCGTGGCCTTCCTCAAGCTCTCCGGCCGGACGAAGTCCGCCCCGCTGATGCTCCCCGGCCGGAACTGGATCAACCTCGCGGCCGTCGTCGCCTCCGCGGCGCTCGGCGCCTGGTACCTCGCGGCGTCCGGGGACGACGCGGGCGCCGGCGCGGGCCTCGCCCCGCTGGTCCTGATGACCCTGGTCGCGCTGGGCCTGGGCTGGCACCTCGTGGCGTCGATCGGCGGCGGGGACATGCCCGTCGTCGTGTCGATGCTCAACTCGTACTCCGGGTGGGCCGCGGCCGCGGCGGGCTTCATGCTCGGCAACGACCTGCTCATCATCACCGGCGCGCTCGTCGGGGCGTCCGGCGCGATCCTGTCCTACATCATGTGCCGGGCGATGAACCGGTCGTTCGTCTCGGTGATCCTCGGCGGCTTCGGCGCCGAGGGCGGCACCGTGGCAGCGGGCGGCGAGCAGGGCGAGCACCGCGAGACGTTCGCCGCCGAGGTCGCCGAGACGCTCGCCAACGCGTCGTCCGTGATCGTCGTGCCCGGCTACGGCATGGCGGTCGCCAAGGCGCAGTACCCGGTGGCCGACCTGGCCGAGAAGCTGCGCGGGCGCGGCGTGCGGGTGCGGTTCGGGGTGCACCCCGTCGCCGGGCGCCTCCCCGGTCACATGAACGTGCTGCTGGCCGAGGCCAAGGTGCCCTACGACATCGTGCTCGGCATGGACGAGATCAACGGCGACTTCGCCGCCACGGACGTCGTGCTCGTCATCGGGGCCAACGACACGGTCAACCCCGCGGCGCAGGAGGACCCCGGCTCTCCGATCGCGGGGATGCCCGTGCTCGAGGTCTGGAAGGCGCGGGACGTCGTCGTGTTCAAGCGCTCCATGGCCACCGGCTACGCCGGCGTGCAGAACCCGCTGTTCTTCCGGGGGAACACCGCGATGCTGTTCGGCGACGCGAAGGACCAGGTCGAGAGGATCATCCAGGCGCTATGACGAGCACCCCGAGCGGCCCGAGCGGCCCGGGCGCCGCGGGCACTCCCGCAGGCGACCCGCGCAACCCCGTGATCGCCGTCGTGGGCCCGGGCGCGATCGGCGGGCTCGTCGCCGCCTTCCTCCAGCGCGCGCGGCACGACGTCGTGCTCGTCGGCCGCGAGGCCACGGCGCGCCGCGTCACGGAGCACGGCCTCGAGATCGTCACCGACCGGTTCGGCTCCTGGCACGCCCGGCTGCACGCGACGACGACGGTGCCGCGCGGCGCCCGCGTGCTCGTCGCGGTCAAGGCCGAGGGCGTGGCCGCGGCGGCGGACCTCGTCGCGGCCGCGCGGCCGACCGAGGTCGTCGCGCTCCTCAACGGGCTCGAGCACATGGACGCGCTGCGGGCCGCGGTCGCCGCCGGCGGCGCCGCCGCGCCGGTGACCGGCGCGACGATCGCGGGCGAGACGCTGCGCACGGGGCACGACCGCGGCACCGAGCCCGGCGCCCTGACGGTGCGCCACCGCGGCGACCTGCTGCGCGTCGTCGTGCCCGACGCCGCCGCGGACCTGCACGTGGTCCGGGCGCTGCGCGACACGGAGATCGAGGTCGTCACCGGCGGCACGGAGGCGGAGGTGCTCTGGAAGAAGCTGCGCTTCCTCGCGCCGCACGCGCTGCTGACCTCGACGTGGCGCACCGGCATCGGGGACGCCCTGGACGCGGACCCGGCGCTCGCCGAGGCGCTCCTCGCCGAGGTCGCCGCCGTCGCCACCGCCGAGGGCGTGCCCACGACGGGTGACGAGCTGCTCGGCATCCTGCGCGGGCTCCACCGCTCCATGCGCTCGTCGCTCCAGGCGGACCTCGAGGCGGGCAGGCCGGGCGAGCTGGACGCGATCGGGGGCGCGGTCGCACGGCGTGCCGCCGTCCACGGCGTCGCGACGCCCGTGCTCGACGAGCTGCTCGCCCGGCTCGCCGCGCGCGTCAGCCGTCGCTGAGCAGCTCGCGCACGCGCGGCGCGACCTGGGTGCCGTACAGCTCGATCGAGCGCATCATCGCCGAGTGCGGCAGCGTGCCGTTGGAGTACTTCAGGTCGAACCGGGCCAGCCCGAGCTCGCGGACGGTCCGAGCGATCTTCTCGGCGACCGTCTCGGGGGACCCGACGTACAGCGCGCCCTCGCGGCTCGCCGCCATCTCGAAGTGGCTGCGCGTCGTCGGGCCCCAGCCCCGCTCGCGGCCGATCCGCTCGGTCATGACCTGGTAGTGCGGCCAGAGCTGCTCCTTGGCCTCCTCGTCCGTGGGCGCCACGTGCCCGGGAGAGTGCACGGCGATCGGCCGCGGCTCCTGCCCGAGCTTGTCGAGCGCCCGGTGGTAGAGCTGCACCAGGGGCACGAAGTGCGCCGGGCTGCCGCCGATGATCGCGAGCACGAGCGGCAGCCCGTACCGCGCGGCACGGACGACCGACTCGGGGTTGCCGCCGACGCCGACCCAGGTCCGCAGGGGACCGGGCTCGACGAGCGGGTACACGCGCTGGCCGGTGAGGGCGGGCCGCAGCCGGCCCTGCCAGGTCACCGGCTCCTGCCGCAGCAGCTGCGCGAACAGGTCGAGCTTCTCGGAGAAGAGCTCCTCGTACTGGTCGAGGTCGTAGCCGAACAGCGGGAACGACTCGATGAACGAGCCGCGGCCGAGGATGACCTCGGCGCGGCCCGACGAGAGCGCGTCGAGCGTCGCGAAGCGCTGGTGCACGCGCACCGGGTCGTCCGAGCTGAGCACCGTGACGGCCGACGACAGGTGGATGCGAGCGGTCCGGGCGGCGATCGCGGCGAGGACGACGTCGGGTGCCGAGACCGCGAAGTCCTCGCGGTGGTGCTCGCCCACGCCGAGCACGTCGAGGCCCACCTGGTCCGCCAGCACGCCCTGCTCCACCAGGTCGCGCAGCACCTGGGCCTGGGACTTGGGGCGCCCGTCGTCGCCGAACGTCACGTCGCCGAACGTGTCGATCCCGAGCTCGACCCGGTGCCCGGCGTCCGCGGCCTCCACGCCGTCGCCGGGCTGCGTCTCCTGCGTCATGGACCACACCGTACGCGTCCGGCGTGGCACCTCGCCGTGTCCGGGTGCCGACCTACCGTGGAGGCATGAGCACGAACGACATCGCGGCCGACGGCCTGGAGACCGAGCTGACCGCCGACGACGTCCTGGCGGACGTGCGCAGCACCGCTCGCGCCATGGTCCGGGGCGGGTGCTGCACGTTCGAGCAGGTGCTGGGGCGGGCGCTCGAGCTCGCGGCCCTGGCCGACGACGCACCTGCGGCGGGCAGCGTCGAGCGCGTGGTCCGCCTCGAGTGGGACGCGCGGGCGGCGGTGCTCGCCGCGCGGGCGGAGGGTTCGAGCGACCACGTGCGCGTGGAGCGCGCCTTCGCCGCGCTCGAGCGCGACGGCGTCGCGGCACGCCTCGGTCTGGCGTGCTGCCAGGAGTGCGGCGAGCGCGAGCTGCGCCGGGAGCTGCCCGGCGGCGGCCCGTACGCCGTCGTGACCTGGCCGGACCTGAAGCAGGTCGCGGCGGGGCGGCTCGTCGTGCGGTGCGGCGTGCTCGCGGCCGACGGGACCACCGACGGGACCCGCGTGGCGGCCGGCGTGCCGGCGCGCGTCGCGGCGGCGTTGGCCGCCGAGGGGCTGGACGCGCGCGCGTCCGGGCGCACCGTCGTCGCGCGGGTGCACGACTGGCGCAAGCCGCTCCCCGTGGCCGCCTGACCGCAGCGGGGCCGAGCGCGGACGACGAGAGCCGGGCGCGACGTGGTCGCGCCCGGCTCTCGTCCGCGCGGTCAGACGCGCGAGTCGGCGTGCGACTCGTAGACCGACGCCGGCAGGACGCCGTCCGGGCCGACGGCCGGCTCGGGCGCCGCCACGCCGGAGGTCTGGGCCGCGGAGATCTGGGCGGCGGAGAGCTCGGAGGCCCCGTCCCGCGTCGTCTCGATCTCGCGGGCGTCCGCCGGGACGCCGCCGTCGAGGCTCGGCATCATCGTGGCCAGCGTCGCGCGCCACGACGCGAACTGCTCGGGGAAGCAGCGCTCGAGCACGTCGACCATCGCCGAGACGGCGGTCGAGGCGCCCGGCGAGGCGCCGAGCAGGCCGGCGATCGAGCCGTCGGCCGCGGCGACGACCTCGGTGCCGAACTGCAGCACCCCCTTGCCGTCGGCGTCCTTCTTGATGACCTGGACGCGCTGGCCGGCGGTGATCTTCTCCCAGTCCTTGGGGTGGGCCGTCGGCATGAACTGCTGCAGGGCGTGGAACTTGGTCTCCGGCGCCGCGGCGAGCTGGCCTACGAGGTACTGGGTCAGGTCGAGGTTCTTGAGCCCGGCGCCGATCATCGAGCCCACGTTGTCGAGACGCAGGGACGTGATCAGGCCGAGGTACTTGCCCTTCTTGAGGTACTTGGGGCTGAAGCCCGCGTACGGGCCGAACATGAGGTACGTCCTGCCGTCGACCACGCGTGTGTCGAGGTGGGGGACCGACATGGGCGGCGCGCCGACGTCGGCCTTGCCGTAGACCTTCGCCTGGTGCCGCGCGACGACCTCGGGGTTGGCGGTGCGCAGGAACTCGCCCGAGATGGGGAAGCCGCCGAAGCCCTTGATCTCCGGGATGCCCGCCGACTGCAGGAGCGGCAGCGCGCCGCCGCCGGCGCCCACGAAGACGAAGCGGGCCGTGACGGTGCTGCGGCGCTTCGGGGCGTTCCACGACCGGTCCTTGACGCGCAGGCGCCAGCGTCCGTCACGGGTGCGCCTGATGGAGCGGACCTCGTGCTGCAGGAACAGCTCGGCCCCGTTGTCGACCATCGCGTCGACGAGCTGGCGGGTCAGGTTCCCGAAGTCGACGTCCGTGCCCGCGGTCGAGCGCGTGGCCGCGACCGGCTCCGCGGGGTCGCGGTCCTCGGTGAGCAGGGGTGCCCACTGGGCGATGACCGAGCGGTCCGTCGTGAACTCGAGGTCGCGGAAGAGCGGGTGCGCGCTCAGCGTCTCGTGCCGGCGGCGCAGGTAGTCCACGTTCTCGGCACCGCGCACGAACGTCATGTGCGGCGTGCGGTTGATGAACGAGGAGTCCTTCAGGCGCCCGGCGGCGAGCAGGTGGTGCCACAGCTCGCGCGAGGCCTCGAACTGCTCGTTGATCTTCACCGCCTTCGAGATGTCGACCGTCCCGTCGGCGCGCTCGGGGGTGTAGTTCAGCTCGCACAGCGCCGCGTGCCCGGTCCCCGCGTTGTTCCACGGGTTCGACGACTCGAGCGCGACGTCGTCGAGCCGCTCGTAGATGCGGACGGACCACGTCGGCTCGAGCTGCTGGATCAGCGTGCCGAGGGTCGCGCTCATGATGCCGCCACCGATGAGGACGACGTCGACCGAGGTCTGTGCAGGCGAAGTCACACGACCATCGTACGGTCTTGGTGAAAAGTGTCACAAAGACTGAGAGCAAGGTCACACGGCGCGCTGACCTGCAGTGATGTGCGTCACACCCGTCCCGGGCGACGCCGCAGGTCAGGCCTTCGGCGCCGTCCGCGACGGCCAGGGACCGAGCTCGGGCAGCGGCGACTCGACGCCTCCCCGGCGCGCGCCGACCGGGCCCGCGGGGGTGCGCCCGGCGAGCCAGGCGGCCACGTCGGCGGGCGCGCCGTGCAGCTCGAGGTCGGCCGCGCCGTCGGGGAGCCGGACGGCGAGGAAGTCCCGCAGGTGGGCGCAGAACCGCTCGTCCCAGGTGTCGAGGCCGACGGCGTGCGGGAGGCCGGCGGTCGCGTCGACCGCGTGGATGCGGGCCTCGCGCCACCACGCGAGCAGGGCGTCGGCGACCACGCCGTCCCGGTAGGCGACCGGTGCGGACCACAGCGCGTCCCCGGGTGCCGGCCACGCCGCGGCGAGGCGCTCGCGCGCCGCCTCGAGCGCGGCGAGGTGCTCCGCCGTCGTGCGGGTCGACCCGGCCTCGATCGCGGCGGCGCGTCCCGCCTGGCCGCCGTCGTACGGCTCGACCTTCTCGCCGCGCGCCGCGCGCTCGGCCTGCCGCGCGAGGGCGTTGCCGGCGCCGTCGACGTGCGCGAGGACGTGCCCACGGGTCCAGCCGGGCAGCGGCGACGGCTCGGCTCCGGCGTCGTCGGGCAGCGTGCGCACGACGGCGATCAGGTCGGCGAGAGCGCGGGCGGCGTCCTCGCGCGCGTGCTCGATCAGGTCGGGAGGGGTCACGGCCACAGCAGCTCCTTGGTCCAGGTGGTCACCGCGCGCGGCGCGGGGCGGCGGTCGGGGGCGCCGGGCGTGCCGGCAGGGCGGTCGGCGGGATGGTCGGCGCGGTAGCGCAGGCGGGTCTGGCCGCGGTCGGGGCGCGCCTGCCAGAACTCGACCTCGACGGGCGCCACGACCCAGGCGGTCCAGGTGGGTGCGACGAGGTCCGGGTCGGCGACCGCGCGCTCGAGCGCCGCGCCGAACGCGGCGGCGTGCTCGGCGGGCGTCGCGAGCGGCTCGCTCTGGCGGCCCACGAGCCCCGCGGCGCGCGAGGGGTCCGGCCGGGCCCGGAAGTCCGCCGCGCCGACCTCCGCGTCGGGCGTCGCCGGGCCCGTCACGCGGACCTGCCGGCCCAGCTCGCGCCAGAAGAACGTGAGCGCGGCGTGCGGGTTCGCGGTGAGGTCGCGGCCCTTCGGGCTGTCCGCGTGCCCGGCGAACCACCAGCCGTCGGCGGTGACGTCCTTGCACAGGAGCGTCCGCGCGTGCACCCGGCCGGTGGCGTCCGCGGTCGCGAGCGTCATGGCGTGCGGCGCGAGCAGGCCGGCGCCGACCGCCTCGTCGAACCAGGCGGCGAAGAGCTCCTGCGGGGAGGGAGGCAGGGCGTCCAGGTCGCTCACCTCGAGCACCGGGAGCCGCTCCGGGAGCACGGGCAGGGCGCGCAGGCGGTCACGGAAGGTCGTCACCGGCCCGCCTCCGCCTGCAGCAGGGCGGCCATGCCGCGCACGGCGGCGCGCATGGCGTCGGCGTCCCCCGTGGCCCGGGCGAGCACGTACCCGCCCTGCACGACGGCGACCGCGGCGTGGGCCCGGTCGCGCGCCTCGGCGTCGGGCACGCCGGCCTCGGTCAGGACGCGCGCGACGGCGTCCACCAGGCGCGTGAAGTACGTGCCGACGACGGTCCGCACGCCGTCGTCGTCCATGACCGCCTGGTCGCCGGTGAGCCGGCCGACCTTGCAGCCGGCGAGCGCGTCGCGCGGCCGGCCGAGGTACGCGAGCGCGCGGTCGAGGGCCGGCGCCTCGGCGGACAGTGCCCGCAGGCTCTCGGCGAGCGCGTCCTCGACCGTGGCGCCGACCGCGGCGAGCGTGAGGTCGTGCTTGGTGGGGAAGTGGTGGTAGAGGCTGCCCTGGCCGACGCCGCTCGCCGCGAGGACCTGGCGCGGGCTCGTGGCGCCCACGCCGCGGGCCGCGTACAGCTCCTGGGCGGCGGCGACGAGGCGGTCGCGCGCGTCCGTGGTCCGGGTCACCGTCGCAGCATACCTACCCGTAGGTATGCCGGGCGTGCCGGGAGGTGCGCGGTGCCGCTCAGAAGTAGTCGCGCACGTGCACGTCGCGGCCGCGCCACAGCGCGTCCCACACCGCGTCGTACGCGGACGGCCCCGTCAGGAGACCGGCGAGCCGGAGGTTCGCGGCCGACGCCGCGCCGGCGTAGGACAGCGCGAGCCCCGCCGACGTGAACGTCGGCCGGTCGGCCGAGGACTCGGGCGCTGCGCCGTCCGCCACCACGCGCACGGCGCCGTCGGACACCTCGAGCGTCCAGGCCCCCGCGATGTCGGGCGTCCGCGGGTCGGCGACCGCGAAGGGCACGCGCGCCGTGATCGCGGGCAGCCGCGCGGCGCCCAGGGCCAGCGGGACGTCGAGGACCCGCAGCATGTAGGGGCGGCTGCGGACGCTGCCCGCGTGGTCGGGCAGGACGAGGCGGCTCGGGTCGGCGCCCGTCCAGGCGCCCGACGTCGCGACCTCCACGAAGCCCGCGACCGCGGTGAACGAGCCCAGCACGCGCCACAACGCCCGGGAGGCGTCGGGGGTGAGGGCCACCAGGTCGTCGACCTCCACGGTGTTCGTCCGGTCGTGACCCGCGCCGCGCGTCCAGCTCATGAAGCCGACGACGTCGCCCGCGGACCCCGGGCGCGTCGAGACGGCGACGGTCACCCCCGTGTAGCCCGAGCCGGGCCCGAGCATGTCGTCGGCGACCATCGCGAACGGGTCCTCGGTACGGGTCAGCGGCCCGTTCTGGGCGCAGGCCCAGGCGCGGTAGACCTCGCGGACCGCGGGCATGTCCGCGGGCGTCGCCCGGCGGGTGCGCACGCCCTCGGGCGCGCGCACCGAGGCGAGCGCCGCGACGGGGATGCGCACGTCGTCGTAGGAGCCGACGACCTCGTAGCCGAGCCCGCGGTAGATCCCGGCCGAGCTCGGGTAGAGCGTCGAGACGGCGGCGCCGCGCGCGCGGGCGTCGGCGAGCGCGGCGGCGAGCAGCGGCCGCAGCGCGCCCTCGCCGCGACGCTCGGCGGCGACCGTCACGCCGGCGAGGCCCGCCGTCGGCACCTCGGACCCGTGGAACCAGGACGTGAACGACCGCACCAGCGCTCGGGCGACGAGCTCGTCCCCGTCCCACACGCCCCACGGCGTGCCGCCCGCGGGCGGCCACTCCTCGGGCGCGGGCTCGGGCGGCGGCGTGGGCGGCATGCCGAACGCCTCGAGGCCGAGGCGCTGGTAGGCGGGAGCGGACGCGAAGGGGACCGTGCGGACGTCGAGGCTCACGCCGTCACGCTAGCGGGGTTCGGCGGGCTCGGCGCCCGCCTCCGGCTGCAGGTCGGCCTGCAGGCGCAGGACGTCGTGCCACGCGCCGTGCTTGAACCCGACCCGGCGCTCGACGCCGGACTCGGTGAACCCCAGCGCGCGGTGCAGGCCGACGCTCGCGTCGTTGGGCAGCGCGATGCCGGCGATCGCGCGGTGGTAGCCGCGGCCGGCGAGCGTCGCGAGCAGCTGCTCGTAGAGGCGGCGCCCGGCCCCGGTGCGGCGCGGGGCGTCGGCCGCGAGGTAGACGCTCACCTCGGCCGACCAGCGGTAGGCCGGGCGGGCGCGGAACGGGGTCCCGTACGCGTAGCCGAGGACCGTGCCGCCGGGGGACTCGGCGACGAGCCATGCGTGCGTCGCGGACGCGGACGAGATGCGGCGGGCCATCTCGTCCGGCGAGGGCGGGACCTCCTCGAAGCTCGTGGTCGTCCCGGTCACGTAGGGCGCGTAGACCGCGGCGCACGCGGCGGCGTCGGCGGCCAGGCCGGCCGGGTCGAGACGGGCGGGGCGGATGGTCGGTGTCACAGCGCGACCGTAGCCGGTCGCGCCGGCACGGGGTCGGGCGCGCACCGGTGTCGGTCGGTGCGCCGGGGCCCCGGGTGTGGGACGGTCACCCCATGGTGGCCTTCATCTCGCACGTGACGATCGACTGCCACGACGCCTTCGCCCAGGCGCAGTGGTGGAAGCAGGTCCTCGGCTACGCCGACGACCCGGACGAGCCCGGCCGGCCCGGCGACGACGAGGTCGCGATCGTCGACCCGGACGGCGACGGCCAGCCGCTGCTGTTCGTCCGGGTCCCCGAGGGCAAGACGGTCAAGAACCGCATCCACCTCGACCTCCGGCCGCGCGCGGAGCGGCGCGACGACGAGCTCGCCACGCTGCTGGGCCTGGGGGCGACCGTCGTCGCGGACCACCGGGGGATCGCCGGACCGGGCACCGGCTGGGTCGTGCTCGCCGACCCCGAGGGCAACGAGTTCTGCATCCTGCGGTCGCTGGCCGAGATCGAGCAGGCGTCCGGCGCCTGACGGCGTCGCGGTCAGAGCGGCAGCTTGAAGCCCTCGTGGGACTGGGCGTAGCCGAGCGAGCGGTAGAACCGGTGCGCGTCGGGCCGCTGCTTGTCGGACGTGAGCTGGGCGAGCGCGCACCCGCGCTCGCGGCCGCGCGCGTGGGCGTGCTCCATCATGAGCCGCCCGATCCCGAGCCCGCGCAGGCGCTGGTCGACCCGCACCGCCTCGACCTGCAGGCGCGTGGCACCGTTGCGGGCGACGCCCGGGATGAACGTCAGCTGCATGACGCCGACCACCTCGCCGTCCAGCTCGGCGACGACGAGCTCGTCGTTCGGGCTGGCCTCGATCGCCTCGAACCCGGCGACGTGCGCGGGGCCGTGGTCGCCCGTGCGTGCGGCGGCCACGGCGTCGTCGGCGATGAGCGCGACCACGCGGGCCAGGTCCGCGCGGGTCGCGGCGCGGAAGGTCACGGCAGGGGCGGCGGGTGCGGTCACGGCCGGTGACGCTAGCAGGTGCACCCGGCGGCGGGCGACCGGTCGCGCGCGGCCTTCCGCCCGCGGCAGAAGGTCTTGCTCCCCGGTGGCGGAGCCGACACGGTGACCCCATGAAGCTCCTGGTCCTCGGCGGAACCGTCTTCCTCTCCCGCGCCGTCGTGGCGTCCGCGCTCGCGCGCGGGCACGACGTCGTCGCCGTCAACCGCGGCCGCTCGGGCACCGTGCCCGACGGTGCGCGGCACGTCGTCCGCGACCGCGCGGACGGCATCCCGCACGAGCTCGCGGCCGAGGGGTTCGACGCCGTCGTCGACGTCGCCCGCACGCCGTCGCACGTCCGCACGGCCGTCGCCGCGCTGGCCCGCGCGCACTGGGTGTTCGTCTCGAGCATCAGCGTCTACGCCGACGACGCCACGCCCGGCGGCGGCCCCGGCGTGCTCCCGCTCCACGCCCCGGAGCACGACGACGTCGACCTCCGCGCCCGGCCGGAGGCGTACGGCCCGATGAAGGTCGCGTGCGAGCAGCTCGTGCGCGACGGCGCGGCGAGCTCCGTCGTGGTGCGTCCCGGCCTCGTCGTCGGGCCGCACGACCCCACCGGCAGGTTCACGTACTGGACCGCGCGCCTCGCACGGTGGGACACCGGCTCGCCCGACGTCCTCGCCCCCGGCGACCCAGGAGACCTCGTGCAGGTCGTCGACGTGCGCGACCTCGCGGACTGGCTCGTCACGCTCGCCGAGACGCGCACGGACGGCGTGCTCGACGGCATCGCGCCGGCCGTGCCGATCGGCACGTTCCTCGACGACGTCGCGTCGGGCTGCGGCGCCGCGCCGCGCTGGCGATGGGCGAGCCACGAGCAGCTCGAGCGGCTGGACGTCGCGCCCTGGGCGGGCGAGCGGTCCCTGCCGCTGTGGCTGCCGCGGCCCGCGTACGACGGGATGATGTCGCACGACGCCGGCCCGGCCCTGGCCGCCGGCCTCGCGCCCCGGCCGCTCGCCGAGACCGCGCGCGACACGCTGGGGTGGTGGCGGGCCGCTCCTGGGGCCGCGGTCACGGGGCTCACCGCCTCGCAGGAGGCGGACGTCCTGGCCGCGCTCGGCTGAGGGCCGCTACGCCACGACGAGGAGCTCGTGCCGCGAGGTGGTGAGCCGCACGGCCCCGTGGGGAGCGTCGTCGACCCCGGGCACGTCCTGCGGGAAGGCGACCACGACGTCCTCGATGCGCACGCCGAACCGGCCGGGCAGGTAGATCCCCGGCTCGACGGAGAAGCACATGCCCGGGGTGATCGGCGTCGACTCGCCCGCGACCATGTACGGCGGCTCGTGCGTCGTCAGGCCGATGCCGTGCCCGGTCCGGTGGACGAACCGCTCGCCGTGGCCGGCGTCCTCGATCACGCCGCGCGCCGCGCGGTCGACGTCCTCGCAGGTGGCGCCGGGTCGCACCGCGTCGACACCCGCCTGCTGCGCCGCGCGGACGACGTCGTGCACCTCGCGCTCCTCGGCGGTGGGCTCGCCGACGTGCACCGTGCGGGTGATGTCCGAGCCGTAGCCGTCGGCGAGGCCGCCGAAGTCCATGACGACCATGTCTCCCTCGCGGACCACCCGGTCGGAGGGGTCGTGGTGCGGGTCGGCACCGTTCTCGCCCGCGCACACGAGGGTGAAGTCGACCTGCTCGTGCCCGTGGGCCCGCAGCAGCCCGGCGAGGTCCGCCGCGACGTCGCGCTCGCGGCGGCCCGCGAACGGGCGCCGGACGATCTCCTCGAAGACCGCGTCGGCGCCGGCCCCCGCCGCGGCCAGCCGCGCCACCTCCTCGGGCGACTTGGCCGCCCGCAGCAGCGGCAGCGCGTGCGTGACCGCGGCGAACGCCGCCGACGGCACGACACGCTGCATCCCGAGCACGTGCAGCGCCCAGGCCGCGTCGCTGATCGCGTACCGGCCGTCGTCGCGCAGCAGGCGGGCCGCGGCCGCGTGCTCGTCGTCGCCGTCGGACCACGCGAGCGTCTGGATCCCGCCGACGGCGCCGACCTCCATGTCGTGCTCCTCGAGCCGCGGCACGACGGCGGTCGCGCCGTCGGGGTCGTCGGCGCCGATGACGAGCATCGTGAGCCGCTCGGTCTCGGCCGCCGGCGTGTAGCCGAGGAAGTAGGTGAGGTCCGGCCCGGGCGTGACCAGCACGCCGTCGAGACCGGCCTCGGCCGCCTGGGCGGCCGCCCGGCGGCGGCGTTCGGCGTACACGTGCGCGGCGAACGGCGTCATGCCCACAGGGTGCCACCCGGTGCCACGCGGTGGCGTGCCGGTGGCGTGCGGGGACGAGTTCTCCGGACCACCCATCCGTCCGCCCGAGGGCTCCGAACCCCTGCCAGGTCACGACGGTCGTGGCCGCCCCCGATGAAGGGAACGACCATGAAGGCACGTACCCGCACCGCGCTCGCGGTGCCCGCGCTCTCCCTCGCAGCGCTGCTGGCCGCGGCGAGCACCGCTGCCGCGGCGGACGACACCACGCAGGGCGAGCTCGTCGCCGTGCCTCTGAACGGCGTCGAGGGCGACGGTGACGCCATGGTGTGGGTGGACGGCACCACGATCACCGTCGAGTTCGCCGCCTCCGGCCTGCTGGCCGGCAGCCCGCACGCGGCGCACCTCCACCACGGCGCCGACGCCGCGCACGAGTGCCCCGCGGCCGAGGCGGACGCGGACGGCTCCGGCACCCTGACCACCTCGGAGGGCGGCCCGTCCTACGGGGAGGTGCAGGTCTCCCTGACGACCGAGGGCGACACCTCGCCGGACTCGGTCCTCGCGATCGACCGTTACGACACGGCCGAGGGCGGCCGGATCGACTACCAGCGCGGCGAGATCGAGGTCTCCCAGGGGTTCGCCGACGCGGTCATGGCGGGTGAGGTCGTGCTCGTCGTCCACGGTGTCGACCACAACGGCAACGGCGAGTACGACGGCGACGTCATGTCCGACCTCGACCCGACGCTCCCGGCCGAGGCCACCGACCCGGCGCTGTGCGGCCTGCTCACCGCCTCGCAGATGGACGAGATGCCGACCGGCGGCGTCCAGACCGGCACCGGCTCGACCGCGGGCGCCGAGAACCTCGGTCTCGTCGCCGGTGGCGGTGCGGCGCTGCTCGCGGCCGCCGGCCTGATCGGTGCCGGCGTCCTGCGCCGTCGTCAGAGCGTCCGCCAGGACGTCTGATGCCCACCCGACGCGCGACCGTCGTCGCCGCCGCCGTGCTCGCCCTCGGCGGCGCGACGGCGGTCGCCGTCGGGCTCGCAGACCAGGACGTCGCGCCCGTCGCCGCCCCGGCGGCGGCGCGACCGTCGGCACCGTCGGCACCGTCGGCACCGTCGGCACCGTCGGCGCCCGACGCGGGGGCACCGGCCCCCTCGCCCACGGCGACGGCGGCACCCGAGCCGGCCGAGCCGGCCGTGGAGCGGGCGGCGCTGCCGGAGCGGGTCCGCATCCCGGCGATCGACGTCGACTCGCAGCTGCTGCACCTGGGCCTCGACGCGGAGGGCGCCATCGCGGTCCCGAGCGGCGAGGACATCGACCTGGCCGCCTGGTTCGACGGGTCGCCGCGGCCGGGGGAGGACGGGCCCGCGGTGATCGAGGGCCACGTCGACAGCCCGAACGGCGAGTCCGTGTTCTACGACCTGTCGACGCTGGAGCCGGGCGACGAGGTCCACGTCGACCGCGCGGACGGCTCGAGCGTAACGTTCGTCGTCGAGAAGGTCGAGGCGTACCCGAAGGACGAGTTCCCCACGAGCCGGGTGTACGGCAACACCGACGGCGCCGAGCTGCGCGTCATCACGTGCGGCGGCGACTGGGACCCGTCGGTGGGGCACTACGAGGACAACACGGTCGTGTTCGCCCGGCTGGCCTGAGCCGGCCGACGTCGTCGTCGGGTGCGTTCACTCGACGACGACGTCGGCGGGCTCCTTGTCGTCGCGCCAGCCGCGCCACGCCGGGTGCCGCAGCCGTGCCTCCTGCACCAGGTCGGGATCGGTGGGGTCGGCGGTCCACTCCCCGTACTCCACCTCGCCGACGAGCCGCGGCGTCACCCAGCGTGCGTGCCGCGCCTCGGCTCGCGGGACGCCGTCGAGCGGGGGAGTCTTGCGCTCGGTCGCCCGCAGCCTCGTGGCGATCTCGCGACGCTCCTTCTCGCGGAACCCGGTGCCGACCTTGCCGACGTAGCGCAGGGCCGCCCCGTCCTCGTCGGTCGGTGCCGGGAGCGCGAGGAGCAGGGAGCCCATGGTGCGGTCGTCCTCGCGGGCCTCGCCCGCGTGCAGCGGCCGCCAGCCGACGACGACGACCTCCTGCATGCGGGAGTGCTTGAGCTTGAGCCACTCCCGCGAGCGCCGCCCCGCTGCGTACGTCGAGGCGCGGCGCTTGGCGATGACTCCCTCCAGGCGCAGGTCGCGCGAGGTGTCCGTCGCCGCCTCCAGGTCGCCGTCGAACGCGGGCGGCACGTGCACCGGGCGCCGTGGCCTGACGGCCTTCTCCAGCAGGTGACGGCGCTCGTCGTACGTCTGGTCGGTGACCGGCTCGCCGGCGAGGGCGAGGACGTCGAACAGCATGAGGTCGACCCGGACGCGACGTCGCGCCGCCTCGACGTCGCCCCTCTTCTGCAGGTTCGCGCGCTGCTGCAGCCGGCGGAACTCGGGACGCCCGCCGGGGTCGAGCGCGACGATCTCGCCGTCGAGCACGGCGGGGAGGTCCTCGGGGTCGAGCATCTCCGCCAGCGCCTGGAGCTCGGGGTACGTCTTGGTCATGTCGAGCCCCGTCCGGCTGGTCAGGCGCACCTCGGGCGCCCCGCCGTCCGGCGCGAGCACGGTGGCCAGGGCGCGGAAGCCGTCCCACTTCATCTCGAACGCCCAGTCGCCGTCGTCGAGGCCGCGCAGCTCGCGGTGGGTCGCGGCAGTGGCGAGCATGGGGCGGTCCGGCAGCGCGGCCGGAGCGGTCCGGGAGGCCGCCGAGGGCCGCCGGCCCGCGCGACCGGACGGCGTCGCGGCACGCCCCGTCGGGGCCGCGTCCGGGGCGTCGCCGGGCTGGTCCTTGGTGCGGTGGATGAGCCAGCTGTTCTCGTCGCCGCCGCCCGAGCCGCGCCCGCCGGTCTGGATCAGGGCGAGGCGGCGCGCGCCGCGGCGCTCGGAGCGCAGCGTGACGATGACCTCCTTGCCGTCGACCCACTTCTCGAGCTCGTACGTGCCCGCGTCCCAGATCGTCACCTCGCCGCCCCCGTACTCACCGGCAGGGATCGTGCCCTCGAACGAGCCGTACTCGAGCGGGTGGTCCTCGGTCTGCACGGCCAGGTGGTTCTTGGCCGGGTCCGTCGGCTCGCCCTTGGGCAGCGCCCAGCTCACGAGCACGCCGTCGTGCTCCAGGCGGAAGTCCCAGTGCAGCCGCCGCGCGTGGTGCTCCTGGAT
>JAPSLD010000005.1:0-8803 GCA_031181105.1 Isoptericola sp. | reverse complement strand
CCGGGCCCGAACGGTTCGGGGGTCTTCTCCGGGTCGCGCTTGGTTCGGTAGACCTCGAGCCGCTCGAACGTCGCCATCCGCTCCGGCGTCGGCTCGAGCACCGCGAGGTGGCCCTTCGTCAGGTCCGCGAGCAGGTCGCCGTCGCGCTCGACGCGCTCGAGCACCTCGGTGTGCTCGAGGTGACGCAGGTCCGGGTCCTCGAGCTCGTCCCACGTGCGCGGCGCGGCGACCGTCGGGCGCTCGCGGCCCCGCAGCGAGTAGGGCGCGATCGTCGTCTTGTTCCCGTTGTTCTGCGACCAGTCGACCAGCACCTTGCCCTCGCGCAGCGACTTCTTCATGTCGCTCACCACGAGGTCCGGGTGCTCGGACTCGAGATAGCGGGCCAGCTCCTTGGCGACCGCCGACACCTGGTCCGAGTCCTGCTTGCCGTCCAGGGCGGCGTAGAGGTGGATGCCCTTGGAGCCGCTCGTGACCGGCATCGGCTCCAGCCCCATGCCGACGAGGACGGCGCGAGCCCACCGCGCGACCTCGGCGCACTCGCGCAGCCCCGCGCCGGGGCCGGGGTCCAGGTCGAGCACGAGCCGGTCGGGGTTGTGCCGCACGCCCGTGCGCCCGAACTGCCACTGCGGCACGTGGACCTCGAGCGTCGCGGTCTGGCCCAGCCACGTGAGCGTCGCGAGGTCGTTGACCAGCACGTAGTCGTTCACGCTGCTCTTGTGCTGGATGCGGCGCGTGCGGACCCACGACGGCGTGGACGCGTCGGAGTTCTTCTGGAAGAACACCTGCCCCTCGACGCCGTCGGGCCACCGCTTGCGCGTCGCGGGGCGGTTCGCCGCGTGCGGGATGAGCACGGGCGCGATCGCCGCGAGGTAGTGCAGGACCTCGCCCTTCGTGGTGCCCGTCGCCGGGTAGAGCACCTTGTCGAGGTTGGTCAGCTGCAGACGGTGCCCCTCGACGGACACCGTCTGCTTCGGGCCGGAGGGGGTCGAGGACCGTGCCATCGCACCATCGTGGCGCGACGTAGGCTCCTGCGCATGACTGAACCGGTTCCAGCGCTCACGATGTACGGCGCCGCCTGGTGCGGCGACTGCCGCCGCGCGCGGCGCGTGCTCGACGCCCGCGGCGTCGAGTACGCCTACGTCGACCTCGTCGCCGCGCCCGAGCGTGCGGACGAGGCAGAGGCCGTCAGCGGCCGCAAGAACATCCCCGTGCTGGTGTTCCCGGACGGCGAGGTGCTGGTCGAGCCGACCGACGCCGAGCTGGGCGCCAGGCTCGACGGCCTGGGAGCCTGCGCGTGAGCCTCCCCGTCGCCTGGTCGGTCGTGCTGCTCCTCACCGCCGCCTGGAACCTGCTGATCTGGCCGCGGTTCCTCGCGCGCGTGGCGGCCGACCCGCGCGCCCGCGACGCCGCCGGGCGGCGGACCCGCTTCTTCACCGTGCACGCCGTGCTGGTCGCCGTGTCGCTCGTCCTGGCGCTCGCCGTCGGCGTGCTCGGCGTGGCGACGCTCGTCGGCTGACGGACCGCCGCCGTCGCGGCGGGGCACCGACGTGTCCGGGCCCGCTCACAGCGCGCGTCCAGACTCCTGTCCTAGCGTGCCTCCGTGCACCCGCTCCCCGCGAACGGCCCGGTGGGACCTGGTCCGGCGGAGCCCGCCGTCGCGGCGCACGAGCTGCCCGAGGACGTGCGCCGGCTCCTGCTCGTGTCCAGGTTCGCGATCGACGAGGTCATGACCAAGATCTCGATCCTGCGGGACGAGCTCCGGTTCCTCCGTGAGCACAGCCCGATCGAGCACGTCGGTGCGCGGCTCAAGTCCCCGGCGTCGATCGTGCGCAAGGCGCGGCGCAAGGGCATCCCGCTGCACGCCGAGGCGGTGCGCGAGCGCATGCGCGACCTCGCGGGCGTGCGCGTCATCTGCGGGTTCGTCTCGGACATCTACCGGGTGCGGGACATGATCGTGCGCCAGCGGGACCTGACGGTCCTCGAGGAGCGCGACTACATCGCCCGGCCGAAGCCGAACGGGTACAAGAGCCTGCACCTCATCGTCCAGGTCCCGGTCTTCCTCTCGGACCGCGCGGAGGACGTCGTGGTCGAGATCCAGCTGCGCACCATCGCGATGGACACCTGGGCAAGCCTCGAGCACAAGATCTACTACAAGTACGACCGCGAGGTGCCTCGTCACCTCGTCGACTCGCTCAAGCTCGCGGCCGACGTCGCGTGGTCGCTCGACACGAGCATGGAGCGGATCCACGACGAGGTCCACGCCCGGCCCGGCGACGCCCGGCCCGACGGCGGCACGCTCGACGGTGCGGTGCTCGACGGAGAGGTGCTCGACGGAGAGGTGCTCGACGGTGCCGCCACCGGCGGGCGGTGGCGCGATCGCCCAGGTCGGACGACCATGGAGCAATGAGGGCGATCTGGAAGGGTGCCGTGACGTTCGGCCTCGTCAACGTCCCGGTGAAGCTGTACAGCGCCACCGAGGACCACGACGTGCCGCTGCACCAGGTGCACGACAAGGACGGCGGGCGCATCCGGTACAAGCGGGTCTGCGAGCTCGACGGCGAGGTCGTGCCGTACGAGCACATCGACCGCGCCTACGACGACGGCGAGCACACGGTCGTCATCACGAAGGACGACCTCGCCTCGCTCCCGGCCGAGAGCAACCGCGAGATCGAGGTCGTCGAGTTCGTGCCGAGCGACCAGATCGACCCGATCATGTACGACCGCACGTACTACCTCGAGCCCGACTCCAAGAGCCCGAAGGCGTACGTGCTGCTGCGCCGCACGCTCGAGGAGACCGACCGGACCGCCGTCGTGAAGTTCGCGCTGCGCCAGCGCACGCGCCTCGCGGCGCTGCGCGTGCGCGACGACGTGCTGGTGCTGCAGACCCTGCTGTGGGCCGACGAGGTGCGCGAGCCCTCGTTCGGCTCGCTCGACGAGGACGTGCGCATCTCGAGCACCGAGCTCAAGATGTCGCAGCAGCTCGTCGCGAGCTTCGAGTCCGAGTTCAGCCCCGAGGACTTCGAGGACGAGTACCAGGTCCAGCTGCGCCAGCTCATCGACGCCAAGATCGAGCAGGGCGAGGCGGTCGACACGGCCGAGACGTTCGGGACCACGGCCGAGAGCGACGAGGGCGCAGAGGTCATCGACCTCATGGAGGCCCTGCGGCGCAGCGTCGAGAGCGCCAAGGGCGGCACGAAGGGCGGCGACGGCGCGAGCGGGGCGGGCGGTCGGTCCGGCGGCAAGGGGACGCAGGACAAGGGCACGCCGAGCAAGGGCACGCAGGGCAAGGGCACGCGGGCCAAGGGTGCGCAGGGCAAGGGGACGCAGGGCAAGGGGACGCAGGGCAAGGGGACGCAGAGCAAGAGTGCGAGCAAGGGTTCCGGCACGGAGTCGAAGGAGCGCGTCGCGCGCTGAGCGGCCGCGTCGGTGGACGCCTCCCACCACGTCGGCCACGGTTGACCCCTCATGAGACAGCAGCCCGCCCGCCGCCGGCACGCCCCGCCGCGCTGGGTCAGGTGGACCCTCGCGTCCGTCGCCGTGCTCCTGGTGTGCCTCGGGTTCGGCGTCTCGACCGCGACGGCGCACCTGAGCCTCGGGCCGCACGAGGCGGTCTACCACGTGACGAACGACGGTCTCGTCGTCGCGGACCTGGGACCGCTCGGGACGCTGGAGATCGACTCGCCCCTGCCGCTCGGCCTCGGCGTCGACGTGGTCGTCAAGGAGATCCCCGCCGACCTGTCGGCGGTGGACCAGGCCGAGACCCTCGCCGCGCTGACCGGCGACCTGCAGAGCTACCTGCAGTTCTTCTCGAGCCCGCAGGAGGCGGTCGGGTCGATCGCGCGCGCGCTCGTCGCGGACGCCCTGCGCCGCACCGTCCTGGCGCTGGCCGCGGTCGTGCTCGTCGGCGCGGGCGTCCGGTTCCTGCTGGGCCCGGCGCGACGGCGGGAGCTGGCCCGCCAGATCGCGCCACGGACGTGGGACATCACCGCCGGCGTCGCCGTGGTCGCGCTCGTGGTCGTCGCCGCGTCGGCGTCCGGCGTGGAGGGCCCCGAGCGGGGCCGCCCGGCGTCGCCGGTCTTCGAGGGCACCGCGCTCGAGGGCGCCCGCATCACGGGGCGGCTCGCGGGGGTCATCGACACCTACGGCGGCCAGCTCGTCAACCTCTACGAGGACAACCAGCGGTTCTACGAGGCCGCGCGCGTCGACCTCGTGTCGGCGTGGAAGGCGTGGGAGATCCGCGAGGCGGTCCGGCAGTCGGGAGAGGTCGCCGGCCGGGCCCTGGTGGACCCGGTGACGCCCGGGACCGGCGCGGAGGAGCCGTCGGCGTCGCCGGGCGCCGCGGCGCCCGCCGGGGGCGACCCCTCCGGCAGCCCGTCGCCGACGGTCCCCGTCGCGCCGGACGCCGACCGCCTGGTGACGCTGCTGGTGATCTCCGACCTGCACTGCAACACCGGCATGACGCCGCTAATCCGCGAGGTGGCCGCGCGCGCGGAGGTGGACGTCGTCCTCAACGCGGGCGACACGACGATGAACGGGACCGCGGTCGAGCGGGTGTGCGTCGACTCGTTCGCGACCGTCGTGCCGCCCGACGCCCGGATGGTGGTCGCCGACGGCAACCACGACTCGCAGATCACCTCGGTCCAGGAGGCGGCGCACGGTCAGGTCGTCCTCGACGGCGACGTGGTCGAGGTCGCGGGGGTGCGGATCCTGGGGGACCGGGACGCGCTCGAGACACGGATCGGTGCCGGCACCGACGTCGCGCGCGAGGTGAGCCCGCTCGAGCAGGCCGAGGCGCTCGCCGAGACGGCGTGCGCCGACGAGCAGGGTGTCGACCTGCTCTTGGTGCACACGCCGTCGGTGGGCACGCCCGCGCTCGGGTCGGGCTGCGCGCCGTTCCAGGTGTCGGGGCACACCCACCGGCGGACCGGTCCCGAGCAGGTGGGCCTCGGGATCCGCTACGTGAGCGCCAGCACGGCCGGGGCGGCGTCGGGGCAGCCGACGGTCGGCCCGCTGCGGGGACCCGCCGAGATGACCCTGCTGCGGTTCGACCCCGACTCGCGGCGCTTCGTGGACTGGCAGCTCGTCGAGGTCACCCCGTCGGGCGGCTCGACGGTCTACGACCGGCGTCCCGTGCCGGAGCCGGTCGTGCCGGACGAGGTGCCGGACGAGGTGCCGGACGAGGTGCAGGACGGGCCCGAGGCCTCGCCCACCCCGGCACCGTAGGCTCGTGCCGTGGCCGCACCGACCCCAGACGCCGCGACGCCCGGGACCCCGGACGCGCGCACGCCCGACCCCGCCGAGCTGACCCCGGTGGCGCAGGACTACCTCAAGGCCGTCTGGTCGGCGCAGGAGTGGTCGTCCGAGCGTGTCACGACCGGGCTGCTGGCCGACCGGCTCGGCGTCGGGCCCTCGACGGTCTCGGAGACCGTGCGCCGCCTCACGACCCAGGGCCTGCTGGGGCACGAGCCCTACGGCGGCGTCTGGCTCACCGACCTCGGGCGCCGGTACGCCCTCGCCATGGTCCGCCGCCACCGCCTCCTGGAGACCTACCTGGTCTCGGAGCTCGGGTACGGCTGGGACGAGGTGCACGACGAGGCGGAGGTGCTCGAGCACGCGGTGTCCGACGTCCTCGTCGAGCGCATGGACGCCCGCCTGGGCCGGCCGCTGCGCGACCCCCACGGCGACCCGATCCCGACCGCCGACGGGCGCGTGGTGCGCCCGGAGGCGGTGCCGCTGGTCGACCTCGAGGCGGGGGCGTCGGGTGTCGTCGCGAGGATCTCCGACGCCGACCCGGAGGCGTTGCGCTACCTCGCCGACCTCGGGCTCGACCTCGACGTCGAGCTCCGCGTGACGCAGCGGCGCGAGTACGCCGGCACGGTCGGCGTCGCGTTCCGGCGCGCGGGCGAGCAGGTGGCCGTGGACCTCGGCATGCTCGCGGCCTCGCGCATCTGGGTCGTCCCCGCGTAGGATCGGGCGATCCCCGACGACGTGCGCGCCTCCCGGCGCCGCGTCGTCGAATCGTTTCGAGCCCATCGAGACCCACGACCGCATCGAGAGGAGTGCCGTGACGACCGGTACCGCACCCCGTCCCGCGCAGCCGACCCGGCCGGCCGGGCCTACCGGGCCGAACAGGCCGACCGGGGCCCGTGAGGCCAGGGCGGCGCTGTTCGCGCTCGCCCTCGGCGGGTTCACGATCGGCACGACCGAGTTCGCGACCATGGGGCTGCTGCCGCAGGTGGGTGCCGACCTGGGCGTCGCCGACCCGGTCGTCGGGCACGCCATCACCGCGTACGCGGTGGGTGTCGTCGTGGGTGCTCCGCTGCTCACGGTCGCCGCGGCCCGCATGCCGCGCCGGCGCCTCCTGCTGTGGCTCATGGGCTTCTACACCCTCGCCAACGTGCTCTCCGCCGCCGCGCCCGACATCACGACGCTCGTCGCGGGCCGCTTCCTGGCCGGGCTGCCGCACGGCGCCTTCTTCGGCGTGGGTGCGGCGGTGGGCGCCGCGGTCGCCGGGCCCGGCCGGCGCGGCCACGCGGTCGCCATGATGATGACCGGGCTCACCGTGGCGAACGTCGTCGGCGTACCGGTCTCGACCGCCGTCGGCCAGCAGCTCGGCTGGCGCGCGGCGTTCCTGCTCGTCGGCGTGCTGGGCGCGGTGGCCCTCCTGGCCGTGTGGCGGTGCGTGCCCGACGCCGGCGCGGTGGACTCGAGCGTGCGCCAGGAGGTGGCGGCGCTGCGCAACCGGCCCCTGTGGATCTCGTTCACCGGCGCCGCGGTCGGGTTCGGCGGGCTCTTCGCGGTCTACACGTACGTCGCGCCGACGGTGGTCCGGGTGACCGGCCTGGCCGAGTCGGCCGTGCCCTGGGTGCTGGCGGTGTTCGGCGTCGGGATGACCGTGGGGACGTTGCTCGGCGGACGGCTCGCCGACCGGGACGTGCTGGGCACCGTCGTCGGCGCGTTCGTCGCCACGGGCGCCGCGCTCGCGGTGTTCGCGCTCGTCGCGCAGTGGCCCGTCGCCGCGGTGGCGGGGCTCTTCGGTGTCGCGGTGACCTCGCAGGTGCTGGGGATCGCGATGCAGACGCGGCTCATGGACCTGTCGCCGGCGGCCCAGTCGCTGGGCGCGGCGCTGTGCCACTCCGCGCTCAACGTGGGCAACGCCTCCGGGGCGTTCTTCGGCGGGCTCGTCATCGCGGCGGGGTGGGGCTACGTCGCGCCGGCGTGGACGGGCGTCGGGCTCACGCTCGCCGGCCTCGCGATCGTGCTGGCGTTCGGCCGCCACAAGGTGGTCCACACGGCCTGAGCCTCCCAGGATCGTGTTGTACCGTCGCCGTGTGAGCCACAGCACCGTGAGCGGCAGGGACACCCGCTCCGACGACGTCCTGGCCGACGCGCCGGGTCCCCGGCCACTGAGCCCCCGCACGCTCGGCGCCCTGCTGACCGTGCTCGGCGGGATCGGGCTCGCCGCCTCCGCCTGGCTGTCGGTCGAGCGCTACCTCACCCTGCTCGACCCCGACCGCGTCGCCACGTGCAGCATCAACGTCTTCCTCAGCTGCGGCGCCGCGATGGGCTCCTGGCAGGGCACGCTCCTCGGGTTCCCGAACCCGTTCCTCGGGCTGGCGACGTTCCCCGTGGTCGTGACGACCGGCGTCGTCCTGCTGACGGGCGCGCGGCTGCCGCGCTGGTACCTGCGCGGCCTGCTCGCCGGGACGGTGCTGGGCCAGCTGCTGATCTTCTTCCTCATGTGGACGAGCTTCTACGTCCTGCTCAAGCTGTGCCCCGCGTGCATGGTCGTGTGGACCGTGATGTGGCCGCTCCTGTGGTTCCAGCTCGTCCACGCCGTCCAGGAGCGCCACCTGCCCGTCGGCGAGGGTCTGCGACGTGCGGTCGTGGGCAACCGCGGGGTCATCCTCGTGATCGGCTACGTCGTCGCCGTCGCGTGGCTGCTGCTGACGGTCGGCCCCGCGCTCGTGCGCTCCTTCTGAGTGGGCCCACCACCGTCGTGGGCGGCGGTGACGCGTCGGTAGACTTCGGCGGGTGAGCACGCCAGACGCCCAGACCGACGCCGCGGCCCCGGTGGCCGCAACCGCCCCGAAGGAGCCTCCGTTCCGGTACACGCCCGCGCTCGCCGAGGAGATCGAGAAGCGCTGGCAGGACCGGTGGGAGGAGCGCGGCACCTTCTACGCCGCGAACCCGGCCGGCGAGCTCACCGACGGTGACGGCAGGAACGCCGAGGCGCTGGGCGCCCCGTTCTTCATCATGGACATGTTCCCGTACCCCTCGGGCGCGGGCCTGCACGTCGGGCACCCGCTCGGGTACATCGCGACCGACGTCGTCGGCCGGTTCCGCACGATGTGCGGCGACAACGTCCTGCACGCGCTCGGCTACGACGCGTTCGGCCTGCCGGCCGAGCAGTACGCGGTCCAGACCGGCCAGCACCCGCGCACCACGACCGAGCAGAACATCGCCACGATGCGCCGCCAGCTGCGGCGCATGGGCCTGGCGCACGACCCGCGGCGCACCTTCGCCACGATCGACCCCGAGTACGTGCGCTGGACGCAGTGGATCTTCCTGCAGATCTTCGACTCCTGGTACGACCCGGAGCTCGTGCGGCCCGACGGCGGCAGGGGGTCCGCGCGTCGGATCGGCGAGCTGGCCGACGAGCTGGCCGCCGGCGCCCGGCCGGTGCCCGGGCACGACGGCGACAACACCGGCGGGGCCGTCTGGGCCGCGCTCTCGGAGGGGGAGCGGCGCGACGTGCTCGACGCGCAGCGCCTGGCCTACGTCGACGAGTCGCCCGTCAACT
>JAPSLD010000162.1 GCA_031181105.1 Isoptericola sp. | reverse complement strand
GACGATGTAGATGCCGTTGCGCTCCGTGAAGATGAACCGCTTCATCTTCGGGTTCCAACGGCGGGTCTGGTGCCCGAAGTGGACACCGCTCTCGAGGAGCTGGCGCATGGTCACGACGGCCATGACTGGTCCTTTCGCCGCGTCGCCCGGGATCCACCCGGTGCGCACGCGCGTCGGGCGACCGGTCGCGTGCGGACCGGTCGCTGTACTCGGTTGTCGGTGTCGGGCATCGGACCCGGCACCCCTGGCGTCACGCCGGGCCGGCACCACCCACCCCCGCAGGGGCGTGCGGACCGCTGCCGACGCGGCCGCGCCCAGCCCGTCCCGAGGGACCGGCCGGCGCGTTCGTGACGCGCGATGTCGACCGTGCATGCGCACCCGGGGGCCCTCCGGCGCGCCGCAGACTGCTGGCGTGGTGGAGGGGCGGGCGCACGCGCGCCGATCGCAGCCGTCAGTCTACCCGACGGCGGCGAGCACCCCGTGCGCGGCCTGCGACGCCGTGGAGCCCGCCCCCAGGACCCAGGCCGTCCACCGGCGCCCACAAGCGCCGCGGCGCACGACGACGCTACCTCGCGCCGGCCGCCAGGCTCGACGGCATGGCCGCACGTCCCTGCACCACGCGCACCCGGGCCGCGCTCGTCGCGCTGCTCCTCGTCGCCCTGTCCGCCGTCGCCACGCCGGCCGCGCCCGTCGCACCGGACGCGTCGTCCGGCGGGCTCGCGTCTGCCGTCCGACGGGCCGGCCCGGAGCCGGTCGTCGCCCCGCGCGAGCGCTGGGTGCGGCCCGTGCCCGGCGCGCTCGTGCACCCGTTCGCGCCGCCGCCGCAGGACTGGCTGCCCGGGCACCGCGGCGTGGACCTCGCGGCGAGGCGGGGCGAGCCGGTCGCCGCTCCGGGCGCCGGCGTCGTCACGTTCGCGGGGTCGGTCGGCGGCAAGCAGCTCGTGGTCGTCACGCACGTCGGCGGCCTGCGCTCGACGCTCGAGCCGGTCACGCCGTCCGTGGCCCGGGGGACGGCGGTGCCCGCGGGCGCCGTGGTGGGCAGCCTCGCGGCGGCTCCGGGTACCGCGGACAACCCCGGCCACTGCGTCCCGGCGGACTGCCTGCACTGGGGCGTGCGCCGCGGGGAGCGCTACCTCGACCCCATGGCGCTGCTGGGCCTGGCGGAGCCGATCGTGCTGCTGCCCCTGTCGTGACCGTGCTCGTGACGTGCCCGTGCTCGTGCCCGTGCTCGTGCCCGTGCTCGCGACGACGGGCGCGTCGCGGCGCGTTCACGCGCGTGGGAAGGCCTGAGCGTAGACGCGGCGCAGGCGCTCGGCGTCGACGTGCGTGTACCGCTGGGTGGTCGCGAGGTCGGCGTGGCCCAGGACCTCCTGCACGGAGCGCAGGTCCGAGCCGCCCGCGAGCAGGTGCGTGGCCGCCGAGTGCCGCAGCGCGTGCGGCGCCACGTCGTCGACCCCGGCGCGCGCGGCGAGCCGGTGGACGGCCTCGCGGACCTGGCGCTGCCCCCAGCGCCCGCCCCGGTCCCCCACGAGGAGCGCGGGCCCGGTCGCGGCGCGCGCGACGGCGGGACGCCCCTCCTCGAGCCAGGTCGTGACCGCGCGGGCGGCGGGCACGCCGAAGGGGACGACGCGCTCCTTGCCGCCCTTGCCGAGGACACGCACCAGCCGCTCGGCCGGGTCCACGTCGCCGACGTCCACCGAGACGAGCTCGCCCACGCGGATGCCCGAGGCGTAGAGCAGCTCCGCCGCGGCCCACGCCCGCAGCGCCGCGGGCCGGTCGTCCGGCTCGGCGGTGCGTGCGTCGTCGCGGGCGACGTCCAGCAGGCGCGCGGCACCCTCGGGCGACAGCACGGTCGGCAGCGTGCGCGCCACCCGGGGGCTGGCGAGGCGCGCCGACGGGTCGGTGGGCACGAGCCCCGTGCGGAACGCCCAGCGCAGGAAGGCTCGCGCCGCGGCCCCCCGCCGGGCGAGCGTGGACCGCGCGAGCCCGCGCTCGGCCTGGGACGCGAGCCAGCCGCGCAGCAGCGGCAGGTCGACCCGCGCCAGGGTCGTCGCGCCGTGCCGCACCGCGTACCGCAGCAGCGCGCCGACGTCCGCGCGGTAGGCGCGGCGCGTGTGCGCGGACAGCCCCCGCTGGTGGTCGAGGTGCGCGAGGAAGCCGTCCAGCGCGCGTCCCAGCTCCGCCGGGAGCACCGGCAGGTCCGCGTCGCTCGCGGTGCGCGTCGTGGCGTCCATGCTGGTCAGTGTGCCGAACGCGAGCGCCGTGGCGGGTGAGGCGGTCCGGCGTGGTCACCGGTGCCCCGGTCACCCGACCGCCCGGTCCCCGTCACCCGGCCCGTCACCCGGCACGTCACCCCGCCCGGCGCCACCCGCCGTCGCGCTGGACGGCGAGCCCCGCGAGGAGCAGCCCCCCGAGACCCGCGAGCGCCTCGCCGGGCGCCAGGCCGGCGGTGCGGGCGACCGCCTCCAGCGGTGCCGGCGAGCGCAGCGGGAGCGCGTCCCAGAGCCGGCGCCCGACGTCGTCCAGGTCGTCGACCGGCCGGTGGTGGCCCTGGCGCGCGGGCGCCGCGTCGTCACCGAGGTCGCCCGCGAGCTCGGCGACCTCGTCCGCGTCGGTGACGCAGGTGGCCAGGCCGTCGCGCAGCAGCACGTGGCACCCGCCCGACGCCATGGAGGTGACGGGCCCCGGCACCGCGCCGACCGGCCGCAGCAGCTCGGCCGCGCGCCGCGCCGTGGACAGCGCTCCCGACCGCCACGCCGCCTCGACCACGACCGTCGCCCGCGACATCGCCGCGATGAGGCGGTTGCGGGCCAGGAACCGCTGGCGGAAGGGCGCCGACCCGGGCGGCACCTCGCTCACGACCGCTCCGGCGTCCTCGACGACGCGCCGCAGCAGGTCGTGGTTGCCCTGCGGGTAGAACCGGTCGACACCGCCCGCCAGGAGCGCGACGGTCGGGCCGCCCGCCGCGACGGCACCGCGGTGCGCGGCCGCGTCGATGCCGTAGGCACCGCCCGAGACGACGGTGAAGCCGCGCTCGACGAGGCCCGTGGCGAGACGCGTCGCGACGTGCTCCCCGTACGACGTCGCGGCGCGGGCGCCCACGACGGCCACGGAGCGCGTCGCCAGCGCCGCGAGGTCGTGCTGCCCCCGGACCCACAGGGCGAACGGGGCCGCCGGGCCGAGGTCGCCCAGCGCGCCGGGCCACCGGGGGTCGTCCGGCGTGAGCAGGGCGCCGCCGTGGCGCGCCAGGACGTGCAGCTCGCGGCGCGGGTCCAGGTTCTCCAGGCGCGGGGCCCACCGGCCCACGGCGGCGGCCAGCCTCTCGCGCGCGCCGCGGGGCGTCCCCGTCCCGCCGGAGCCGCCGGACCCGTCGGGAAGAGGCACCTCGAGGACGGGGCCGCGCAGCGCGCGGCCGAGGTCGCGCGCGGCGTCGAGCACCCAGGCGAGCGCCGGTCCGGCCCCGAGCCGGGACACGAGGGCCCCGGCCACGAGGTCACCGGGTTCCGCGATCCGAGACCAGGCCGCGGCGGCGAGGAGCGGGTCCTCCGCGTCGAAGGACGGGGTCACCGCAGCTCGCACCGGTGCCGCGCCGTCGGCCCCCCCGAACGGCGTGCCGCTCATGCGACGCCTCCGGTCCGCATCGTGATCGCCTGCTCCACCTGGAGCCGGGTCGGCACCCCGCGGCCCGCGAGGTCGGCCAGCGTCCACGCGACGCGCAGCACCCGGTCGGCACCGCGCAGGCTCAGGGTGCCCCGGTCGATCGCCGACTCGACCCGGCGCAGCAGCTCCCCCTCACCGCGCAGGCGTTCGCGCAGCCAGGGTCCGGGCACCTCGGCGTTGGCCGACCAGGGCGTGCCCGCGAGACGTGCCCGACCCGCAGCGCGCGCGGCCGCGACGCGCGCGGCGACGCTCGCGGTCGGCTCGCCGCGCTCCAGGAGCACCCGGTCGGCGCGCGTCGCCGCGCGGACCTGGATCTGCAGGTCGACCCGGTCGAGCAGCGGGCCGGAGAGACGCCCGAAGTACCGGCGCCGGGCGAGGGGCGTGCACGTGCACTCCAGGCCCTTGTCGCCCGCCTTGCCGCACGGGCACGGGTTGGCCGCCAGGACGAGCTGGAACCGCGCCGGGAACCTCGCGGCGCCACCGGTGCGGTGCAGGACGAGCTCGCCCTGCTCGAGCGGCTGGCGCAAGGTCTCGAGCACCGAGGGCCGGAACTCGGGTGCCTCGTCGAGGAACAAGACCCCGCGGTGGGCCCGCGACACCGCACCCGGGCGGGGCAGCCCGGAGCCGCCGCCCACGACGGCCGCCGGTGTGGCAGTGTGGTGCGGGTCCTCGAACGGTGGACGGGTCAGGAGCCCCTCGCCCGGGTCGAACGTCCCGGCGACGGAGTGCACGGCCGTCACCTCGAGCGCCTCGGACTCGGTCAGGTCGGGCAGGATCCCCGGCAGCCGGGACGCCAGCATCGTCTTGCCCGTGCCGGGCGGCCCGACGAGCAGGAGGTGGTGCCCGCCGGCCGCCGCGACCTCGAGGGCCAACCGCGCCTCGGTCTGCCCCGCGACGTCGGCCAGGTCGCCGGCGGGCCGACGTCGCACCGCGGCGCGCGCCGGGAGCACGGGGTCGACGTCGGGCAGCCGGTCCACCCGCCCGCCGTGCAGCAGCACGGCCTCGGCGAGGGTCGCCACGCCGAAGACCTCGGCGCCCGGGACGAGCCGCGCCTCGTCCGCGTCGCCGGCGGCCACCACGATCCTCGTGCACCCGGCCTCGACCGCGGCGGCGACGGCGGGCAGCACGCCACGCACGGGCTGCACCCGACCGTCGAGCCCGAGCTCCCCGACGTGCACCACCTGCTCGAGCCCGGCCGCGGGCACCCGGCCGTCGCCCGCGAGCACGGCGACGGCGATCGCCAGGTCGAAGCCGCTGCCGGACTTGCGCAGCGACGCCGGCGAGAGGTTGACGGTGACCTTCCGGTTCGGCCAGGACAGCCCGCTCGAGAGCACCGCGGCGCGCACGCGGTCGCGCGACTCGCTGAGCGCGGCGTCGGGCAGGCCGACGAGGGTGAACCCCGGGACCGACGCGGCCAGCTGCGCCTGGACCTCGACGACGTTCCCCTGCAGGCCCGACAGGGCCACGGCGGCGGTCGTGCCGAGCCCCATCAGAGCACTCCCTCGAGGTGCTCGACCCGCGCCGCGCCCGCCCGGGCCAGCGTCACCGCCACGACGTCGACGCGCACCTCGCGGTAGCCGGCCCCGGTGGCCCGCCCGTGGTGCTCGAGCCACTCCCCCGTCAGCCGGCGCAGCCGCCGCAGCTTGGCCGCGGTGACGGCCTCGGCCGGGTGGCCGAAGCCGTCGCCGCTGCGCGTCTTGACCTCGACCGCGACCAGCACGTCCCCGTCGAGCGCGACGAGGTCGAGCTCGCCCCCGCTGCCGCGCCAGTTGCGGTCCAGCAGCCGCCAGCCGCGCTCCTGCAGGTGGCGCGCGGCCACCTTCTCCCCGTACCGCCCGACGGCGTCCTTCGCTCGCACGGAACCACCTCCGCGCCCAGCGTCGCGGACCGGTGCGGCGCGTGACGACGGGTCCGCCGCGCCCTGTGGATCACGAGGCGGTCCACAACCGTCACGGTCGACGCCGGGCCGCGCGGCCGCGCGGCGGCGGCGTCAGAGACCGAGCTCGGCCTTGGCGAGCTCCTCGACGTTGACGTCCTTGAACGTCACGACGCGCACGGACTTGACGAACCGGGCGGAGCGGTAGACGTCCCACACCCAGGCGTCGCCGAGGCGCAGCTCGAAGTACACCTCGCCGGCCGCCGACCGGACCTGCAGGTCCACCTGGTTGGCGAGGTAGAAGCGGCGCTCCGTCTCCACCACGTACGAGAACAGGCCCACCACGTCGCGGTACTCGCGGTAGAGGGCGAGCTCCATCTCGGTCTCGTAGTTCTCGAGGTCTTCGGCGC
>JAPSLD010000161.1 GCA_031181105.1 Isoptericola sp. | reverse complement strand
GCGCGTTCGTCGTCGAGCGCGGGCTGACCGACGACGCGCCCCCCGAGACGGTCGCCCGGACGCTCATGGCGTGGACCACCGTGTTCGGCACGGTCTCGTTCGAGCTGTTCGGCCACCTGGTGGGCTCGGTCACGAGCTACCCGGCCTGGTTCGACGCCGTCGCGACGCGCCTGGGCGCCGACCTCGGCATCGGCGCCCCGGCCGGCGAAACGGATGCGACGACGAGGCCCGCGGGCCGGTAACCTGGGCTTCTGGCCGTACCTGCGCACGCCCGCGTGCGGACGCGCGGAGCGGCCGGCCATGCTCACCGCATGTGCAACCCATGAGCAACCCACGAGCAACCACGAGCAACTTCGAGACAGCAAGAGGTCCAGGTGCCCACCGGCAAGGTCAAGTGGTACGACGCAGAGCGCGGCTTCGGCTTCATCGCGGGCGACGACGGGGGAGAGGTCTTCCTGCACGCGTCGGCGCTGCCGGCCGGCTCGACGACCCTCAAGCCCGGCACGCGCGTCGACTTCGGCGTGGCGGACGGCCGTCGCGGCCCGTCCGCGCTGTCCGTGAAGGTGCTGGACCCGACGCCGTCGGTCGTCAAGGCGAAGCGCAAGCCCGCCTCCGAGATGGCCGCGATCGTCGAGGACCTCATCAAGGTCCTCGACCGCACGGGTGACCAGCTCAAGCGCGGCAAGTACCCGGAGGGCACCACCGCCAAGCGCGTCGCCACGCTGCTGCGCGCCGTCGCGGACGACCTCGAGGCCTGAGAGGACTCCCCATGGTGACCGCTGCAGCCGACGCGCCCGCCCGGGCGCGCCGTGTCAGCGCCCGCGCCCGCAACGACGCCGTCCTGCTCGGGGCGGTCGACCTGGCCCGCGCCGCCGCCGAGGAGGTCGCGGGGTCGGCCTCCGACGTCGGCGAGCACCTCGGCTCGGTCGCCGAGGGTGAACGCCTCATGTCGCACCGGTTCGCCGCGGCGATGCCGGGCTACCGCGGCTGGCACTGGACGGTCACGCTCGCCCGCGTGCCCCGCGGCCGCACCGCCACGGTCTCCGAGGTCGAGCTCCTGCCGGGCGACGACGCGATCCTCGCGCCCGAGTGGGTGCCGTGGTCCGAGCGCCTGCGCCCGGGCGACCTCGGCCCGGGCGACACGCTGCCGTACCGCCCCGACGACTCCCGCCTCGAGGCCGGCTGGACCGAGATGGGCGACGAGGAGATCGACGGCGTCGCCCGCGAGCTCGCGCTGCTGCGCGCCCGCGTGCTCGCCCCCGCCGGGCGCGACGCCGCTGCCGAGCGCTGGTACCGCGGGTCGCAGGGCCCGACGTCGCCCGTCGCGGTCGCGTCCGCGGCCGAGTGCACGACGTGCGCGTTCCTCGTGCCGCTGCAGGGCCCGCTGGGCCAGCTGTTCGGCGTGTGCGCGAACGAGTGGTCGCCCGACGACGGCAAGGTCGTCTCGCTCGACCACGGCTGCGGCGCGCACTCCGAGACCGACGTCGAGCGCGCGGGGACCGAGTGGCCCGCCGACGCGCCGCTCATCGACGACCTGGTCGTCGAGCCGCTCCAGATCGCCGACCGCCCCGGCACCGAGACCACGTGACGGCCGACGCCTTCGGGACCGCCGCGCTGCGGCACGCGGTCGCGGAGGCGTGGCTCGGGTCCGGCACGCGCTTCCGGGAGGACGCGAACACCGAGGAGGACCACGCCCGCGGCTACTACCGCGACCGCGTGGTCGTCGAGCTCGCGCAGAACGCCGCGGACGCCGCCGCGCGCGCGGGGACCCCGGGGCGCCTGCTGCTCCGCCTGGAACCGCTCGACCGCTGTGAGCGGACTTCTGGCCCAGTTTCCGCCGCCGAACAGGGCCAGAAGTCCGCTCACAGCGGGTGGCGGCTCGTCGCGGCGAACACCGGGGCGCCGCTCGACGCCGCCGGCGTCGCCTCGCTCGCCTCCCTGCGCGCCTCCACCAAGCCAACCGGGAGCGGGCAGGTCGGCCGATTCGGCGTCGGGTTCGCGGCCGTGCGGTCGGTGTCCGACGACGTCGCGGCGCGCTCGCGCACCGGCGGCGTCCGGTTCTCGCTCGCCGCCACACGCGCGCTGCTCGACGACGTCGGCGCGGGCGGCGTCGACCGTGCGGACCGCCTGCGCGCGGCCGTCGCCGAGCGCGGCGACGCCCTGCCCGTGCTCCGCCTGCCGTTCCCCGCGCCCGCCCTCGGCGAGGTGCGTCCGGACGACGACCTCGCGGCGTACGACACCGTCGTCGAGCTCGTCCTGCGCGACGACACCGCGGTCGCGTCCGTGCGCGCCCAGCTCGACGCCGTCGACGACGGGCTGCTGCTCGCGCTCCCCGCCCTGACCGAGGTGGTCGTCGAGCGCTGTGAGCGGACTTCTGGCCCGCTCGAGGCGCCTCGAGCGGGCCAGAAGTCCGCTCACAGCGAGGTGGGGGAGCGGTGGGTCGTCGAGCGGCGGGCCGGGACGTTCGACCCCGCGGACCTCGCGGACCTGCCGCTCGAGCAGCGCCGCGCCGACTGGTCGCTCGTCTGGGCGGTGCCGCGCCCCGGGGCCGGAGCGCCGCCCGCCCCGCGCGTGCTGCACGCGCCGACGCCCACCGACGTGCCGCTCACCTTCCCCGCGCTGCTCGTCGCGTCGTTCCCGGTCGACCCGGGCCGGCGCCAGGTGCAGCCGGGCCCGGCCACCACGCTGCTCGCGCGCGAGTCGGGCCGCGCCTACGCCGACCTGCTCGCGCGCCTCGCCGCCGACCCGGACCACGGCCGCGCCGTGCTCGACCTCGTCCCGACGGGCCTGCCGGCGTCGGACCTGGACGCCGCGGTCCGCGACGCCGCGCTCGACGCCCTGCGCGCCGCACCCGTCCTCGAGCACCGGCTCGCGCCCCAGGACGGCGTCGTGATCTCCGGCCCCGCGGGCGACGACGAGGCGCTCGTGGCGGCCCTGGCGCCGGCGGTCCCGGGACTCGTCGCGCTCCCCGTGCGCCACCACGCGGTCGCCCGCGCCCTCGGCGCGGCGACCGTCAGCCTCGCCGACGTCGTGGACGACCTCCCCGACGGGCTGGCGCCGCAGCGCTGGCGCGCGATCTACGCCGCGCTCGAGCCGCACGCCGCCGACCCGGGCGTGCTCGAGGCGCTCGCCGGCGCCCGCGTGCCGCTCGCCGACGGCCGGACCGTCACGGGCGTGCGCGGCACCGTCGTGCTGCCCGAGGACGACGACGACCCCGCGCTCGCCGCGATCGCGCGCACCCTGGGGGTGCGGGTCGTCCACCCCGACGCGGCGCACCCGGTGCTGGTGCGCGCGGGCGCCTCGCGCACCGACCCGCGCAGCCTGCTCGGCGACCCGGGGGTGCGCGCCGTGGCGCTCGCGGCGGCAGACGCCCTGCTCGACGCCGGTCCGGACGCCACGGACGCGGCCGTCGACGCGGGGCCGGTGCCCGGCAGCATCGTCGGACCCGTCGAGGCCGGGGCGCAGGAGGTCGTCGACGCGGTCCTGGCGCTCGTGCGCCTCACGCTGCCCGCGGACGCGTCCCAGGCGGAACAGGCGCAGGCCCGGCACGGCTCAGACCTGCCGTTCTGGCTCGGCGAGCTGCCCGTGCCCACCGCCGACGGCGACCTCGCGCCCGTGCGCGAGACCACGCTGCCCGGCACCTGGGCCGCCGGCGTGCTCGACGCGCTCGTCCCCGTCGCCGCCGACGCCGCGGCGCGGTACGCGCCCGTCACGCTCGCCGCGGCCGGCGCCCACGCGGACCTGTCCGTCTACACGGTGCCCGACGTCGTGACACCGGACGTCGACGAGCTGCCCGGCCTCGAGGCCGACGACGTCGAGCACGGCCCGGACGACCGGGCGGGCTGGCTCCCCGCGTGGTCCGGCTACCTGGCGTTCCTCGCCGAGCGGCTGGGACCGGGCGTCCCGGTCGGGGACCTCGAGGCGGTCCCCGACCTCGACGCGGTCGCCGACGACGCGTGGCCCGGCGTGCTGCGGCGCCTCGCCGACGACCCGCGCACCCGCCGCGCGCTCCTCGCGGGTCCGCGGGCCGGGGCCGTCCCCTCGTACACCGCGTGGTGGCTGCGCGACCGGTTCGGCGCGCCGTTCGCGCTGCAGGACGCCGTCCCCCTCCTCCCGCCGGCGCCGGCGGTCCTCGCGGGGCTCGACGACGCGGTGCGCCGCGCGCTCGGCGGCGTCGACGCGCTCGCCGACCTCGACGTCGTCGACTGGCCGGCGCTGCTCGAGGCGATCCCCGCCGTCGGGCAGGCGATGCCGCCGCACGACGCGTCCGCCGTCTGGCGCGGCCTGGCCGCCCTCGCGCGGAGCGTCGACCCGGAGCGGCGCTCCTCGGCGCTCGACCCGCTGCCCGACCGGCTGCCCGCCCTCGAGGACGGCACCGCCGTCGTGCAGCCGGCCGACGACCTGGAGGTCGCGGGCAGCGCGCGGTGGGCCCAGCTCGGGCCGGTGGTCCCCGCGCCGGCCGACCGGGCGGCGGCGCTCGCCGACCTGCTCGACCTCCCGCTCGCGGGCGAGGACGGCGTGCCGGAGCCGGAGACGCCAGGCGAGCGGCGGGCGCTCGACGCGCGCGTCGCGGCCCTCGACCCGCGGCTCGGCGACACCTGGTGGGCGCACGACGACCTCGTCGTCGACGGCGTCGCGGTCCGGTGGTGGGTGACGGCCGACGGCGCACCGCACGCGGTGGATCCGGAGGGCCTCGCGCAGGCGCTGGCGGAGCTTCTCGGCCGCCCCGCGCTGGCATCGTCGCTGGCCCGGGCGCTCGAGGACCCGGACGCCGCCGCGCGGCTGTGGACGGCCACGGCGTGGGAGCCCGCCTGAGGCCCGAGCACGCGCCGGTATGACGCGTCAGGAGGGCATTTCACCTCTGGGTGAGATCCCGGGTGAAAGGACGTCGGGGCAGGGTTCAGCAGGCACTTTCCGCTCCTAGCATGTGGGAGCAGCAGCGCCCCGGGGGCCCGTGGGAGAGGCGCAGCATCCTCCGAGGAGGAACGCGTGGCCATCTTCGAGATCGACGCGAGGCGGTCCCCCCGGCGCCGCCTCGCGGCGGCGCGCGCGACGTACCTGCGAGAGGTGCGCGAGCGGTTCCGCTCGGCCGCCTGGCAGGTGCGCTACCGCCGCCGGCTCGTCCAGGCCGACGCCGTCGTCGTGCTCGCCACCGCCCTCGGCGCGGACCTCGCGCGGGTGTGGCTGCTCACGCGCGACGGCGGCCCGGCTCCGAGCCTGGTCGACCGCGTCGTCGTCATCGGGGTGCTGGTCCTCGCCTGGATGGTCGCCCTGTCGCTGAGCCGCGCGTACGACGTCCGCATCTACGGCTCCGGCCCGACCGAGTACCAGCGGGTCTTCGACGCCGCGTGGCGGCTCTTCAGCCTGCTGGCGCTCGTGACCCTCATGCTGCCGCGCCCGGGCCTGCGCGCCTTCCTCCTCGTCGCGTTCCCGCTGGGCGTGGTCACGCTGCTGCTCGAGCGGTGGGCCTGGCGCGCCGCCCTGCACAAGCGCCGCGCCTCCGGCGGGTGCACGACGTCGGTGCTCGCCATCGGCCTGCGCGACCAGGCCGAGCGGCTCGTCCGGGAGATGAACGAGCGCCCGGGCTCGGGCTACCAGGTGGTCGGGGTCTGCGTGCCCACCTCCGACGTGCGGCCCGGCGAGAAGATCCTCGGCGTGCCGGTGCTCGGCGACCTGCAGACCGCCGGGACCATCGCCGCCGAGGTCGGGGCCGACTGCGTCGCCGTGAGCGGCTCGGACCAGATCACGGCCGACGTCGTGCGGCGGCTCGGCTGGGAGCTCGAGCCCGCCGGCGTGGACCTCATGCTCGCGGCCGAGCTCGCAGACGTCGCGGGGCCGCGCATCACCGTCACGCCCGCGCAGTCCGTGGCGCTGCTGCACGTGGACGCGCCGCGGTTCGCCGGCCCCAAGTACGCGGTCAAGACCGTCATCGACTGGGTCGGCGCGGCGA
>JAPSLD010000160.1 GCA_031181105.1 Isoptericola sp. | reverse complement strand
GGACCCGGTCCCGGGCGCGACGGTGAACCTGTACGAGGTCGCCGAGGACGGCTCGCGCACGTGGGTCTCCTCGACCACGACGAGCGCGCAGGGCGAGTACTACTTCTCGTCCGACCCGGCGCTCAACGCGAACGGCTACGCGCTGCGGACGAACACCGACTACGTGGTGGGCATCGACAACCCGGCCGACTACGACGACCCGGCCGGCCCCCTGTACGGGTGGTACCCGACGGTGGCCGACACGGGCGCCGCGGGATCGGTCGACCCGGACCGCAACGACTCGGACGGCATCGTGGAGGAGTCGGACGCGGGGGCGTTCCCGTACGCGGCGATCACCACGGGCGGCCCGGGCCAGAACGACCACACGATCGACTTCGGCTACTCCCAGGTCGACTACGAGTTCACCAAGCGCACCGTCTCCGGTCCCACCGAGAACCCGGACGACGACGGCACCTGGGAGGTCGTCTACGAGCTGGTGGTCGAGAACCCGTCGGACACCCCGGGCGCCTACCTGCTGACGGACGACCTGACCGGCTACGGCGACGGCATCGAGGTCGTGGGCACCGAGGTGGTCTCCGGCCCCGAGGGCGCGGTGCTCAACACCGCGTGGAACGGTGAGGGCGACCAGGCGGTCATCACCCGGCGGCTGCCCATCGCCGCGGGGTCGACCGAGGACGCCGGCACGGCGCACGTGTACACGCTGCGCGTGGCGGTGGCCCTCACGACCGACGCGACCACGGGCGAGGTGACGGCCGAGGCGGCGCAGCTCGCCTGCACGCCCGACCAGGCGCCGGGCGACCCGACGACCGGTCTGTTCAACGTCGCCACGCTCGACCCGACCGGGCACGAGGACATCGTCGACGACGAGTGCGCCGACCTGCCGCTGGTCACGCTCGACAAGACGGTCGAGGCCGAGCCGTCCGTGGTGGACCGCGAGAACGAGCCCGGCCTCTGGGAGGTCGTGTACGGCCTGACCGTCACGAACGAGTCGGACGTCGACACGGACTACGACCTCACCGACCGGCTCCGGTTCGGCTCGGCCGTCGAGGTCGAGTCGGTCACCGTCGCCAACGCGAGCCCGGGCGGCATCGCGACCGACGAGGCGTTCGACGGGATCACGGCGACGCAGGTCGTGACCGACGAGCCGATCGCCGGCGGCGAGGCGCACCAGTACCTCGTGACGGTGCGCTACCGGTTCGACCTGCCGAACCCGTCGGCCGAGCCGAACCCCTCCGACTGCTCGCTCGTCGAGGGTGGCGAGGACGGCACCGGCCTGCTCAACGGGGCCGCGACGTCGTTCAACGGCTACCCGGACACCGACTCCGAGTGCCGTGAGCTGGGCCAGCCGACGCACACCAAGGAGCTCGTGTCGGCCACCCCCGTCGGTGACGGGCGCTGGCAGGTCGTGTACGACGTGGCCGTGGCCAACAAGGGCGTCGGCGCGACGGTGTACGACCTGGACGACACCCTGCGGTACACCGACCAGGCCACGGTCGTCTCGGCTGCCGTCACGGGTGCCCCCGGCGGTGTCACCCTGGCCGAGCCGGCGTGGGACGGGCAGGACGCCGTCCGCGTCGCCTCGAACGTGCCGCTGGCCGGGAGCGACGACGACGGGTACGCGCCGCACGTCTACCGCCTGACCGTGGTGGCCGAGGTGCCGCTGCAGCTCGACGGTGCCGGCTCGGGTGACGAGACGGACCCGACGGTCTGCGGTGCGCAGGACGGCGACCCGCTCGCGACCGCGCTGACCAACACCTCGCAGCTCACCGACGAGGCGGGCCTCACCGAGGACGACGTGGCGTGCGCCGAGCTGCCGTCGATCGACGTCGACAAGACCGTGTCCGAGGGTCCGACGCCGAACGGTGACGGCACGTGGACGGTCACCTACGACATCGTCGCGACGAACAGCGGTGCGGCCGACGGCGAGTACGAGGTCACGGACCGCATGACGGCCGACGGCGACCTCGAGGTCGTCTCCGGCGCGGTGGTCACCGCTCCTGACGGCGTGACGCCGGCGGAGACGTGGACCGGCCTCGGCGCGGTCGGCGCCCCGGAGAACGTGATCGCCACCGGTGTGAACCTGCCCGCGGGCGGGACGCACACCTACCAGGTGGAGGTCGTGGTGACCGTCGACGACGCCGACGCGGAGCTCGTCATCACGCCGTGCTCCGCGGCGGGCGAGAACGGGAACGGCGGGCTGTCCAACGCGGCCGGGATCGAGCACAACGACCTGACCGACGAGGCGGAGGCGTGCGTGAGCGTCGCCTACGTCCTGGTGGACAAGGAGATCGCCGAGGGCCCGACGCCCAACGGTGACGGCACGTGGACCATCGTCTACGACGTCGTCGCGGAGAACGTCGGGGCCGCCGCGGGCGACTACGAGGTGACCGACCGCCTGCACTACGGCGAGGGCATCGAGATCGTGTCGGCCGAGGTCGCCACGGCGCCGCAGGGCGTCGAGGTCCTCGAGTCGTGGACCGGGCAGGGAGAGGTCGGCGCCCCGGAGAACGTCGTCGCCACGGGCGTCACGCTCGACGGCGGTGCCACCCACACCTACCAGGTCGAGGTCGTCGTCCAGATGGACGAGGCCACGATCGACCCGGCCGTGCTCGAGTGCCCGCCGCCCGGCTCGGGCGAGGCCGGCGGCCTGGCCAACTCCACGACGCTGGACCACAACGGGGTCGTGGACGCCGACGACGTCTGCGCGTCGCTGCCGCTGATCGGCGTGGACAAGACGATCAGCGCCGGCCCGGTGGGCAACGGCGACGGGACGTGGACCATCACCTACGACCTGGTCGCCACGAACACGGGGCACGCCGCGGGGGACTACGACGTCGCCGACCAGCTGCGCTACGGCGCCGGGATCGTCGTCGAGTCGGCCGAGGTCGTCACCACGCCCGAGGGCGTCACGGCTGCCGACTCGTGGACCGGTGAGGGCGCGGAGCTGGACGCTCCGGAGAACCTCGTCGCCACCGGCGTGACGCTCGAGCAGGGCGGCACCCACACCTACCAGGTGCAGGTCGTGGTCTCGCTCGACGAGGACACGGTCACGCCCGAGGCGCTGTCCTGCCCGGAGCCCGGCTCCGGCGCGGACGGCGGGCTGGCGAACTCGACGCAGCTCACGCACAACGGTGAGACGCAGGACGACGAGGTGTGCGCCCCGCTGCCGCTGATCGGCATCGCGAAGTCCATCTCGGGCGCGGTGACCCCGGTCGACGGCGAGGACGGCGTGTACGACGTCGTCTACGAGGTCACCGTGACCAACCGTGGTCCGGGTGCCGGCGCCTACGACCTGGACGACGAGCTCGCGCCGGGTGAGGGTGTCGAGGTCCTGGGCATCCAGGACGTCGTCACGGACGCCGCCGACCCGGTGGGGGTCAACCCCGGGTTCGACGGCCTGACGGACACGCTCGTCGTGGACGACCAGCCGATCGCGGCGGCCGCGGGTGCCCCGGTGGTGCACACCTACACGGTCACGGTCCGGTACGCGGCGGACCTGTCCGACGTCGAGCTGCCCGAGGACGACACGTGCGCCACGGACGACGGCACGGTGGCCGGGGCGCTGAACAACGTCGCGGCGGTCGACTGGAACGGCATCACCGCCACGGACGACGAGTGCGTCCGGCCGGGCAAGCCGACCCTGGACAAGGCGCTGGTCTCCGCCGCCCCGGTGGGTGACGGGCAGTGGGAGGTCGTGTACGACCTGACGGTCGGCAACGTCGGCACCGAGCCCACCACCTACGACCTGGACGACGAGCTGCTGTTCGCCCCGGTCGTCACCGTGGACGCGGTCTCGGTGACCGGTCCGCAGGGCGTGACGGTGGACGAGGCGTTCGACGGGGCCGAGCACCAGCGGATCGCCACGGACGTGAGCATCGGCGGCCTGGACGACGACGGGTACGCCCCGCACGTCTACCGGGTGACCGTGGTCGCGGACGTGCCGCTGGCGTTCGACGCCGAGGCGGTCGAGCAGGACGGCACCGGGTCCCCGGCGTGCACCGTCACGGCGGGGTCGAACCTGGTCAGCCAGGGGCTGAACAACGCCGCGACGCTGACCGACGAGACCGGTGGCACGGTCACGGACACCGACTGCGCGCCGGTGCCGTCGATCGACGTCGCCAAGGAGGTCGCCGGCGAGCCGGTGAAGGGTGCGGGCGGCGCCTGGACGGTGACGTACGAGATCACCGCCACGAACGACGGAGCGGCCGAGGGCGTCTACGACCTGACCGACCGGCTGCGGTTCGGCGCGGGCATCGACGTCACCTCCGCCACGGTCACCGCCACGCCGGAGGGCGTGACGTCGGCCGGGTCGTGGACCGGTCGGGGCGCCGACGGCGACGACGCGAACGTCGTGGCCAGCGACGTGACCCTGCCCGCCGGGGCGACCCACACCTACCGGGTGGAGGTCGCGGCGACGGTCGACCAGGACGCGGCCGACGCCACGACGTGGGCGTGCCCCGAGCCGGGCTCCGGCGAGGCAGGCGGGTTCGCCAACACCGCCGGCATCGGTCACAACGACCTGACCGACACCGCCGACGCCTGCGCGACCCCGGACGAGGACGAGCCGGTGGTCGGGGGCAGCGACCCGCTGCCGCGCACGGGTGCCGTGGTCGGCGGGATCCTCGGAGCCGCAGCCCTGCTGCTGCTCCTGGGCCTGCTCGCCCTGCGGTTCGCCCGCCGCCGCACGGACGGCTGACCCGGGCGTCGGACGACGAGAGGGCCCGCCTCGCGACCTGGTCGCGAGGCGGGCCCGTCTCGCTCAGGCGCCCGTTCCCAGGCGCTCGGGCGCCGCCCCCGGAGGTCGCTCAGGCGCCGGTGCGCAGCGCGGCGCCCAGACCGGCGCCGTCGCGGTCCCCGGGCAGGACGAGGAACGTGCCGCTCGCCGTGGGCGTCACGTAGCGCATCAGGTCGTCACCCTCGTCGAGGCGGTGCTGCGTCGCCACGAACGTGCGCAGGTCGGCCTGGAAGCAGATGAACAGCAGCCCGGTGTCGGCGACGTGGTCGCGGCCGTCCGCGTCCCGCGCCGTCCCGTTGTCGAAGGCGTACCCGCGGCGGAGCATCAGGCGGCTGCCGGTGAAGGACGGGTGCGCCGCGCGGGCGTGGGACCGGGGCGGGACCAGGAGCTGCCCGTCGGGCGCCTTCGCCTGCAGCCGCACGTCGTCGTCGATCGTGCCTCCGGACAGCGGTGACCCGTCGCGCCGGCGACCGACGATCTCCTCCTGGCGGGCCGCCGGCTCGCTCCGGAACGCGGCGGAGTCCAGGCGCAGACGCCGCACGACGCACACGCTCGCGCCGGCGAGGGGGCCGTCCGCGATCCACACGTTCTCCGCCTGCTCCGCCGCGGTCCGCGGCACGGCGATGCCGTCGTGGAAGCCGAGCGGGTTGCGCACGACGAACCCCTCGCCGGGGCCGCGGTAGCCGCGCTGGCGCCACCGGGGCCGCAGGCCGGGCACCGTGGCGAGCACGTGCTCGAGGGCCGGCTCGAGGGTGCCCGGGTCGCTCCCGCACAGCTGGAGCATGACGTCCCCGCCCGTGGCGCCGTCCGGGATGCCGGAGTCCCCGGCGAACGCCGGCAGGTCCTCGGCGCCCGGCAGCGCAGGGTCGACCGCGCCGACCAGCCGCGGACCGACGCCCACCGTCACGGTCAGGTCGCCCGGGCCGTCGGGCAGCACGCCGTCCGCGTCCGCGAGCAGCTCGCCGACCGCGTGCCCGAGGGCGTCGCAGAGGTCGGCGACCTGCGCTGCCGTGACGGCGGCGGCGAGCTCGGCCCGGTCGACGTCGAGGACGGCCAGCAGGCAGTGCTGCTGCGGCGTGGAGGGACGCGTGACGCCGGCCTGGTGCGTGCCGTGCGGCTCGACCCGGGCGCCGGGCTGCGGCGCGCCGGAGCCGGTGCCCGCACCCGGCGTGGTGGCGGCGTCCGCCGTCTCGGGACGCAGGGCGACGGTGGTGGCCCCGACGCCGGCACCCGCGCCGACGCCCAGCCCGAGGCCGACGCCCGCGAGCCCGCGCAGCAGCGTGCGGCGGTCCA
>JAPSLD010000159.1 GCA_031181105.1 Isoptericola sp. | reverse complement strand
ACCTCGCCACGCTCCTCGGCGCCGCCACGTTCCGCAACGTCGCCCGCAACGGCGCGCGGGCGCGCGACGTGGTCGACGTGCAGCTCCCCACCGCGCTCGGCCTGCGGCCGCGGCTGGCGACCCTCGTGGTCGGCGGGAACGATGCCCTGCGGAGCGACTTCTCGGCGGCGTCGGTCGCGCGCGACCTGTCCGTCGCCGTCGGCGCGCTGCGCGACGTCGGCGCGACCGTCGTGCTCGCGACGCTGCCCCCGAGCGGGCTGTTCGAGCACGCGCCCACGCCGGTGCGGCGGGTCATGCGCGCACGGGTCGACGCCGTCAACGCTGCCGTGCGGCACGTCGCCGCCGGCGCCGGCGCAGACGCCGTCGTGCTCGACGTCGGCACCGCCGCGCGAGCGCTCGGGTCGCAGGCGTGGCACGTGGACCGCGTGCACCCCTCGCCGCTCGGGCACCGCGCCCTCGCCCTCGCGGCCGCGCGGGCGCTGCAGCCGCAGCTCTCCCCGTACCAGGGTGCACGGGAGCTCGACCTCGAGGGCGCCGAGATGATCGGCCTGCTCCCTGCCCCGCCGGCACCCCCGTCGGCCGCCGAGCGCCTCGCCTGGCTGGCGCTCGCCGGCGTGCCGTGGGCCGTGCGCCGGGGCCGCGACTTCCTGCCCGGCCTGGCGCGTGCCGTCGTCGAGGACCTGCGCGCGGGCGTCGCTCATCCGCAGGTCGGCGTGGGTTCACCCGACGAGCGGCCCGTCGTCACCCACGCTGCCTAGCGTCCACCGCGACGGCGTGCGACCCACGCGCGCCAGCGCCCGACGGAGGACCCCTTGGCCGCACGCCCTCGCCCCCACTCCACCCGTGTGTCCGCCCGCGTGCGACGCGCCCGGGCCGCAGCCGGCTCCGCCGTCGTTGCCGCCGCGGCGGCGATCGCTCTGCCGCTGGCGCTGCCCGCCGCGGCCGACGTCGTCGACGCGCCGGTCGTGCACGCCGCGAACGACGCCGCGATCGCGCTCAGCCCGCTCGGCCGCTACGCGACTGGCGTCTTCGACGAGTCCGCGGCCGAGATCGTCGCGTACCACGCGCGCTCGCAGCGCCTGTTCTCGGTGAACGCACACGCCGCCGAGGTGACCGTCCTCGACGTGTCCGACGCCGCGGCGCCGGCCGCGCTGTTCGCGCTGCAGACGACGGGCGTCGTCGCGGCGGACGGGTCCGTCGTGCGGGAGGGTGCGGTCGCCAACTCGGTCGCCGTGCGCGCCGACGGACTCGCCGTCGTGGCGGTCGAGTCCCACGTCAAGACCGACGACGGCTGGCTCGTGTTCTTCGACGCCGCCGGTGACGGCACGGCGCTCGGCGCGGTCCGCGTGGGCGCGCTGCCGGACATGGTGACGATCACGCCCGACGGCCGCTCAGCCGTCGTCGCGAACGAGGGCGAGCCGGCGGACGACTTCTCGGTCGACCCCGAGGGGTCGGTCTCCGTCGTCGCGCTGCCGAAGAAGGTGTCGGCACCGGGCCCGGACGCCGTGCGCACCGCGGACTTCCACGCGTTCGAGGGCGACGCGCTGCCCGACGGCGTGCGGGTGTTCGGACCCGACGTCCCGGCCCCCGACGGGTCGCTCGCGTACCGGGTCTCGCGCAACCTCGAGCCGGAGTACGTGACCGTGTCGAAGGACTCGCGCACCGCGTACGCGACGCTGCAGGAGGCGAACGCGGTCGCCGTCGTCGACATCGCCTCGGCGACCGTGACGGACATGTGGCCGCTCGGCGCCAAGGACCACGCGCTGCCGGGCAACGGCATCGACCCGTCGGACCGGGACGGCGGCGTCGACATCCGCCAGGTGCCGGTCAAGGGCCTGTACATGCCGGACGCGGTAGCGGCGTACTCGTCGCGCGGCGCGACGTACCTCGTGACGGCGAACGAGGGCGACGCGCGGGAGTGGGGCGGCTACGAGGAGCCGGTGCGGGTCAAGGATCTGGGCGACGACGGCGTGCCGCCGCTGTGAGACGGCGCCGCGGCGGCGGGCCTGCTGGGCGACGCCGACCTCGGCCGGCTCAACGTCACGACGGCGTCCGGCCTGCGCGCGGACGGGTTTTGCTACGAGGAGCTGTACGCGTTCGGCGGGCGGTCGTTCTCGGTGTGGACGACGGACGGCGAGCTCGTGTTCGACTCCGGTGACGAGCTCGAGCGGGTCACCGCCGAGGCGCTCGGCGACGCGTTCAACACCAACCACTCGGAGACCAACCTCGAGGGCCGCAGCGACGACAAGGGTCCCGAGCCCGAGGCGCTGGCGATCGGCACGGTCGCGGGGCGCACGTACGCGTTCGTCGGGCTCGAGCGGGCGTCGGGCTGATGGTCTACGACATCACCGTGCCGGCCGAGGCGTCGTTCGTGACCTACGTGTCGAACCGCGACTACTCCGTGTCCGTGGAGGACGCGATCGACGACGGCGCCGACCCTGCCGAGGCCGTCGACGCGGCGGGTGACCTCGGGCCCGAGGGCATGGCGTTCATCCCCGCGCACGACTCGCCGACGCGCACACCGCTGCTCGCCGTCGCGAACGAGGTGTCCGGCACGACGACGCTGTTCGAGATCGAGCGGCTGACCGGCCGGCGCTGACCGCGCCCCGCCGAACGCAAAGGGCCCCGCACCGGTCGGTGCGGGGCCTTTGCGTTCCGTCGCGCAGGGCACCAGGCCATGAGCCCGCTCGCGTCCTCGACCGTGGGCCCAGGTCGGGCGACTCGCGGCTATACCGTGACGGTCCAGCCGAGCCAGCGGAACGTTCCGCCCGGCTTGGTATCCACCTGAGAGAAGTCGCGCCACGCGGCGCGGTACGTGCCACGCAGAGTCCGATCGTTGTTCTTGTAGGGGCGCTCTGCGGTTCCCCACGTCAAGGAACCCGTGAGGGTGCGTCCCTCGTGGATTCGACAGTCGGTGTCGCGAGTCATCCTCGCGCCGACGGGCTGTTCCCAGAGCATGTTGTCGTTCGTGAGCAGAACAGCAAACCCGTTGGTGTTGCGCTGCTCCTCGATCCACCGTTCGAGACGGGTGACGTCGTGGACGAAGTACAGCCTCGCAAGATCGCGCGCTGCATGACCTCGCAGACTGAACTTCTCTTCGAGTGCGTCAGAGCCCGCCCACGAGCGCGTGAAGTACTTGAACTCGATCAGGCTCCGCTGGTCCGCTTCGCACAGCAGGTCCACGTACGTGCTGCGCTCGGCGCGCTGCGGAACCTCGAGACGAACGCGGATGCTGTAGTCCAGGGTTACGACGGACTGGGCAAAAGCGAACTGGAAGTCGGATTCCGAGTGAAAGACCTGCCGGTGCTTGGACAGGTGTGCCATCACGTCCGCGAGCGGGAGGCGGCCAGCGATCTGCGACATTCCGGCAGAATGCCACAAGGGGGAGTCCATGTCGTGCTTCGGTATCAGGCGTGGCCCAGGGAGATTGTCAACGTGCGTTCGAGGCGGCAGCTGCGGCCGACGGCATAAGGCTTTTGCCGAGTCCACGAGCGTCATGGTTGAACCAGAGAGGACACCTGGGACTGCCCGACAGCGTCCCCGCGGTGCGGCGGCTACTTGGGGAGATCTTCGCCGCACTGGGCGGAGACGTTCTCGCGCAGGCCCGAAAGCGCGCAACCCCGCTTCCTGGTGACTTCGTGCACGAGCCGACCGGGACGTTGGTCGAGATCGACGAGCATCAACACTTCACGTCGTACCGACTACTCACCCTGGACCACTATCCCGACGGCGTGCCGCTGGGATTCGACCTCGACGAGTACCGCCGTCTGTGCCACCGGTGGGCGTCGAAGGCCGACGGCTACTTCCGGACCAAGGCCGCAACCGGCTTCGGACCGAGTGGCCGGCAGCGGCAGCGGGCCTATCACGATGCTCTGCGTGACCTCGCCGCGCCCGCGATGGGTTTGCCGCCGGTGATCCGGGTTGCCGCCCCGGACCGCGACGGATCTGCCGCTTACGAGGGTGTGCGAGGAATGCTCCGGTCACGGTTGGCTTGACCGTTGATCGGGTCGGCCAGGACGGCGGGTGGTCGTTGGGCATTCCCTGTCGGCAGGCTAGCCCGCTCATGTCATCCGACCGCCCGGTGATGTCCCGGGCGGGCTCGAGCGCGTCTGTAACGCTTCCCCGCATCCGGACATGACACGGTCGTCACCGTCCTTCGTCGAGAGGCCCTTGGATGTCCTCCCCCGAGTTTCCGGCGCCGCCCCCGGGCGAGCACGCGCCGCCGGGCGCACCGCCGCCGCCCACCGGCCACGAGGCCCGGTTCACCACGCTCTACGAGTCCACGCACCGCCCTCTGCTCGCCTACGCCGTGCGGCGCGTCGCGGACCCGGCGGATGCCGCCGACGTCGTCGCCGAGAGCTTCCTCGTCGCCTGGCGTCGCATCGAGGAGGCACCGACCGGAGCCGACGCCCGGCCCTGGATGTTCGGGGTCGCCCGGCGCGTGCTCGCCAACGCCCGGCGCGGCGAGCGCCGTCGTCTCGCCCTGGCGGACCGGCTCCGGACGCACCTGACCGACGTCGTCCCGCCGCCTGAGGAGTCCGGCAGCGAGGTCGTCCGTGCGATGCGCGTTCTCTCCGAGGACGACCAGGAGCTCCTGCGCCTGGTCGCCTGGGAGGAGCTCGCGCGCGACGAGATCGCCCTCGTCCTGGGCATCTCGCGCGCGTCCGTCCGCGTGCGCCTGCACCGCGCGCGCAAGCGTCTCGCCGAGCAGCTCACGGCCCTCGCCGCGGCCGACGACGACGCGGCGGCGCCGGCGAGCGTCCTTGCCACGGCAAGGAAACGGAACGGGCCGGCCGGACAGGTGATGAACGGGTGGGCGCACGCCCGCCCCGGAACTGAGGAGGCGTGATGACCGACGTGATGAAGCAGCTGCAGGCCGCGGACCCGGCCCGGCGGGCGAACCTCGAGTCCGTGGACGCGGCGACGTTCGCCGCACTGCGCGAGGAGATCACCGTGACCGGAACCCAGCTTTACGTCGCAGCAGCCCAGACAGCGAACGGCCGGACGCCGTCGGCCACCCCGCCCACCACGCGCCGTATGCGGCTCGGGCGCCGTGGGGCCATCGCGGCGGGCCTTGCCGGCGTGCTGGCGGGCGGCGGGGTCGCGTACGCGGCGATCCAGGCGTACTTCGGTGCCGACACCGAAGGCGTGACCTGCATGACCGCGTGGAAGGACAGCGCGCTCGAGGGGTTGCACGTCGACGCGTCCGGCCCTTGGCTCACCGGCGACGCGATCGCCGACTGCACCACCATGCTGGCCGAGGCCGGCTTGCCGCCCGTCGAGGACCCCGTGGTCTTCGAGCACGACGGGACCGTCTATGTGGCACCGGCCGATCAGGCGCCCCACTGGATCGATCCCATCGCTAGCGCCGCTGGGCCTGCGGTGGATGCGGCCACGATCGAGCTGCGGTCGAGCCTGGCCGACCGGATCGACGGCGGCAACGGCACCTGCCGGTCCGTCGACGAGGCGGCGGCGTGGGCGCAGTCGGAGCTCGACCGGCTGGGCCTCGCCGACTGGACCGTCAACGCGGTAGGGACGCCGAGCGCAGACCACCCGTGCAGCTCGCTGTCGGCGGAGGAGGTCGGGACGGTGGTGATCGCGCCGTCCATCGAGCCGGACGCGCTCTACCACAGCCCGGACGTCGACCCGGTCGTCGACGATCTTCGCCGGGACATCGCCGGTGAGTGCCTGCCGGTCGAGCAGGCCCGGTCCGTCGTCGACGAGGCCCTCGCCTCCCTCGAGCATCACTGGCCCACGACGACGGTCGTGGACGAGTCCGCCCAGTGCGCTCGTGCGGATCTCGCCGTCGGGGGAAGTCTGCAGGTGACGGTCTACGGCCCGACGTCGGTGGGCTGACGTCAAGGATGGGCGAGAAGCCCGGGTCGCACGCACCGACCGGCCTCAGGGCCGAGGGTCGCGGCGCACCCAGGGCTTCTCGCCGCGGCGCACCCCGAGGCCGGCCGCGCACTTCCGGCAGAGGCCCGTGACCCGGTCGGCGTAGCCGCCGGTGGCGGGCTGGACGTCGGCCCACGTGACGT
>JAPSLD010000158.1 GCA_031181105.1 Isoptericola sp. | reverse complement strand
CGACGGCGCTCTCTGGCTGATCACGTCCAACACCGACCGCGCCACCTGGGGCGGCACGGATGCACGGCCGGGCGACGACCGCATCCTGCGTGTCGAGATCGACGCGAGCTGAGCCATCGGCCGCCCGTCAGGTCGTGCCGCGAAGCCGTGACCGTGGGTTCCTCCCCACCTGGCAACCCAGCCAGCCGGGCGGATACCGCGAATGATTCGCATCACGATCAGTGGGCCGCACGGCGGAATGAGCTAGCTGGTGAAGTCGGCTCGCCGGCAGTCGCGCTGGCGCCTGGTGGTCGAGGGGTTGCGGTCGACGGCGATGCCGTAGGGCTCGAGCAGCATGGCCAAGCGCGGGCCATGAAGTCGCTCGTCGGCCCATCGGGAGAAGATCGTGTCGGCCTCATCGAGGAGGAGAGTGCACGGGGTGTCCGGGGACCGATAGATCGCGCCAGTGCTGGCGTTCGCCGTCCACAGCGGCCGGTGCGAGAGGTGCCCGACGATCTCCATGCACCGCGTCTTGCCGCTGCACTCCTCCGGGAACGTCAGCACGAGCCGTAGGGCAAAGTCGAACGCCGCGGCGGCGTGGGTAGGCGGTGAACAGCGTGACGGCGACGTAGGCGTGCCGGCGTGCCGGTCGGCAGCACGCAGCAGCGGGCCAGGGTGTGGCGGACGGTCGCGAGGAGTCGGCGCCGTCGCGTTCGTCGCCGGGACATCGCCCGCACGGGTCAGCCCTCCTGGGCGATCAGTTCGACGGCGTGAGCAAGCTGGTAGGTGCCGAGCCACCGGAGCTCGCGGCCCACGTGTCGGGGCCGGGGACTGGGCATGGGGCACGTTGCCAGCGAACGCGTACTCGGCGTTCGACAGGTTGGCGGGGGCGCGCTCCGAGGTAAGGCGAAAGCCCTCCGACTCCAGCTTTTCCACTGGGGTCAGAGGGCATTTCGGCTGGTCGGGGTGACGAGAGTCTGGACCTGCGACCTCTTCGTCCCGAAGGGCCGTAACGGGTTCAGCGACCTGGGGAAACGCGCGAGATTCCGGGCCTCGTGTCCGTGCCTGTCGGTCGCTGTCGGGGCCGGTGGGCATGCCGCAGATGCCCAGCTGGATGCCCAGGGCGGGATGCCTCCGTTCGCGTCGTAGGCCTTCCGGTACAGCTTCTCCCGCCAACGTGCTCGCGGTGGTGGGCGCCACGTCTTCGTGCTAGCCGCCGTCGGGCTCGCCGCCACCTCGTTGCGGGACGTGCGAGCCCGACGTGGGCAACGAGCCGCGGCGGTCACAGCTGCTTCGTCAGAAACAGCGAGTCCCCGTGCACCTCATCCGGTTCCACGCGGTCCGTCGTGACGAACCCGAGCTTTGCCAGGACCCGGAGAGAGGCGTCGTTCCACGCGCGGACGGTCGACCACAGGCGGTGGTAACCCGAGGCACGAGCCCAGTCGAGGACCGCCTGTGCGGCCTCGGTCGCGTACCCCTGCCCCCAGGCCCGTCGAAGCAGTTCGTACGCCAGCTCCGGCTCGTCCTCCGGTACCAGGTGGTTGGTGATCAGCCCGCAGTACCCGAGGACGTCACCAGAGTTCCTGAGCTCCATCACCAGGAGCCCGAGATTCTCCGGCTGCGGAGTGCTGCGGATCCAGCCCTCGATGTCCTCGACGGTGGGACGGCCATCGGCATCGATCCGTCGGTGCGCGGGGACGCGTGGATCGCGCTCGACCCACATCTCGCGGTGGGCGACGGCGTCGGACGTGCGCCAGGGCCGGAGCAGGAGCCGATCAGTCTCGAGCGGGAACGTGTTTCGCATGCTGGCTGCACCCCCTCCAGATCGCGACGACGGATGTCCGAAACGTACCAGGAAGGTTCCTTCCGGCTCGTGAGCTGATCGGTACTGGCAGGGCGAGCAGCGCGGTCAGGCGAGCGAGGAGTGGAAGGAGACGGGCCTCGTGTTCACGACGACGCTCGGCACCGGCCTCGACGCGGGGAACGTGCGTCGGGCGTTCCGCAGCGCGCTCGCCCTGGTCCCGAGCCTCGACGCCAAGGAGTGGACGCCCCGTGACCTGCGGCACTCGTTCGTCTCGCTCATGTCCGCCGAAGAGCTCCCGCTCGAGGAGATCTCGCGCCTCGTAGGGCACTCCAGCACCGAGGTCACCGAGCAGGTCTACCGCCAGGAGCTGCGGCCGGTGCTCCAGGCCGGGACGAAGGTCATCGACACGTTGTTCGTCGAGGTGGGCACGGACGTCAGTTGGACCATGGACCCGCTGTTTCCGGTGGCCGCCGCGAGGGGGAGCGGAACCGCAAATGGTCGCTCGAGGTCGGCTCATGGTGGCTCCATCCGCGACCCGTAGATGCCCACTTAGATGCCCAGAGCCGTTCCCGGGGCCTCCCGGACATGACGAAAGGCCCTCCGCTCTCAGCGTTTCCGCTGGTCAGAGGGCCTTTCGGCTGGTCGGGGTGACAGGATTCGAACCTGCGACCTCTTCGTCCCGAACGAAGCGCGCTACCAAGCTGCGCCACACCCCGAGGGACCGCCTCCGCGCACCTCAGGGCTGTGCCCACGTGCGGAAGCCTGCCCAGAATAGCCGACGATCACCCCAGGACGAAAACCGGTTCTGCTACCGCGCGGTGAACGTGAGCAACGTCGCCTCGGGCCGGCATGCGAACCGGACGGGGGCGTACGGCGAGGTGCCGGCGCCCGCGGAGACGTGCAGCCACGTCGAGCCGCCGCCGCCCACCTCGTCCGGACGCGGTCCGGGCCACCCGTGCAGTCCCGAGGCACGACGCCGGTCCAGGTCGCAGTTCGTCACGAGTGCCCCGTAGAACGGCAGGCGGAGCTGACCGCCGTGCGTGTGGCCGGCCAGGATCGCGTCCACCCCGTCGCCGTGCATCGCGTCCAGCACGCGCGTGTACGGCGCGTGCGTGACGCCGAGGCGCAGGGTCGCGTCGTCGTCGGCGGGCGGCCCCGAGGGGAACCGGTCACGGTCGAGGTGCGGGTCGTCCACACCGACCAGGTCGACGCGACGCCCGTCGGCGACGACGACGTCGCGCCGGTTGGTGAGGTCCTTCCAGCCCGCGACGCGGAGCTCGCCCGCGAGACGGTCGGCCGGCAGCTCGGTCGGCTCCGGCTGGTCGACCCGCGCGTCGGGCAGCAGGTAGCGGGCGGGGTTCTTGGGCACGGGCGCGTAGTAGTCGTTGGACCCCATGACGAACGCGCCGGGCGTGGTCTCGAGCAGCGGCTCGAGGGCCCCGAGGAGCGGGCCGAGCGCGTCCGGGTGCGCCATGTTGTCGCCCGTGTCGACGACCAGGTGCGGCTCGAGCTCCGCGAGCGAGCGGACCCAGGCGATCTTGCGCTGCTGGTCCGGGGTCAGGTGCAGGTCGGAGACGTGCAGGACGCGCAGGTCGGGCTGCCCGGGCGGTAGCACCGGAACGCTCGCGCGGCGGAGCGTTAAGAACTTGGTCTCGAGGTGCGCGTAGGCGAGGCCGGCCGCGCCGAGCGCGGCGAGCCCGGCGACGACCCGCCCGGCGCCCACGCCGTGCCCGGTCAGTCGCCACCCCCGCCGTCGCCGGCGTTCCCGTTGCCGTTCCCGTTGCCGTTGTTGCCGTCGCCGCCGTTCCCGTTGCCGTTGTCGCCGCCGTCGGAACCGTTGCCGCCCTGGTCGCCGCCCTGGTCGCCGCCGCCGTCGGTGGGGGCGGGCGGGTCGGCCGGCGGGGGAGGCGTCACGGCCCGAGGCGTCGGCTGGTTACCGATGAGCGCCTGGTCCGGCGGGCCGAAGCCCTGCACCGGCAGGCCCCGCACCGCGACGTCCATGAAGGACTTCCAGGCGGGAGCGGCGACGCTCGAACCGTAGAGCGGCTCGAAGTACTGTCCGTCAACCACGATGCCTTCGGTGTGGTCCTCCGTGGCGCTCTCGATGGAGCCCACCCACACCGACGTCGACAGGTTCGGCGTGAACCCGGTGAACCACGTCTGTGCGGCGAGCTGCGAGGTGCCGGTCTTGCCGGCCACCGGCCGGCCGTCCTCGAGGCCGCCGAGGCGCCGCGCCGTGCCGTCGGTGAAGACCCGCTCCATGGCGTAGACCACCGTGTTGGCGATGTTCTCGGGCAGAGCGTCCGGGTTGCAGCTGGCCCCGGGCACCTCGTACTCGGTACCGCCCGGGCCCGTGACCTTCGTGATGGCGATCGGGTCGCAGTACGTCCCGCCGCTCGCGAGCGTCGCGAACACCGACGCCATGTTCAGGGGCGACGTCTCCTGGGTGCCGATGACCATCGGTGCCTGGACGTCGATGTCCTCCCGCTGGGGATTGGTGAGGACCTTCCCCTGGACACCGGACGAGCTCGGACGGAAGCCCATGTTCCAGGCGGTGTCGCGCAGGTCGCACAGGTTGAGCTCGTAGCCCATGGAGGCGTAGGCGGTGTTGACGGACTCGTACGTGGCCTGCAGCACCGAGATGTTCCCCGTGAGGAAACCTTCGGCGTTCGCGGGCGCCCACGGCTTGTCGCTCGTGAGGCGGGTGCACGGGGCGTTGAAGTTCTGGGGCCACCGCGGGACCTTGTTCGCGTTGACCCGCTCGAGCAGCGTGTGACCGGACCGGAGCCACTCGGCGAGGACGACCGGCTTGAAGTTGGAGCCCGGCTGGAGCCCGCGGGACGCCCCGTGCAGGAAGTCGGCGGAGTAGTTGATCGTGGTCTGCCGCGTCGCCTCGTCGTCCTGCGGGTCCGTGTACGGCACGTTCTGCGCCATGGCCTTGATGTTGCCCGTGCCCGGCTCGACCGAGACGATCGCCGCCTCGAGGTTGCTCGGGTCGTCGGCGGGGACGGCGCCGTCGATCGACTCCTCGGCAGCCTTCTGCATGGTCATGTCGAGCGTCGTGTGGATCTCGAGACCGCCGCGGTAGAGCAGCGCCTCGCGGTCGTCGCGCGTCTCGCCGAACGCCGGGCTCAGCATGAGCTCCTTGATCACGTAGTCGCAGAAGAACGCCGCGCCGCCCGCCGCGTGGCAGCCGACCTCGACCGGCTTGACCTTGAGCGTGTCCTCGAGCGGCGTGCTCCTGGCCTCGTCGTACTCGGAGGTGGACAGGTAACCCTGCTGCCACATCTTGTACAGGACGGCGTCCCGCCGCTCCTGCGCCTTCGCCGGGTCGACGGTGGGGTCGAACGCGCTCGGCGCCTTGGTCACGCCGGCGATCGTCGCCGCCTCGACCGGGGTCAGGTCCTTCGCCGACTTCGAGAAGTAGTACTGGGCCGCCGTCTCGACGCCGTAGATGCTGCGCGAGCCGAACTGCGCGACGTTGAGGTACCCCTGGAGGATCTCTTCCTTGCTCATGCGCTTCTCGAGCGCGATGGCGAGCTTGGCCTCACGGAGCTTGCGCGACATCGAGTCCTCCTGGGCCTCGAGCACGCCGAACGGGTCGCCCTCCGTCAGCGCCTCCTCGATCAGCACGTTCTTGACGTACTGCTGGGTGAGGGTCGAGGCGCCCTGGGTCGCGTTGTCGTTGCTCAGGTTGTTGGCCAGCGCGCGCGTGATGCCGCGCACGTCCACGCCGCCGTGCTGCCAGAAGCGCTCGTCCTCGATCGCGACGACCGCGTTCTGCATCGCCTCCGAGACCTGGTCGAGCGGCACGACGATGCGGTTCTGCGCGTAGAAGGTCGCCAGCAGCGACCCGTCGCTCGCGTAGATGCGGGACTGCTGCGACAGCGGACCGGGCTCGAGCTCGTCCGGCACCTCGTCGAAGATCTGCACCGTGCTGTTCGCGGCGACGTTCGCGCCGGCGACCAGGGGGACGACGAGGCCGGCTGCCAGGACGCCGCCCGCGCCGGCCGCCAGCAGGAAGGCGAGCAGGAGGGCGACGAGCTGCGTCGCCGACATCGTGCGCGTGATGCGGCGGGACTCAGGATGCGCCATGGCACAAGCCTACGTGGTGGCGATCGGCCGATCCCGGGAGGCTCGGGCGGCCGGGTGTGCAGGTCCTGTGGACGACGTCGTCGCGGGCTACGATCGGCCGCATGGCTACCACGTGGGAGTACGCGACCATCCCCCTCCTCATCCACAACACCAAGGCGATCCTGGACCAGTGGGGGGCCGACGGCTGGGAGCTCGTCCAGGT
>JAPSLD010000157.1 GCA_031181105.1 Isoptericola sp. | reverse complement strand
CTGGTCACCCACCGGGTGGTCGGCCGCGGCGTGGCGAGCGACGGCACCGTCACGGTCACGACGCAGGGCGACGCCAACGCCGAACCGGACGGGCTCGAGCTCGGGGCCCGCGAGCTGCGCGCGGTGGTGCGCTACCACGTGCCGTACGGCGGCTACGTCGCGCGGCTGCTCGACCAGCAGCAGAAGACGCTCGCCTCGGCCGCCCTCGCGGGCGGGCTGGTCGCGTACGGGGCGGCCCAGCTGGCCCTCGGTGCGCGCGACCGCCGGCGGGAGCGGCCCGCCGTCGCGGGCGCCGACCGCGGAACCCCCACGACGCAGGAAGGACCGGTCCGGTGAACGGTGTGCTGGAGCCGCGCGTGCTCGAGGAGCTGGCGGAGGACGTCGGCGTCCCGGCCGCCCGCCGCTTCGCCGTCCAGTACCGCCGGGCGCTGCCCCGGCGGCTGGACCGCCTCCGGTGCGCCGCCACCGACGGGCACGTGCTCGCCACGTACGACGCCGCCGCGGGGCTGGCCACCGCGAGCGCCATGGTCGGCGCGACGCCGCTGGCCCGGGCGGCATGGGAGGTGACGCGCGACGTCGTGCGCGACGGCGTCCTGCCGCACCAGGCGACGCTGGCGACCATCGAGCGCCTGGCGCGCGCCACCGGCGCCGCGCTCGACCGCGACGCGACCCTGCGAGCCGACGGGCCGGACCCTGGCTAACCTCGCCCCATGGCAGGGGGCGATCGCACCGCGGGTCCGGGCACGGACCGGACCGGGCCGCAGGAGGCGGACCGCGCCGTGGTGCTGCGCCAGCTCCCGTTCTCCGGGGTCGCGGCGCTGGTCGTCGGGGGGTTGCTGGCCACGGACCCCACGCGGCTCGCGGACTGGCGCATCGTCGCCGCGATCCTCGTCACGGTGTCCGTGGCCGCCGCCGCGCCGCTGGTCCCGTGGCACCGGCTGGACCACAGGTGGGCGGCGACGATGCCGGCCGCGCAGATGGTCGCCGTCGCGCTCGCGTACGTCGGGGGGCTCGACGTCGTCGTCGGGCTGGCCCTGCCGGTGCTGTGGCTCTCGCGCGCGTACGGCGCGGTGGGCGCGATCGGGTCCGTCGTGGCGGCGGGCGCCGTCTCCTGGGCGCCCTTCGTGCTCGGGGCGCCGATCACGGAGGCCGCCTTCCCCCGTCTCCTGGTCGAGCCCGCGGTCTTCGCCTCGGTCGGGGCCTACGTCTACCTGGGGGAACGCCGGTCGCAGGCCCGCCAGGCGCTGCTGGAGGGCCAGGGTGCCGTGGTCGAGCGGACGCTCGACGACTCGCGCCGCCAGCGCCGCCTGCTCGAGGGCGTCCTCAACACGATCGACGTCGGCGTGGTCGTGCTCGACGCCGACGGTCGCGTCATCGGCCGCAACCCGGCCCAGGCGGCAATGTGCCCCCCGACGCCGCAGATCGGGGAGCCGGCCGACGCGCTGGGACCGGTGGAGATCTACGCCGAGGACCGGCGCACCCCGGTGCCCCGGGAGGACGCCGTGCTCCTGCGCGCGGCGCGGGGCGAGCTGGTCGACCGCGAGATCGTGTGGTGGCGCCGCGACCCGGACGCCGACCCCGACTCCCTGCGCGCCCTCGGCATCACGGCACGGCCGTTGCTGGACGAGCGGGGGCGCTGGGACGGGGCCGTCGTCGTCTACCAGGACCTGACCCCGGAGCTCACCGCGATCGCCCAGCAGGCGGACTTCGTCGCGTCCGTCTCGCACGACCTGCGCACGCCCCTCACGTCGATCCTCGGCTTCACCGAGCTCCTCGCCGACGAGCCGGGGCTCGGTGAGCGTGAGCGCCGCCATGTCCGGGTCGTCGAGCGCAACGCACGCCGCCTGCTGCACCTGATCGGCGACCTCCTCACCGCCGGCCAGCTCACGCGCGGCGGCCTGACGCTCGAGCCCCGCCGGCTCGACCTGCGCGAGCTCGCCCGCGACGTGCTGGAGGCGCACGGCCCCGCGGCGACGGCGAGACAGGTCGAGCTGCGTGAGCAGCTCGACGAGCCGCTCCCCGTGCACGCGGACGCCGAGCGCCTCGGCCAGGCGCTCGACAACGTCGTGTCCAACGCGGTCAAGTACTCCCGCGACGGAGGGAACGTGACCGTGCGGGGCGAGCGGCTCGGCAGCGACGTCGTGCTGTCGGTGGCCGACGACGGCATCGGGATCGCCCGCGAGGACCAGGAGCACGTCTTCGACCGGTTCTACCGGGCCGAGGCGGTACGGGGCGGTAGCGTGGCCGGCACGGGCCTGGGCCTCTACATCGCGCACGAGATCGTGCGCGCGCACGGCGGCGGGGTCGAGCTCCGCAGCGAGCCGGGCGTCGGCACGGAGGTCCGCATCACTCTCCCAGGGGCACGGTGATCCTGCATGGACCTCGACACCACGCTCGACGTCTTCACGCTGCGCGTGGCCGCGGGCGCGGTGATCGTCGTGACGGCCGCGCTGTTCCTGCTCCAGGCGTGGGACCGGCGCGGCGAGACCCTCGACCGGTTGTGGATGCTGGCGCTCTCGGCGGCGCTCGCGTCCGCCTTCGTCACCGCGGTCGAGGCGGTCGGCGGGGGCGCCCTGTGGTGGCTCACGGCGGTGGGCAACGGGCTCATGGTGCTGGTGCCCTGGGCGATCTGGGCCGGCGTCCGGGCCGGCTCCGGCCGGCCGCCGCTCCTGCTCGTCGCGACGCTCCCCGCGGTCGTCACGCTGGTGGCCACGCTGCTCGACGGACCCGCCGCGGGCTCGTGGGCCGGAGGCTCGTACTACCTCGCCGGCATCGCCGCCGGCGCGCTCGCCGCGGCCTGGGAGCTGCTGACCGGACCGCTGGTCGTCTACCGCAGCGCGACCGGGCTCGGGGTCGTCCTCGGGCTGGCGGGCGCCTACTTCACGATGCGCCTGCTGCTCTACGTCACGCTCGGACCCGACTCGGCGGTGTTCCGGCACGTGGCCGGCACCGCGCTGTCCACGCTGGTGCTCGTCGTGCTCGTCAGCGGCGCCGTGGTCTTCATGGTCGCGCTCCGGGGTGACCAGGGCGTCGCGGAACGCCCCGGCGGGGGGCTGTTCGACCCGCTCACCGGCGCCCACCCGCCGTGGGCCATGACCGAGCGCGCGCGGGCGGCGCTGCAGGTGGCGGCCCGGGGCGGCCTCCCGCTGTCCCTGCTGCGCATCCGCCTCGACGACCTGAACGCCATCCGCACCGCCTTCGGCCGCTCGCACGCCGAGCGCGCGGTCGCGGAGTGCGGGGCGGCGCTGCGCGCCGTCGCTCCCGCCGGGACGCTCGTCGGCCTCGAGCAGGACCGCTCGGGCTTCGAGGTGCTCCTGCAGCCGGCGTCGTCCGAGCACGCCGGCCGGTGGGCGCAGGACCTGCGCCGGTACCTGCGCGACGTGCCCGTCGACGTCCCCGGCAGCCGGCTCCGCCTCGTGGTGAGCGTCGGCCTGGCCTGCACGACCGAGCACGGGCACGACCTCGAGACGCTGCGGACCGCGGCCGTGTCCTCGCTGCGCGAGGCGCAGCGCGAGGGGGGCGACCGCGTCCGCGCGGCCGGCCCCGGCTGACGTGCGGCGCCGACGAGCCCCCAGGGTCCCGGAGCCGCCGCTCAGGCGTCCTCGAGCCGGTATCCGAGCCCCCGGACGGTGCGGATGAACCGGGGGCTCGAGGGGTTGTCCCCGAGCTTGCGCCGCACGTTGGCGACGTGCACCTCGACCGTGCGCCGGTCCGCCTCCGTCACGCGACCCCCGCGCGCGTACTGGTCGGACCAGAGCGCCGCCGCGAGGTCGCTCTTGGCGACGGTGCGGCCACGGGCGCCGTGGAGCGCGGCGAGCAGGTCGAACTCGGTCCGCGTGAGCTGGACGAGCTCGCCGCCCACACGGACGGTCCGCCGGGCGGTGTCGACCTCGAGGCGACCGTCCGCCGGCTCGTGCTCCGGGCCGGTGGGCGCCGCGGCGTGCGGTGCCGCCGGGGTGAACCCGGCCCGCCGCAGCAGGGCGTCGACCCGCGCCCGGAGCTCGCGCGGCCGGAACGGCTTGGTCACGTACTCGTCCGCCCCGGACTCGAGCCCGAGGAGCGTGTCGGGCTCCTCACCGCGGGCGGTCACCATCACCACGACCGTGTCGGAGAACGTCCGCAGCCGTCGCACCACCTCGAAACCGTCGATGTCCGGCAGCGAGACGTCGACCGTCGTCACCACGGGCCGGTGCGCCGTGACCAGCGCCACGCCCTGCGCGCCCGTCGTCGCGGCGTGCACCGTGAACCCGGCCTGCTGCAACGTGATCACGATGAGGCCACGGATGTCCTCGTCGTCCTCGATCACGACGGCGACGCCACGCCCCCAGGTGTCGTTCATGCGCCGACCGTAACAATCGTGGCTTTCGCTCCCCACCGCGGCCACGGACCGGACGCGGTGCCGGTCGGGTGCCGGTCGGGTGCCGGTCGGGTGCCGGTCGGGTGCCGGTCCGCCGGGCGGGCGGCGGACCGGCACCCCCTCAGCCCTGCTCGGGCAGCGTGTCCCAGAACGAGGTGTCGGCGGTCTCGATCGAGCCGTCGGCGATCGCCTGCGCCGTCGACGTCAACGTCACGACGGACTGGCGGACGAGGTAGCCGTTGCTCTTCTGGCCGAGCACGTACGGCGCGTACTCGTGGTCGGACATCCCGCGCATCTCGAACAGCAGCGTCGAGATGCCGTACTCCGCCGCGATGCCGTTGCGCGCGATCGTGTTCGCCGTGCCGCCCACGTACCTGCCGATGTGACCCCAGCCGGTCGAGTCGACGTTCTCGTACACGATCGAGCCGAGGCGCTTCGAGCCCTCGACGACGGCCGGGTCGGCGTCGGGCGTCGTCGGGTACAGGATCGAGCCGGAGACCAGGTCGCCGTCCACGCGCGACCGGGTGCCCTGGTGGTGCAGGTCGATCATGTAGTCGATGTCGTAGGCCTGGAGCACGTTCGCGTGCAACGCCTGCGTCTCGGGCTGGAGCCGGGCCACGTGGTCGCGGTTGAGGTCCACCCCGTCGGCGTTGTAGCGCGTCAGGTGGCGCTCGCCCTTGGCGATGTAGTCGTCGAGCGAGAAGTTGACGTCTCCCATCGCGCCGTCGGCGTTGAACATCGGGATCATGAGGATGTTGACGTCGTCGAGCATGCGGGCGCTCTTGCCCGAGCCCAGCGACTTGATGAAGTGGAGCATCGCCTCGGTCGTCAGCTGCTCGTTGCCGTGCTGCTGGGCGAGGTAGAAGATCGTGGGGTTGTCCGGGTCGCTGACGTACTTCACGAGGTGGATGTCGCGGCCCTTGACCGTCTGCCCGATGACCTCGAGCTCCATCGCGTCCTGCTTGGCGTCCTGCGTCCTGAGGAAGTCCACGACCTCGTCGTACGTGGACAGGATCGAGGTCGTGACGACCTCGTTGCCCCCGTAGTCCGGGCCCTCGCCGACGGCGCCGGCCGTCGCGGCGCCTCCCAGCACGAGCGCCCCGGCGAGGGTCAGAGCGGCGGAGGTGGTCCTTCCGGTTCTGCGCACGGTGACTCCTTCGTTCCGTGAGGCACCCGCCCGCCGGTGTGCGAGCGGGTGATGTGGGTCACACGGTAGACCTGACTCGGTGCCCCGGGCCACCGGCTCCGGTTGTGACCTAGTACCCCCAGGGGGTATGGTGGAGCCATGAGCGAGACCACCGCACCCACCGCCGACGAGCACGTGTCGCACGACGGCCCCCACGGCTACGCGTCCGACAAGGAGGCGTACCTCAAGCGCATGCGCCGCATCGAGGGTCAGGTGCGGGGCATCGCGCGCATGATCGACGAGGACGTGTACTGCGTCGACATCCTCACGCAGGTGTCCGCCGTCACGAAGGCGCTGCAGGCCGTCAGCCTCGCGCTCGTCGAGGACCACCTCGGGCACTGCGTCGTCGACGCGGCCCGCACGTCGCCCGACGAGGGCGCCGCCAAGGTCCGCGAGGCCGCCGAGGCGATCGGCCGTCTCGTCCGCAGCTGAGACCGGTCCCGCAGCCCGAGCGGACCGAACCGCCCGGACCACCCACCCGACCCGAGACAGGGAGATCCATCCATGACCACCGTCACCGCACTGTCCGTCACCGGCATGCACTGCGGCCACTGCGCCTCCTCCGTCACGCGCGAGCTCAAGGCCGTGCCCGGCGTGCACGACGTCAGCGTCGAGCTGCGCGTCGGCGAC
>JAPSLD010000156.1 GCA_031181105.1 Isoptericola sp. | reverse complement strand
CGCCCGTCCCCGCGCTCGAGCTGACCAACCTCGTGATCGAGTACCACCGTCTCGGCAAGCCGCCGTTCCGCGCGGTCGACGACGTGTCCTTCACGGTCGCCCAGGGCGAGATCGTGGGGCTCGTGGGGGAGTCCGGGTCGGGCAAGTCGACCATCGGCAAGTGCGCGCTCGGCCTGGTCCCCGCCGTCTCGGGCTCGGTCAAGATCCTCGAGCAGGACTACGGCACGCTGGGACGCAAGCAGCTCAAGGAGCTGCGCAAGCGCATCGGCGTCGTCTTCCAGGACCCGGCGGCGTCGCTCAACCCCCGGCTCCCCGTCGGCGAGGCGATCGCCGAGCCGCTCGTCGTGCACCAGGTCGGTGACGCGGCGTCGCGCCGCGACCGGGTCTACGAGCTGCTCGACGCCGTCGAGCTACCGCGCTCGTACTACAACCGGTACCCGCACGAGCTGTCCGGCGGTCAGCGCCAGCGCGTCTCGATCGCCCGCGCCCTGACGCTCGAGCCCGAGCTCCTCGTGGCGGACGAGCCCACGTCGGCGCTCGACGTGTCGGTGCAGGCGGCGGTGCTCGAGATGTTCACCGCGCTGCAGGCCCGGTACAAGTTCGCGTGCCTGTTCGTGAGCCACGACCTCGCCGTCGTCGACCTGCTCGCCCACAAGGTGGTCGTGCTGCAGGACGGCCGCGTGGTCGAGCACGGCCCGCGCGAGGAGGTCCTGCACCACCCGCGCGAGGAGTACACCAAGCGTCTCCTGGCCGCGGCGCCCGTGCCGGAACCCGGCGAGCAGCGCCGGCGCCGCGAGGAGCGGCACAAGCTCCTGGCCGAGCTCGGCGAGGAGATCGTGGAGCTGCACGTCGGCGACGGGACCCCGGCGCAGCGCGCCGTCCCCGGCTCGCTCGGCGACAACGCGAACGCCTCACGGTTCGGCGGCTTCTTCGGCGGATGACACGGTGGACCGGCCGAGGTTCCTCAGGCGGCGCGCCGCCGCGCACCGGGGGCTGCTGTCCCTCGTGGCCGTGCTCGTCGCGGCGGTCGCGGCCACCGCGGGCGTGACCCTCGGCTCGGTCCAGTCCACCGCGGTCGAGGGCGCGCGCCGCGCCCTCGACCAGGTCGCCGAGCCGGCGCGCACCCTCGTGGTCACGACGCGGCTCGCGGGCGACCCGGCCGCGACCCAGGCGCAGGACGCGCGTGTCCGCGAGGTGGTCGGGTCGCTCTTCGCGGGCGTGCCGCTCGACGTCGCGCGCGCCGAGGTGCCGGACGACTCGTCGAGCACGCCGTTCGTCACGTGGACGCTGGCGCCGCGTCCGGAGGCGGTCGGGCCGGCCGACCTCGGTGTCGTCGCGTCCGGGGCCGAGCGGCTCCGCACCGTGCTGTACGACGACGACGCGGTCGCGGTCAGGGGTCTGACGGTCGAGGGGACGCTCGGCGAGACGGCCCGGGTCGCGCACGAGGCGCTGCGCGCCGCGCAGGCGGTGGCGGGCGTCCCGGTGACCCTGCTCGGGCTCGTGAGCCTGGTCGCGCTGGTGCAGGTCGCGCGGCTGCTCGCGGCGACCCGGGAGGCCGAGGTCGGGCTGGCCGTCTCCCGGGGCGCCTCGGCCCGGCAGGTGACGGTCGCGGCGGTCCTCGAGGCCGTGCTCCTCGCGGCGGCGGCCGCCGGCGCCGGCTCCGCCGCGGCGGCCGGCGTCCTGGCGGCCCGGGCGGAGCTCGCGGGCACCGGGCGCACGCTCGCCCTCACCGGCGTCGCCGTGGCGGTCGTCGCCGTCGGCGCCCTCGGCGTCGTGGCGGGGCTGCAGGTGCGGAGCCTGGCCCGCCGGCAGGTGACCGACCGGTCCGGCCGCGTGCGGCAGGCCGCCGCGCTCGGCACGGTGCTGCTCACCGGAGTCCTCGCGTCGGTCTGCCTCCTGCAGCTGCAGCGGTACGGCTCGCCGCTCGTCACGACGCCCGACGGCGTGCGGACGGACCCGCTCGCGACCGCGGCTCCCGCGCTGGTGCTCGCCGCGCTCGCGGTCGCCGCCCTGGCGGTCACCGGCCCGGTCGCCCGGGCGTGGGCGGCGCTCGCCGCGCGCGGCCGCGGCGCGACGGCGGTGCTCGCCGCACGCCACGTCTCGCGCCGGCTGGTCGTCTTCGTCGTGCCCGTGGTGCTGCTGGTGCTGGCCTCGGGCGCGACCGTGCTCGCCGCCTCGTACGCCGGCACGTCGCAGGCGTTGCGGGCGGACGCCGCGACCCTGGGCACCGGCACCGACGTCCGGGTCGCGCTGCCCCCGTCCGGCCCGCTCGACGTCGGGCGTCCGGCGCCCGACGCCGGCGCGTACGCCGCGATCGACGGCGCGGCCGCCGCCGCCCCGGTCCTCACGCTCGACGCGACGGTCGACTCCGAGCCCGTCGCGGTCGTCGGCGTCCCCGCGGCCTCGGCCGCCGACGTCGTGCGCGCCCCCGCGGGGACCACCGACGTGGGCGCCCTGGCGCGGGCGATCGGTGCCCCCGCCGCGACGGGCGTACCGGCGGGGCCGGTGCTGGCGGCGGGCGCCACCGGCCTGCGGGTCGCCGTGACCGGGAGCGCGGCCGTCGACGAGGCGGCGACCGAGGCCCTCGGACCGGAGCTCTCCCCGTCGGTCGTGACCCAGGCCGAGGAGGGCCGCTCGGTCGGGATCGGCCTGTGGCTCGCCGCGGACGACGGGAGCCTCGCCCTCGTCGACGGCGGCACGCTCGACTACGACCTCGACGCCGACGGCGACGGCCGGCTCCCGGTCGGGCCGACGCCGGCGACCCACGAGACCGAGGTCGAGCTGCCCGCGGGGACGCCGCGGCAGTGGTCGCTCGTCGGTGTCGACCTGCAGGTCACCGGCGCGCCCGTGCCGCTCGTGGTGGCGGTGCGCGTCGAGGCGGTCACCGCACGCACGCCCGGGGGCGACGTGCCCGTCGACCTCCCCACGGCCTCGTGGTCCTCGGCGTCCGGGGTCACGACGCGGACGCTCGACGCCGACGTCGCGCAGGACGGGCCGGGCGTCGTCGTGCGGCCGGCCGGCAGCGACGCGGCGCGCGTGCGCCTGGTGGCCGGGCAGGGCTCGGCGGAGCCGGTGCCCCTGGCCGTGTCCGCGCCGCTGGCCGACGCGCTCGGCCTCGCCGCCGGGGACGGCTTCGAGCTCACCGCGTCCGGCAGCCGGCTGCCCGTGACGGTGAGCGCGGTCGTGCGGGTCGTGCCGGGCGAGCTGCGGCCGTTCGCCGCGGTCGCCGACCTGGGCGCGCTGCAGGCCGCGCTGCTGCGGTCGTCGGCCCAGCTCCCGCGCCCCGAGGAGGTGTGGGTCGCCGCCCGCGCGCCGGGGGCCGTGCCGGACGTCGCGCGGGACGCCGCCGAGATCGCCGGCGACGGTGCGCGGGTGCGCACGCCCGCACCCGCCGCGGGCGACGTCGACGCGGCGGCACCCGTGCGGGCCACGTTCGGCCTGACGGCCGCCGGGACCGTCGTGCTCGCGCTCGTCGGCGTGGCGGCCGTGGCCGTGGCGATGCTGCGCGCGCGCCGCCACGAGGTGATCGTCCTGCGCGCCGTCGGGGTGCCGCCGCAGCACCAGGGCACCGGCCGGGCGCTCGAGCTGCTCGCGGTCGGGGCCGTCGCCGTGGTGGCGGGTGCCGTCGCCGGCGCGGTGGTGGCACGCCTCGTCGTGCCGGGGCTCGCGCGCGCGACCCTCACCGGGGTGGCCGTGACGCCCGACGCCGCGCTCCGGCTCGACCCGTGGCTCCTCGCCGGCCCGCTGGCGGTCCTGGCCGTGGGGCTCGTCGCGGTGGCGGCGGGCGTGGGCGCCCGGGTCGTGGCCCAGGCCCGCGACACCGGGTACCGGGAGGAGGTGCGATGAGGGGCCTGCTCCTGCTGGTGCGCCGGCACCTGCGCACCTCCGCCGGGGCGACGCTCGCCCTGGCGCTCGTGGCGCTGCTCGGCGCGGCCGTGCTCTCGGCGGGCCCGCGCGCGCTCGCCGAGGTGCACTCCCGCCAGCTCGCCCACGCGACCGCGGAGGCGTCCCCGGTCGCGCGCGACGTCATCGCGACCACGAGCGTCGCCCCCGGCTACGGGGACGAGTACGACCCGTACCGCGGGCTGACCCTCGGCCCGACCGAGGCGACGTCGGTCGAACCGCCGCAGCCCGCGTGGGACGAGTACCTCGACGGTCTGCGCGCGCTCCGCGACGCCCAGCCCGGTCCGCTGCGCGACGTGCTGGGCGAGCCGGACCTCACCGTCTCGGGCGGACGCACCCCGGTCGAACGGGTGGAGGGCAACGACGTCGCCTCGCCCTGGGTCGTGCCGCGCGCCGGCGCGACCACGCCCGAGCACGTGCGCGTGGTGGAGGGCCGTTGGCCGCTGCCGACGCCCGTGCTCACCGACCGGCGGCTGATGCTGCCGGGCTCCGACGGCGTCGTCGACGTCGTGCCGGCGCCGATCGAGGTCGCGATGTCCGCGGCGTCGGCCGCCGAGCTCGGCTGGACCCTGGGCTCGGTGCACCCCGCGCCGGGCGCCCAGCTCCCGCCGCTGGTGCTCGTCGGCATCTGGGAGCCGGTCGACCCGGGGTCCGAGTACTGGGCGCACAACCCGACCGCGGTGACGCCCGAGGTGGTCGTCGACCCCAACGTCGGGAAGATCGTGACGGCAGCCGTCTACGGAGACCCGGGCACGGTCGCGGCGTGGGTGCCGGCGCCCAGCACCCGCGTCTGGTTCCCCGTGCGGGCCGACGGCGTGCGCAGCGACGAGGTGCCCGCGCTCCTGGCGCAGCTGCGCGGCATGGCGAGCCGGACGGAGACGGTGCGGCCGGGCGACCGTGCCACGTTCCACCCGGCCTCCGGGCTGACCGGCATCCTCGAGGACGTGCTCGGGCGGCGCAGCGGCGTCGACGCGATCGTGGCCGTCCTCGCCGCCGGGCCGCTCGGCGCGGTGGGTGCGCTGCTCGTGCTCGGCGGGCGCCTGGTGGTCGAACGGCGACGGGCGGCGCTCGCGCTGGTGCGTGCCCGCGGGGCGTCCGGCTCATGGGTGCGCGGCGTCGTCGCGGTCGAGGGGCTCGCGACGGGGCTGCCGGCCGCGGCGGCGGGCCTCGGGCTCGGCCTGCTGGCCGTCCCGGGCCACGTCGCACCGGTCCAGGTGGCGCTCGCGGCGGTGGCCGGCCTGGCTCCCGCGGTGGCCCTGGCCGGCGCGGCGTCGGCCCGCGGGATGCGTGCCGAGCGCGCCGACCTGGCGCGCCGCCCCTCCCGGCGCCGCCTGCGGCCCGTGCTCGAGTCGCTCGTCGGCGCGGGCGCCGTCGTGTCCGTCGCCCTCCTGCTGCAGCGCGGTGTCGTCGCGGGGACGGACGACCTCGGCGTCGACCCGCTGCTCGCCGCGGCGCCCCTGCTGCTCAGCGTCGCCGTCACGCTGCTCGCGGTGCGGGCGTTCCCGTGGCTGGCGCGGGGGCTCGAGCGGACGCTCGCGCGCCGGGCCGACCTCGTGCCGTTCCTCGGTGCCGCCCGGGCCACGCGCGACCCGGCCGGCGGGGTGGTCCCCGCGCTGGCGCTCGTGCTCGCCGTCGCGGTCGCGGCGTCGTCGGCGGTGCTGCAGTCCACCGTGGCGGCGGGCATCACGCGCGAGGCCTGGGCCGAGGTGGGCGCCGACCTGCGGGTCGCGGGGCCGGTCGTGGGCGCCGAGGAGGTCGCGGCGCTGCGCGGGATCGACGGCGTGCGCGCCGTCTCGCCCGTGGCCGACCTCGGCCAGCTGGCGCTGGGCTCGGGCGGCGGCGCGGGGGAGCAGGTCACGGTGTACGGGGTCGACGCGGCCGCGCTCGCGGAGGTGCAGGCCGGCGTCCCCGGTGCGCCCGCGGGGATCGCCGAGCTCGCCGAGCCGGACGCCGACGGCCGGCTGCCGGCGCTGGTCTCCGCGTCCCTCGGCGTGGCGGCGGGCTCGTCGGCCGCGACGCTCGGAGGGCGGGGGCTGGCGGTCCTCGGGGCGGTGGACGCGCTGCCGGGCGCCCCGCCCGCGTCGCGGTTCGTGCTGGTCGACCTGGTCGCCGCGACGGCGGCGCTCGGGCGGGACGCCTACCCGCGGCTCGCGCTCGTGGCGCTCGACCCCGGGACCGGCGACGCCGGTCGCGCGGCCGTGGAGCGGGCGGTCCGCGACGTCCTGCCGACCGCCGTCGTCGACGACCCCGTCGCCGGGCAGGCCGAGCTGCTCGCGGCACCGTCGGCGTCGGGGCTCGCGGCCGCCTTCACGCTCG
>JAPSLD010000155.1 GCA_031181105.1 Isoptericola sp. | reverse complement strand
TGAAGTCCGGTATCCACCCCGAGTACGTCGTCACCGAGGTGACCTGCACCTGCGGCAACACCTTCGTGACGCGCAGCACCCAGACGTCCGGCAAGATCAACGCCGACGTGTGCAGCGCCTGCCACCCCTTCTACACGGGCAAGCAGAAGATCCTCGACACCGGTGGCCGCGTCGCCCGGTTCCAGGCCCGCTACGGCAAGAAGTCCGAGAAGTAGCGTCCTCGCAGCGCCGGTGGTCCGCCCGACAACCTCTCCAGGGGCAGTCGGACGTCGGACCACCGGCGTTGTCGTACCCGCAGCCTTCTCGCCGACCGGAGATGCCATGACCGACCCGTTCGCCGCCGCACGCCCGCTGCTCGAGGAGCACGCCGAGATCGAGCGTGCGCTCGCCGACCCGGCGGTCCACGCCGACGCCGGCCGCGCCCGCACGCTCGGGCGGCGCTACGCCGAGCTCAACCAGGTGGTGCGCGCGTACCGGGGCTGGGCGTCCGCGCACGGCGACGCGGCGGCGGCAGCCGAGCTCGCGGCCGAGGACGAGTCGTTCGCGGCCGAGCTCCCGGCACTCCGGGCGGCGGAGAAGCAGGCCGCCGAGGAGCTGCGGCACGTCCTGGTGCCGCGAGACCCGGACGACGGCCGCGACGTCATCCTCGAGATCAAGGCGGGCGAGGGCGGGGAGGAGTCGGCCCTGTTCGCCGGCGACCTGCTGCGGATGTACCTGCGGTACGCCGAGCGCCGCGGCTGGAGCACCCAGGTGCTCGACGCGACGCAGACCGAGCTCGGCGGCTACAAGGACGTCCAGGTCGCGATCAAGGCCCGGTCGCTCGAGGACCCGTCGGACGGCGTGTGGGCCAACCTCAAGTACGAGGGCGGCGTCCACCGCGTCCAGCGGGTGCCCGTGACCGAGTCCCAGGGCCGCATCCACACCTCCGCCGCCGGGGTGCTCGTGTTCCCCGAGGTCGACGACCCGGGCGAGGTCGAGATCGACCCGAACGACCTGCGCATCGACGTGTTCCGCTCGTCGGGACCGGGCGGGCAGTCGGTCAACACGACCGACTCCGCCGTGCGGATCACGCACCTGCCCACGGGCATCGTGGTGTCGATGCAGAACGAGAAGTCGCAGCTGCAGAACCGCGAGCAGGCGCTGCGGGTGCTGCGCGCCCGGCTCCTGGCCGCGCAGCAGGAGGCCGCGGCGGCCGAGGCCGCGGACCTGCGGCGCTCGCAGGTCAGGACGGTCGATCGCAGCGAACGGATCAGGACCTACAACTTCCCCGAGAACCGCATCGCCGACCACCGCACGGGGTACAAGGCCTACAACCTCGACCACGTGCTCGACGGCGACCTCGACGCGGTCGTGCGGTCCGCGGTCGAGGCCGACGAGGCGGCGCGGCTCGCGGCCGCGGCCGATGCCTGACGAGCTCCGGCCCACTGCGCTGCTGCGCGGCGCGGCCGACCGGCTCGCCGCCGCGGGCGTGCCGAGCCCGCGCGTCGACGCCGAGCTCCTGCTCGCCCACGCGCTGGGCACCGGCCGCGGCGAGGTCCGGCGGCTCGCCGTCCTGGACGCCCCGCTGCCCGACGACGGTGCGCCGGCCGCGTTCGCGGCCCTCGTCGCCCGGCGGGCGGCCCGGGAGCCCCTGCAGCACCTCACGGGCGTGGCGGCGTTCCGGCACCTCGAGCTCGCCGTCGGGCCCGGGGCGTTCGTGCCGCGGCCGGAGACGGAGGAGGTCGCCCAGGTCGCGATCGACGAGGCGCTGCGGGTCGTCGCCGAGCGGGGCACCGCCGTCGTCGTCGACCTGTGCACGGGGACGGGCGCGATCGCGCTCGCCGTCGCGACCGAGGTCCCGGGCGCGCGCGTGCACGCGGTCGAGCTCGACGCGGCCGCCCACGCGTGGGCGCGCCGCAACGTCGACGCGCGGGTGGGCGCCGACGGCGCGCCGGTCGTCCGGCTGGTGCGCGGTGACGCCCGCACCGCCCTGCGCGAGCTCGATGGCACGGTGGACGTCGTCGTCTCCAACCCGCCCTACGTGCCGCCCGGCGCGGTGCCGCGCGACCCGGAGGTCGCCGAGCACGACCCGGCCGTCGCGCTGTACGGCCTCGGGCCCGACGGTCTCGAGGTGCCGCGGGGCGTCACGGCCGCCGCCGCGCGGCTGCTGCGCCCCGACGGGCTCTACGTCATGGAGCACGCCGAGGTGCAGGACGCCGCGGCCCGCGCCATGGTCGACGCCACGCCGGAGCCCGCCGCCGAGCGGCCGGGCGTCCGCGCGTTCGCTGCGGCGGCCACCCGTGCGGACCTGACGGGACGCCCGCGGATGGTCGTCGCGCGCCGGGCCGCGCCCCGGCCGCCGGCGGCCGAGGACGACCCGCGAGACGTGACAGACTGACCCCGTGAGCAGCGTGCACGACGTCACCGATCCGAACTCCTGGGGTCCCGCGATCGACGAGGCCGTCAACACGATCTCCCGTGGTGGTCTCGTCGTCCTGCCCACCGACACCGTCTACGGCATCGGGGCCGACGCGTTCGACGCCTCGGCGGTCGCGGCCCTGCTCGCGGCCAAGGGCCGTGGGCGTCAGATGCCGCCGCCGGTCCTCGTGCCGGACGCCCGCACCCTCGACGGCCTCGCGGCGGACGTGCCGGAGGTCGCGCGCACGCTGGTCGAGGCGTTCTGGCCGGGCGGCTTCACGATCATCCTGCGCTCGCAGCCGTCCCTGCAGTGGGACCTCGGCGAGACGCACGGCACGGTCGCCCTGCGCATGCCCGACCACGAGGCCGCGCTCGCCCTGCTCCGGCGGACGGGTCCGCTCGCGGTCTCGAGCGCGAACAAGAGCGGCCAGCCCGCCGCGCTCGAGGTCGCCGACGCGCGCGCCCAGCTGGGTGACGCGGTCGCGTGCTACCTCGACGGCGGGCTCGCGCCCGGGGGAGTGGCGTCGACGATCGTGGACGCCACCGGCCCGCACGTGCGCGTCGTGCGGGAGGGTGCGGTCCCGCTCGAGGCGCTGCGCGAGGTCGCGCCCGTGCTCGGGCCCGGCGAGCAGCCCGGGGACGAGCAGCCCGGAGACGACGAGGCCCGGAGCAGGGAAGCCGCCGACGAGGAAGCCGGGACCGCCGGGTGAGGACGTACGTCCTGCTCATGCTGGTCGCCGCGGCGGTGACCTACCTCGCCACCCCGGCGGCGCGGTGGGTGGCGGTCCGCACCAACGCCATCTCGGCCGTGCGTGCGCGCGACGTCCACGTGCAGCCGACGCCGCGGCTCGGCGGCCTGGCGATCCTGCTGGGGATCGTGGTCGCGGTGCTGCTCGCCTCGCAGCTGCCGTTCCTCGACGACGTGTTCGAGGACCGCCAGGCGTGGGGGATCGTCGGCGGTGCCGCGATCGTGTGCCTGCTCGGCTGGCTTGACGACGTGTGGGACCTCGACTGGATGACCAAGCTGGCGGGCCAGGTGCTCGCCGCGGGCTTCATGGCCCTGCAGCAGGTGCAGCTCACGTCGCTGCCGACGCCCGACGGCCTCTACATCACCTCGGCCCGCCTGTCCCTGGTGGCGACGGTGCTCGTGGTCGTGGTCGCCATGAACGCGGTCAACTTCGTCGACGGCCTCGACGGTCTCGCCGCCGGGATGATCGCGATCGGCGGCACGGCGTTCTTCCTGTACACCTACGGGCTGACCCAGCAGGCGAGCCCGGACGACTACTCGAGCCTCGCGTCCCTCATGGTGGCCGTGCTCGTCGGCGCGTGCCTCGGCTTCCTGCCGCACAACTTCTTCCCGTCGCACATCTTCATGGGCGACTCCGGGTCGATGGTGCTGGGCCTCGTGTTCGCGGGCGCCGCGATCTCCGTGACCGGCAAGATCGACCCCACCGTGACCGACGCCGCGCTGTCCGGGGCCCAGCGCGCACCGCTGTTCATCCCGCTGCTCCTGCCGCTCGCCGTCCTGGTCCTGCCCCTGCTGGACATGGGCATGGCCGTGGTGCGCCGGCTCGCGGCGGGCAAGTCGCCGATGGCGCCGGACCGGATGCACCTGCACCACAGGATGCTGGCCCTCGGCCACTCGCACCGCCGCGCCGTGCTGATCCTCTACGTGTGGACCGCGGTGTTCGCGTTCGGCGCCGCCTCCCTGGTCCGGTGGCGCTGGCAGGCCGTCCTCGGGTGGCTCGTCGTCGCGGTCGTCGCCGCCCTCCTGCTCACGCTCGGTCCGCTGCGCACGCGCGGCCGGTTCCTCGACGACGACGTCGCGACGGGCTCGCTCCCCGCGATCGCCGGCACCGTCGCGGCCGGCGTGCCGTCCGGTGACGGCGCCGCCCGCACGGCCGACGCCCGTCCGGCCGGACCGCTCGAACCCGTCTCAGGCCCGACCCGCACCAGCCCGACCCACGAAGGACGCGCGCCATGACCACGCCCACCCCGTCCCCCGAGCCGGCCCGCGGCGAGAGCCCGGCCACGAGCGCCGCGAGTTCGACGAGCGCGACGAGCGCGACGAGCTCCACGAGCGCGGAGCGCGCCGTCCTGCGCACGGCCCTGCGAGACACGCTCCTGCTCGTGGGCGCGCTGCTGGTGCTGGGCGTCGCCGTCGGCGCGCTCGTGTCCGGTGTGCCGGGCGTCTGGGGCGCGCTCGTCGGCGCGGCCCTGGCCGCGTTCTTCTGCGCCACCACGATCTGGTCGATGATGCGGTCTGTCGGGTCGAGCCCCGCCGCGATGGCGGGCCTCGTGATGGGCACGTGGATCGCGAAGGTGATCGTCCTCGTGGTCGTGCTCGCGCTCCTGCGGGGCGCCGACTTCTACGACCGGCTCGTCCTTTTCGTCGTGCTCGCGCTCGGGGCCGTCGGCTCCGCCCTCCTCGACTACCGGGCGGTCAAGGGCGGGCGCGTGCCGTACGTCCAGCCCTGAGCTCGCCGCGGACGTCACCACGCGGCCCGCACAAGTGCCCTCGTTCACAAGCCGCGATTTTCCGGCCCGGAACGGCCAGGTTCGTGTCGGAAGCACACCGGATCATCCGGTAGGCTACTCGCGAAATCCATGACGGCCAGGTCCGACGGCGTGCCCGCGTGCGCGTGCGGCGCGTACGGACCATCGACCTACGGGAGTCCTCCTGTTCACGTCAGCGACCCCCAGCCTGCTCGCCGCCTCCGAGGGTGAGGGCGGTTTCCACGCGCCGTCCATCGCGGACTTCTTCCCGCCGGCGATCCTCTTCGAGGGCACCTGGTTCCAGATCGACCGGATCTGGATCATCCGCGTCATCGCGACGATCGTGCTCCTGTCGGTCTTCGTCCTCGCCGCCAAGCGCGCGAAGCTCGTCCCCGGCCGGTTCCAGAACGTGATCGAGCTGCTGCTCGACTTCGTCCGGGTGCAGATCGCGGAGCAGATCCTCGGCAAGCAGGAGGCCAGGCGCTTCCTGCCCATGCTGACGACGATCTTCCTGACGATCCTCGCCTTCAACCTCACGGGCCTGGTCCCCGGCCTGAACCTCGCGGCCTCGTCGCGCATCGGCCTGCCGCTCGTCCTGGCCCTGTGGGTCTTCGCGACCTACTGGTGGGTGGGCATCCGGCAGCACGGGCTGGGCAGCTACCTGAAGAACAACCTCTTCCCGCCCGGCATCCCGAAGTTCGTCTACATCATCGTGATGCCGATCGAGCTGCTCCAGCTGCTGATCATCCGGCCGGGCTCGCTCGCGCTGCGACTCGCGGCGAACATGATCGCCGGCCACATCATGCTCGTGCTGGCGTTCGCGGCGACGCACTACTTCGTCTTCGAGGCCGCCCCGGCGATGAAGGCCCTCGGCGTCCTCTCGCTCGCCGGCGGCTTCGCGTTCACGGCGTTCGAGCTCCTGGTCGCGGGCCTGCAGGCGTACATCTTCGCCCTGCTCGCCGCGGTCTACATCAACTTGTCGCTCGAGGAGGCGCACTGACCCTCGCGGTCAGCTCCGAGGCGGCGCTCGCACCACCCACCACAGACGCAAGTCAGCGACGTCGGTCCACCCGGCCCGACGCCCAACGGAAGGAAACCCAGTGGACGTCACCACCCTCGCCGAGGTCACCGGTAACCTCAACTCCGTCGGCTACGGCCTCGCCGCGGTCGGCCCCGGCATCGGTCTCGGCATCCTGATCGGCAAGACGATCGAGGGCATCGCCCGTCAGCCCGAGGTCGCCGGCCAGCTGCGCGCCACCATGTTCCTCGGTGTCGCGTTCGTCGAGCTGCTCGCGCTCCTGGGCCTGGTCGCCGGCTTCCTCTTCCCGGCCGCAGGCTGATGTCGGCGGTGCAGAGCGCCGCCCCGGTCGTGGTGGCGGCAGAGGAGTCCGGGGTCGCGGGTAT
>JAPSLD010000154.1 GCA_031181105.1 Isoptericola sp. | reverse complement strand
TGAGCGCGTCACCCCGGTCCGGCGGTCGTCCGGCGGCCCGGCCCGACCTCACAGGAGGACTGATGACGGACCCCCGTGCTCTGCCGCCGCACCAGGCGGGCGCCGACACCACGGCGCACCTCGGGCGTATCGGCGCGCCCGCGGAGGAGCAGGTCCACCGGATCCCGCTGACCGCCGAGGAGGCCGCCGCCGTGGCGGCGCTGCCGCGGCACTCGGCCCTCCTCGTCGTGCAGTACGGGTCCGGGGCGGTGGGTGAGCGCTTCCTCCTCGACACCGACCGGGCCGTCGCCGGCCGCAGCGGCACGGCGGACATCTTCCTCGACGACGTCACGGTCTCCCGCAAGCACGCCGAGTTCGTCCGCGAGGGCGACCGGTTCGTGGTCCGCGACATCGGCTCCCTCAACGGCACCTACGTCAACCGGGTGCGGATCGACGCGGCGACCCTGAGCACGGGCGACGAGGTGCAGATCGGCAAGTTCCGCATGTCGTTCCACGCGAGCCCGCAGGCGCCGCGGGACACGCAGGCGCCCCTGCCGTGAGCGCGGCGCACGCGGCGCACGGCCCGGAGCCGCGACGGGACGAGGGTCCCGAACCCTGGCCGCAGGGGATCTCCCGCCAGGCCACGATGCGCATCTCGGACGTCCTGGCCCAGCTGGGCCAGGAGTTCCCCTCGGTCTCGCACTCCAAGCTGCGCTTCCTCGAGGAGCAGGGCCTGATCGACCCGGTCCGCACACCGTCGGGCTACCGCCAGTACAGCCCGGCCGACGTCGAGCGGCTGCGGTTCGTCCTGACGGAGCAGCGTGACTCGTACCTGCCGCTGAAGGTGATCAAGGAGCGGCTCGCGGCCATGGACGCGGGCGAGCCGGCGCCCGGGCCCGCGCCCCGGCTCGCCGACGCCGCCGGCGACGACGCCCGCTCCTCCCTGCGCCGGTGGACCGTCGACTCGCTGGCCGAGGCGACCGGCACCGAGGCCGCGTTCGTGCAGCAGCTCGTCACGGCCGGCGTCCTGCACCCCGGCCCCGGCGGCTGGTTCGACCCCGGTACGCCCGACGTCGTCCGGATCGCCGCCCGGCTGGCCGAGCACGGCATCGAGCCGCGTCACCTGCGGTCCCTGCGTGCGTCCGCCGACCGCCACGTGGGCCTCGTCGACCAGCTCGTCGCCCCGTACCGCAAGCAGCAGACGACGTCGGCGCGCGCCCAGGCCGCCACCCTCGGGACCGAGGTCGCCGAGCTGCTCACCCGACTCCACACCACCTGGGTCCGCCAGGGCGTGGCCGACCTCGGCTGAGCGCCGACGCGGCCAGGGGATGATCTTCCCCTGGCCGCGACGCCGTGCCGCCCGCCGTCGTACCGTGGGTCGGTGGAGCCTGAAGTGCCCGACGACGCCCCGATGGTCCCCGTCGAGGTCCTCGGCGTCCGCCAGCAGCAGCACGACCAGGAGATCGTCGTCCTGCTGCTCGACGCGGCGGCGGACCTCGCCGTGCCCATCGTCATCGGGGCGCGCGAGGCGTCGGCGATCGCGATGGCGCAGGCCGGGCTCGTCACGCCCCGTCCCATGACGCACGACCTGCTCCGCGACCTGCTCGGGGCGGTCGGCGTCGAGCTCGAGCGCGTGGAGATCGTCGCGCTCGACGGGGGGATCTTCTTCGCCGAGCTCGTCCTGTCTAACGGGGTGCGCCTCGACTCGCGGGCGTCCGACGCGATCGCCCTGGCGGTGCGGACCGACAGCCCGGTGCTGTGCTCGGCCGAGATCATCGCCGCGGCCGGCGTCGAGGTCGTCGACGTCGAGCAGCAGCGCGAGGTCGAGCGGTTCCGCGACTTCCTGGACCACGTCAACCCCGACGACTTCACGGACCCCAGCGGCTCGGGGCCCCCGGGGGAGGAGCCCGACGGCCCGCGCCCGGGCGACGGACCCGACGACACGCAACCGTGAACCTCAGGTCGAGCGTCACGGTGGGCTACCGTGGCGGGGCACGAACCTTCAACTGCAGGTCGAAGGTTTGTCCGTCCGGACCGGTCGGGGCGACGGCGACGCACCCCGACCCGCGCGACACGCCGGAACGGCTCCCGGCCGACGTCGTTGACGGCCCCCCGGGCGCCCCCTAGCGTGGAAGCGACATCACAGGAGGCACAGTGAACAGCAGCGGTGAGGCAAGCGCCCAGGCGCCCGGCGTTCCGGTGCCGCACGGCGCCCAGGGGCTCCTCTTCGGCGAGGACCTCACGGAGCAGGACGCCGGCACCGGCTACCGCGGCACGACCGCCTGCCGCGTCGCGGGCATCACGTACCGCCAGCTCGACTACTGGGCCCGCACCGGGCTCGTCGAGCCCTCGATCCGCCCGGCCACCGGCTCGGGCACCCACCGCCTGTACAGCTTCCGCGACATCCTCGTGCTCAAGGTCGTCAAGCGGCTGCTCGACACCGGGGTCTCGCTCCAGCAGATCCGCAGCGCAGTGACGCACCTGCGCGAGCGCGGCGTCGACGACCTCGCGCAGATCACGCTCATGAGCGACGGCGCGTCGGTCTACGAGTGCACGTCACCGGACGAGGTCGTCGACCTCGTCCAGGGCGGCCAGGGCGTCTTCGGCATCGCCGTCGGGCGCGTGTGGCGGGAGATCGAGGGCACGCTGTCCGAGATGCCGACAGAGTCGCTCGACGAGCCCGACGGCGTCGCCCAGCACGAGGGTGACGAGCTCGCGGCCCGGCGCCGCGCCCGCAGCGCCGGCTGAGCCCCCGCGCGCGAGATGCGCCTGACGTCCCACGGCCACGCGTGCGTCCGGGTCGACGGCGCGACGGCGCGCCTCGCGGTCGACCCCGGGACGTTCGCCGACGCCGCGGCCGCCCTCGACGGCGCGACGAGCGTGCTGGTCACGCACGAGCACCCCGACCACGTGGACACCGGCGTGGTGGTGCCCGCCCTGCGCACGGACCCGGCCCTCGACGTCTGGGCCGCCCCGGGGGCGGTCGACCTCCTCGTCGCCGCCGGCGCGCCGGCCTCCCGCGTGCACCCCGCGGCTCCGGGGGAGACCCTGCGGCTCGGTGACGTCCGCGTCACCGTGGGCGGCGGCATGCACGCCGTCGTCCACGAGCGGCTCGAGCGCGTCGAGAACCGGACCTACCGCATCGACGTCGACGGCACCGTGGTGCACCACCCGGGTGACTCGTTCGACCTGCCCGGGACACCGGTCGACGTGCTGCTCGTCCCCGTGGCCGGCCCGTGGCTGCGCCTGGCCGACGCGATCGACCACACGCTGGCCGCGAGCGCCCGGACCGTGGTGCCGATCCACGACGCACCGCTGTCGGAGGTGGGGCACGGGCTCGTGGCGAAGCTCCTCGACACGGCCCGGGTGGGCGGCGAGCACGAGTACCGCCGGCTGCGGGCGGGGGAGTCGATCGACCTCTGAGGGCCCGTCAGAGCAGCGGGCGCAGGGGCGAGAGCACCAGCTCGGCGACCTTCTTCAGCACGGACCGCCGCTCCCACTCCTCCAGGGTGAGCTCGCGCGCGTTGCCCAGGTCCATCCGGAAGATGTCCTCGAGCCGGCCGGCCGCCTGGGCGTCGACGATCTCGAGGTTGATCTCGTAGTTGCCGGTGAGGCTGAGCCGGTCGATGTTCGCCGTGCCGACGGTCGACCACGCGCCGTCGATCGTCGCCGTCTTGGCATGGATCATCGCCCCCTGGTACAGGAAGATGCGCACGCCGCCGCGCAGCAGGGTGGCGTAGTGGCCCCGGGCGAGCCAGTCGGCGACGACGTGGTTGGACCGCTCGGGCACGAGCACGCGCACGTCGACCCCGCGGGCCGACGCGTTGAGCAGCGCGGTGAGGATGTCGGCGTCGGGGATGAAGTACGCCTGGGTGATGTACACGTGCGAGCAGGCCCGGTCGATCGCGTCGAGGTAGAGCCCGCGGATCGGGAAGACCAGCTCGCTGGGGGCGTTGCGCGCGGCGCGCAGGTGCGGCAGCCAGTGCTGCGACCCGACGTCCTGGAGCACCGGCAGGTCGTCCGTGCGCCAGCGGTTCCAGAAGTCGACGAACGCGTTGCGCAGCTCCCACACGGCCGGCCCGGTCACGCGCAGGTGCGTGTCGCGCCAGTGGGTCGCGTAGAGGGAGCCGATGTTGTACCCGCCGACGAACGCGGCGTCGTCGTCGACCACGAGGATCTTGCGGTGGTCGCGACCGGAGTGCCGGATCCCGAAGAGGAGCACCTCGGGGCGCAGCATCGGGAAGCGCAGCACGTTGACCCGCGGCCCGAAGTCGTAGAACGCGCGCGGCACGACGAGGTTCGCGAACGCGTCGTACACGACGTACACGTCGACGCCGCGCTCGGCGGCCTCGGTGATCGCCTCCCTGAACCGGGTCCCTACCTCGTCGCCCTTCCAGATGTACGACTCGAGGAAGATCTGCTTCCTGGCTCCCCGGATCGCGGCGAGCATGTCCTCGTACAGGTCGGCGCCGTAGGTGTAGACGGTGGTCGAGCTCTCGCCGATGTGCGTCGTGGCGGGCGGCGCGGTGGGGAACCGCTTGTCGAGCGGGTAGCGCTGCCCGCGGATCTTGTCGAGCAGCATGAGCCCCGCCGCGGTGGCGACGGGCGCGATCGCGGCCGCCAGCGCGGTGCGCCGGGCGAACCTGCGGACGACCGCCCAGTCGACCGCGACGGTGACGGCGGAGCTGCTGATCCGGGACGGCAGGTGAGGCGGCACGCGCTCACGGTAGCGACCGCGATCCGCCGGCGCCCGTCATTCAGCCGGTCGCCAGCGCGTCGGACAGCGGGTGCGTGCGGATGGCCGCGGCGAGCTCGCCCTCGATGCGGTCCAGGTAGACGCCCGTCGTGGCGATCGACGCGTGCCCGAGCAGCTCGGCGACGACCTTGACGTCCCAGCCCGCGGCCACCAGGAGGGTCGCCGTCGTGTGCCGCAGGGCGTGCGGCGTCGTCGGCCGCCGGTAGGGGGCGGGCATCCGCTCGACGGCGCGGGCCAGCAGGCCGCGGATCGCCTGGGTGTCGACGCGCCGCCCCCGCCAGGACAGCAGCAGGGCACGCTGGGCGTCCGGGTCGTCGGTCCGGCGCGCCGCGAGGCGCGGGCGCAGGTGCGCCAGGTAGTCCTCGAGGGCGTCCGTCAGCGGCCGGCTCAGGGCGACCGTGCGCGTGGCGCCGCCCTTGCCGACGATGCGCCAGCGGGTCTCGTCGGGCTCGCGCACGAAGTCGGCGACATCGGCGCGTGCGAGCTCGGACACCCTCGGCCCGACGACGAGCAGGAGCGCGACGACGAGCCGGTCGCGCAGCGCGAGGGCCTGGTCGGCGCGGTGCCGCCGGGTGGGCGGGTGCGACGCTGCGGCGCCCGCCGGTGCCGTCCCGGCGCCGGCAGCGGCCGCGGGGGAGGAGACGGTGGACAGGAGCGCCTGCGCGGCCGAGGCGGACAGGGCGGTCCGCTCGACGCGGAGGCGGTCGCGGACCCGGGCGGCCGGCGCGGCCCACTGCATCGGGTCGGCCTGGACCCAGCACTGGCGCGCCGCGTGCGAGAAGAACCGCGTCACGGACTGCCGGAACCGGTTGACCGTGGCCGTGGAGCGACCGGGCGCCCCCTTGCGTGCCGGGTCGGCGTACCGCCCGTCGGGGCTGGCCTGGTACCGCACGAGCGCGTCGTCGACGTCGTCGCCCGTGACGTCGTCGAGCACCCGGGCGGGGCCGAGCAGCGTGACGAGCTCGGTGACGTCGCGCTCGTAGCTGCGGGCCGTGGCGGGGGAGAGGACGCCGCGCACCGTCTCCACCCGCACGGAGGAGAGGTACCGGTCGGCTGCCTCGGAGACGGTGAGGCGCTCGAGCCGGGGTGGTGCGACCACGGGTTCCTCCGTTGCGGTGCCGACGTCGGGTGCGTGCGCAGGGCGGTGACCTGCGGCGTCGTCGTCAGGCTAGGAGGAGCCACCGACATCGGCCGCGACCATTGTGTTGTGCTATACACACTGGTTTATACCGTATGTCCGTTTCAGCATAGCCGGCCGCGTGGGGATGTGCGAGCATCGCAGCCAGAGCCCGGGCGGGCTCCCGGACGAGGGGTGCCGTACCCGGCGTGCGACAAGACGGCACCGGAGGAGAGCGTCATGTCCTGGATCGTCTTGATCGTCTCGGGAGCGCTGGAGGCCGTGTGGGCGACGGCGCTGGACCGTTCGCAGGGGTTCACGAAGCTCGGACCGTCGGTCGTGTTCGGCGTCGCGCTGGTGGCCAGCATGGTGGGACTGGGGTGGGCGCTGCGGGAGCTGCCGGTCGGCACGGCGTACGCGGTGTGGGTCGGCATCGGCGTGGCGCTGACGGTGCTGTACGCGATGGCCACGGGCGCCGAGCCGTTCTC
>JAPSLD010000153.1 GCA_031181105.1 Isoptericola sp. | reverse complement strand
CCTCGCACCGGCAGGTGGCCGACGAGGTGCGCTCGCAGTACCGCCACTTCGTGGTCGACGAGTACCAGGACGTCTCCCCGCTGCAGCAGTTCCTCCTCGACCAGTGGCTCGGCGGGCGCCGCGAGCTCTGCGTCGTGGGCGACCCGTCGCAGACGATCTACTCCTTCACCGGCGCGACGCCGCACTACCTGCTCGACTTCACGCGCACCTACCCCGACGCCCGGGTCGTCCGACTCGTGCGCGACTACCGCTCGACGCCCCAGGTCGTCCACCTCGCGAACGAGGTGCTGCGCCGCGGGCGCGTCGCGGGTGCCCTCGAGCTGCGCGCCCAGCGCCCCGCCGGGCCGCCGGTGTCCTTCACCGTCTACGACGACGACGAGTCCGAGGCCGCCGGGATCGCCGCCCGCGCGGCGCGCCTCGTCGCCGACGGCGTCCGGCCGTCCGAGATCGCCGTGCTCTACCGCACCAACGCCCAGTCAGAGGCCTTCGAGTCCGCCCTCGCCGACGCCGGGATCTCCTACCAGGTGCGCGGCGGGGACCGCTTCTTCCAGCGCAAGGACGTCCGCGACGCCGTCGTGCTCCTGCGGGGCGCCGCGCGGTCGGCCGACCCGGCCCAGCCGATGCCCGAGCAGGTCCGCGACGTGCTCACGTCCGCCGGCTGGTCCGAGCGGCCGCCCGCCGCGCGGGGCGCCGCCCGCGAGCGGTGGGAGGCGATGAACGCCCTCGTCGGGCTCGCGGACGACCTGGCGCGGCTCGCCACCGAGGAGCAGCCGGCGACGGTCGCCACGCTCGTCGCCGAGCTCGAGGAGCGCGCCGCGGCGCAGCACGCCCCGACGGTCGAGGGCGTCACCCTGGCCTCCCTGCACGCGGCCAAGGGCCTCGAGTGGGACGCGGTGTTCCTCGCGGGCATGAGCGAGGGCCTGATGCCGATCTCCCTCGCGGAGACGGACGACGCGGTGGCCGAGGAACGACGTCTCCTGTACGTCGGGGTCACGCGGGCCCGCGAGCACCTCGAGGTCTCGTTCGCGCGCTCGCGCAACCCGGGCGGGCGGGCGTCGCGCAAGCGGACCCGCTTCCTGGACGGGCTGTGGCCCGACGAGCCGCGGGGTCGGAGCGCGGGCGCCGCGCGCCGTCAGCGCGGCCAGGCACGTCAGCAGCTCACGGGGGACGGCGACCTCGAGCTCTTCGACGCCCTGCGGGAGTGGCGCCTGTCGGTCGCCCGCGAGACGGACAAGCCCGCCTACACGATCCTCGGCGACGCGACGCTCGCCGAGATCGCCGAGGTACGGCCGTCGTCGATCGCCCAGCTGGCACGGGTCAACGGCATCGGACCGGCCAAGATCGACCGCTACGGGCCGACGATCCTGGCGCTCGTCGCCGACGCGCGCACGGCCTGAGAAAATTTCCCCCACGAAGTTCGAAAAAAGGGGTGGCACGAGCGGATCTCAGGTCTATGCTCGGAAAGTCCCTGACGGAGACGGCGCGCACCGAGAGGTGCGAGCCCGAGAGCAGTGAGGAGGTGGGTGCAGAGAGATGGACACGATGAACCTGGTCACGATGGTGAACGCATCGTCCGGCCACGTGCCGGGGGCGAAGTCTGCCCTCGCGCCGTGCGCGGCGGTCGTTCCTTTCCGTGTGCGTACGCACGCCGGAGCTGGCCTCATCGATCGCACCTTCGCACCCGACTCCGCACCCTGGATGCATCCGGTCTGTTGACCGGTCCAGGCCGCGGAGTCCAACCGGGACCCGCGGCCTTCGTCTTTCCGCCCAGGGAAGAAGACCTCACCAGGTCGCACGAGCCGGCCCCCTGAAGCCAGGGGACCACCGCAGGTCCTGAACATCGACGTTCGCACCACACCAAGGACCTGACGGAGGAACTCGTGCGTCTCGCACAGCTGTTGGACGAGCGGCTGCTCGACACGATCCCCCAGGGCGGTTCCGGCCCCTGGACTCCCCATCAACCCCTGGCGCAGAGCCCGGCCGAGGCGGCCGAGCTCGACCGCCAGTTCGCGGCCATGCTGCCGTGCCGCACCCACGACCCCGAGCTGTGGTTCGCCGAGCACACGACCCAGGTCGAGGAGGCCAAGGCGCTCTGCCGCACGTGCCCCCTGCAGGCCGGCTGCCTCGCCGGCGCGATCGAGCGTCGCGAGCCCTGGGGCGTCTGGGGCGGTGAGGTCTTCGTCGACGGCGCCGTGGTCGCGCGCAAGCGTGGTCGCGGCCGGCCGCGGAAGTCGGAGACCGTGGCGGCATGACCGCCCGCGCCGCCGGTCAGCCCACCGGCACCAGACCGGTGCAGCCGCACGCCGCGTGCGGCTGCACCGGTCGTACCCGGGGCAGCGCCTCGGGCAGCGCGATCTCGAGCACGGCCCCGACCGCCACGGGCCGGGCCCCGTCGACGAGGGCGAGGACCTGGCCGGCGGCGAGCGCCGCGGCCCCCGCGGCGAGCGTCGTCTCGTGCGGGCGGTCCGCCTCCCGCGCGCGCAGCTGGCGCGCCAGGTACGGCCACCGCGCGTCGGCGTCGGTGGCGTGCCGCGCCACGCACCCCGTGCAGGCCGACCGCCCCGGCAGCACGAGCGGGCCGACCACCACGTCGGCCTCCCGCACCACCACCGGCAGGTGCGGCACACCCTCTCCCAGGAGCCGCCGGTACCGGGCCGGCTCCACCACGTCGGCCTCCACGACCACGACGGCGTCCGGCACGCGGCCGTCGACCTCGTGCACGACGGCGGTGCGCGGGTGGCGCTCCGCGATCAGCTGCGCCAGCACCCGCTCCCTCGGCCGGCCGACGTCACCCTGCCGGTAGCCGCCGAGCCCCGTGTCCGCCGTCTGCACCGGGCGCGCATCGTCGAGGACGAGCGTCCCGACCCCCGCCGTCGCCAGGTGCAGGACCAGCGCGGCGCCGATGCGGCCGAGGCCGCTCACCCCCACCGTCCGCCGCGCACGCGCGGCGAGCGCCGCCGGGCCCGCGCCGTCCGGGCGGAGCGCCCCGAGCGCCGCCGCGTCGGCCGCGCCGTCGGCGGGCGCGGTGACCGGCCCCGGCGCGGGTGCCGGCGGCACCAGGTACCCGCACCGCACCAGCAGCTCGACGATCTCCGCGGCCCGCGCCTCGTCGACCGACCACCGGCGCGCCGCCTGGTCGAGCGTCCGGTGCCGCCGGGCGGCCACCTCGCACAGCCAGCCCGACTCCGCCTCCGACAGGCCGGCCACGACCAGCGCCCAGCGGGCGTCGGTGCCGAGCTGCACCTCGCCGTCCCCGCGGTCGAGCACCGGCGTCCCGGGTCGCAGCCGGACGTCCTTCCGGGTCGTGCCGGCGTCGGCGTGCGGGGGCGTGGCGCCAGTCATGCCGACAGTCATGCCGACACTGTGGCACGGGTCCGCCGCCCGGCCCGGGCGTCGTCCACAGGCACCGGCGGTGTGGGGGATGACACATTCTTGACGTTTTTTCGATACGGTCGTTCCGTGGTCCACGACGCCCCGACGTCAGTGGAGGTTCGCCGGAGCCGTCGGCGCACCGCCACGGTGAGCGCGTACCGCGACGGTGAACGCACCATCGTCGCGATCCCGGCGCGCTTCTCGCGGGCGCAGGAGCAGGAGTGGGTGGCGAAGATGCTCGCCCGCCTCGCCGACAAGGAGCGGCGCCGTCGTCCCTCGGACGACGAGCTCATGGCCCGGGCGCGCGACCTGTCGGCGAAGTACCTCGACGGCAGGGCACGCCCGACGAGCGTGCGGTGGTCGGCCAACCAGGGACGGCGCTGGGGGTCGTGCACCCTCGTGGACGGCTCGATCCGCATCTCGACCCGCGTCCAGGGGATGCCGGGCTGGGTGCTGGACTACGTGTTGCTGCACGAGCTCGCGCACCTGCTGCACGCGGGCCACGGCCCCGATTTCTGGAGGCTGCTCGAGAGGTTCCCGCGCACCGAGCGCGCCCGCGGCTTCCTCGAGGGCGCCGCCTACGTGCAGGACGAGTCGATCGGCACGCCTGACGACGTGGGGACGCCCGACGACGTCGAGCCCTGAGGCGCCTCAGCCCGCCTCGGGCCGGTCGGTCCCGTCCTGGCCCGCACCGCCGCTGCCCTCGCCGGATCCGTCACCAGGTTCCTCTTCGGATGCGGCACCAGGACCGGCACCGTCGCCCAGGATCTGCGCGAGCGCCGCGTCGACGTCGGCGTGCGCGTCCGCCTGCGCCGCGCGCCGTTCGAGGTAGCCGGCCGGGTCGTCGAGGTCGGCGGGCCCGGGCAGCAGGTCGGGGTGCTCCCAGACCGCGTCGCGGGCCTGCGGACCGCCCGCCTGCAGGACGTGGGCGAACAGCGCGGCGGCGTCGCGCGAGCGCCGCGGCCGCAGCTCGAGGCCGACGAGCGCCGCGAACGTGTGCTCGGCGGGCCCGCCCGCCGCGCGGCGCCGGGCGAGCATCTCGCGCAGCGGCACGGCGTGCGGCAGGTGGGGGAGCGCGGCGGTGGCGGCGACCTCGCCCACCCAGCCCTCGACGAGCGCCAGGGCCGTCTCGAGCCGCAGCAGCGTCGCCTCCTGCTCCTCGGTGTGCCGGAGCCCGAACACCCCGCCCGTGAGCGCGCCGCGCAGCGCTTCGGGGTCGCTCATGTCGATGTCGCGGACCTGCTGCTCCAGGACGTCCACGTCGATCGTGATGCCTCGGGCGTACTGCTCGACGAGGCCGAGCAGGTGGGCGCGCAGCCACGTGACCTGGGTGAACAGGCGCGCGTGGGCGGCCTCGCGCAGCGCGAGGTACAGCCGCACCTCCTCGAGCGGGGCGTCGAGGCCGTCGGCGAACGCCGCGACGTTGCTCGGCACCAGGACCGTCGCGGGGTCGTCGAGCAGCGGCACGCCGACGTCGGTGGCGCCGAAGACCTCGCGCGAGAGCGTGCCGGCGGCCTGACCCACCTGCATGCCGAAGACGGCCGCGCCGAGCCGGCGCATCATCTGCGCCGGGTCCAGCGCGCCGCCCAGGGCGCCCGCCGGCAGTCCGGGGAGGGCGGGCAGGCCGGGGAACCCCGCCTCGGGGCCGAGGCCGTCGTCCGGCAGCTGGTCGCGCAGCACGGTCGCGAGCGCGTCCGCGACCGACGTCGCGACGGGCGCGACGAGCCGGTTCCAGGCCGGCAGGGTCGCCTCGACCCACTCCGAGCGGCTCCACGCCCGCGGGGTGCCGCCCGCGGGGGGCAGGTCGGTGACGACGTCGAGCCACAGCTCGGCCACGGAGAGCGCGTCGGTGGCCGCCTTCGCCTGTCCCGCGGTGAGCGACGGGTCGCCCTCCGCGACCGCGACCTGGCGCGCGACGTCGTGCGCGACGTCGGCGTTCACCGGAGCGTCCCCGGAGGCGGACAGCAGGCGCTGCACCTGGGCGAGCACCTGCTGCATGGCCGCGGGGTCGGGTGCGGCGGCGCCCGGCAGGCCGGCCATCGCCGCCGGGTCGAGGCCCTGGGCGCGCATCTGCTCCAGCACCTCGTCGGTCCGGTCGCCGAAGAAGCCGGAGAGCATCTCGCGGAGCATCCGCTCGCGCTCCTCGGCGCCCTCGGGGTCGTCGGGCAGGTTGCTCACTGCGCGCTCCTCAGGTCCTCGTCGGTCGGCCGCGGTCTCACGGTACCCACGCTCGACGCGCGGCGGCCCGGCCCGGTTCCGGCTTTCGCTCTGGGCGCACCCGACCGCCGGGTCGGGGATGATGGGCCGGTGACGTTCGACCCCGACACCCTGGCGCCTCCCGCGCCGGACCTCGACGCCCCGCCCGTGACGCGCCGGACCGTGACGCTCACCGTCGCGGTCCTCGTCACGGCGGTGCTGGCCGCGATCGCCCTGGTGATGCCGACGGCGTACGCGGTGCGCACGCCGGGTCCCACCGAGGACACGCTGGGCGTGCAGGAGCTCGGCGAGGGCGAGAGCGCCCGCGAGGTCCCGCTCGTCGAGGTCGCGGGCGCCCAGACGTACGACTCGTCGGGCCAGCTGCGCCTCACGACCGTGTCGGTGTACGGCGGCCCGGGCGGCGACGTGCTCCTCGGCGACGTCATGCTGGGCTGGGTCGCGCAGGACCGCTCCGTCCAGCCGGTCGAGGCGATCTTCCCGCCCGACCTGTCGCGCCAGGAGCAGGAGGAGACGGGGCAGGCGGAGATGGTGTCGTCGCAGGAGAACGCGACGGTCGCCGCGCTGACGGAGCTCGGGTACGAGGTCCCGGCGACCCTCACGATCGTCGGCGCGGCGCCCGGCACCGGTGCCGACGGCGTCGTCGCCGAGGGCGACGTCGTGGCCAGCGTCGACGGGAAGGCCGTCGGCACCCACCAGGAGCTGCTGGCCTCGCTCGACGCCGTGACCCCCGGTGACGACGTCGTCCTCGGCGTCCTGCGCGACGGCGAGCCGGTCGATCTCACCATCACCACGGGCGGGTCGGACGGGTCGGACGGG
>JAPSLD010000152.1 GCA_031181105.1 Isoptericola sp. | reverse complement strand
CAGATGGGTATCGGGAGCGGCATCTTCCTCATCGTCGTCGGCGCGATCCTCGCCTTCGCGATCGCACCGGACACGTGGGACGTCGTCAACCTCAACATCGTGGGCTACATCTGCATCGCGGCCGGGGTCCTGGCCCTGATCATGGGTCTCGTCTACAACCGGCAGCGGACGCACACGACCCACCGGGTCGAGCGGTACGACGACCGGACGCCCCCGCCGGTCTGACCGCGGACGGACGTGGCGCGGACGGCGCCGGACCGGACGGGTCCGGCGCCGTCCGCGCGCTAGGCTCGCGGGCGTGACCCAGCACACTCCCCGCACCCCGTCCGCGCTCGACGCCGTCGCGGACGCCTACGTCACCCGCTCCGCCGAGGTCGACCCGCTCCTGGCCACGACGATCGGCCTGTCCGGCTACGACCACCTCATGACGGACCTGTCCCCCGCCGGCCACGACGCGCGCGCGGCGGTCGACCGGGACCTCCTGCGCCGGCTCGACGAGCTCGAGCGCGACGGCGGCACGCCGGTGGACGAGGTCGACCGGGTCACGCTGGCGGCGATGCGCGAGCGCGTGGGCCTGCAGCTCGAGCTGCACGAGTCCGGCGAGCCGCTCGCGAGCCTGAACAACATCGAGTCCCCGGTCCAGCAGCTGCGCGACGTCTTCGACATCATGCCGACGGGGACGATCGAGGCGTGGGAGAACGTCGCTGCCCGGCTCAACGCGATCCCCGACGCCGTCGAGGGGTACACGGCCTCGCTCGCGCTCGCGGCGAGCCGCGGCAACGTCGCCGCGGTCCGGCAGGTGCGCGAGGGCATCGCGCAGGCGCTGGAGCTGGCCGGCTCGAGCTCGTTCTTCCGCTCCTTCGTGGCCGGCGACCAGGTCGACGCGGTGCTCGACTCCTCGAGCGCGTGCAGCCTGGTGCGCGCGGAGCTCGAGCGCGGCGCCGAGGCGGCGTGCGCCGCGTACGGCAGCCTCGCCCACTTCCTCGAGACCGAGCTCGCCCCGCAGGCGCCCGCCGAGGACGCGGTCGGCCGCGAGCGCTACGCCCTGTTCTCCCGCGAGTTCCTCGGCGCCGCCGTCGACCTCGACGAGACGTACGAGTGGGGCCTCGAGGAGCTCGCACGGATCGTGGCCGAGCAGCAGGATGTCGCGCGCCAGATCGCCGGGTCCGGTGCGACGGTCGAGGACGCGGTGCGCGTGCTCGACGCCGACCCGTCCCGCCGGCTCGAGGGCACCGACGCGCTGCGGGCCTGGATGCAGGAGACGGCGGACGAGGCGATCGCGGGTCTCGCGGGCACGCACTTCGACATCGAGGGTCCGGTCCGCACGATCGAGTGCATGATCGCGCCGACCCAGACCGGCGGGATCTACTACACGCCCCCGAGCGACGACTTCTCCCGCCCGGGCCGGATGTGGTGGTCGGTTCCCGCCGACGTCACCGAGTTCAACACGTGGCGCGAGAAGACGACGGTGTACCACGAGGGCGTCCCGGGCCACCACCTGCAGTGCGCGGCCGCCGTCGTCGCGAAGGACACCCTGAACTCGTGGCGCCGCCTCATGTGCTGGGTGTCGGGCCACGGCGAGGGCTGGGCGCTGTACGCCGAGCGGCTCATGGCCGACCTGGGCTACCTCGACGACCCGGGCGACCGTCTCGGCATGCTCGACGCCCAGCGCATGCGCGCCGCCCGCGTCGTGCTCGACATCGGCGTGCACCTGGGCAAGCCGTGCCCGCAGGAGTGGGGCGGCGGCACCTGGGACGCCGAGAAGGCGTGGCCGTTCCTGCTCGCGAACGTCAACATGCCCGAGTCGTTCGTGCGCTTCGAGCTCACCCGCTACCTCGGCTGGCCGGGCCAGGCCCCGTCGTACAAGGTGGGCCAGCGCCTGTGGGAGCAGACCCGCGACGCGGCCCGGGCGGCGGCGGAGTCGCGGGGCGAGGCGTTCGACCTCAAGGCGTTCCACGCCCGCGCGCTCGGCCTGGGCTCGGTGGGCCTGGACGTGCTGCGCGACGCGCTCGCCTGACGCCGCGCCCGGATGAACGGCATCCTGGCCGGCTTCGCCATCATCGGCGTCGTCGTGGCGGCCGGGTACGTCGCCGCGCGGGCACGCGTCGGCGGTCCCGAGGCCGCGACGACGCTCAACCGCCTCGGGTTCTTCGTCGCGAGCCCGGCGCTGCTGTTCACGGTCGTGGCCGACGCCGACCTCGCGCGCCTGCTGCAGGCGCCGCTGCTGGTCCAGGCGGTGGCCGCGGTCGCGACGGCGGTGCTGTTCCTCGCCGTCGACGCGCTGTGGTTCCGGCTCCCCGGGCCCGAGCGGACGATCGGCGCGCTGTCGTCCGGCTACGTCAACGCGGGCAACATCGGCCTGCCCGTGGCGGCCTACGTGCTGGGCGACGCGACCGCCGTCGTGCCGGTGATCCTGCTGCAGGTGCTGGTCGTGTCCCCGCTCGTGCTGCTGCTCCTGGACGCGCGGACGAGCCGGCGCGTCTCGGTCGGGTTCGTGCTGAGCCAGCCCGTGCGCAACCCGATCATCCTCGGGTCGCTCGGCGGCGCCCTCGTCTCGCTCACGGGCTGGACCGTCCCGGAGGTCGTGCTCGCACCGCTCGAGATCCTCGGCGGTGCCGCGATCCCGATGATCCTGCTCGCGTTCGGCATGTCGCTGCACGGGTCGCAGCCGATGCGCCGGGGCCAGGGACGCGCATCGGCCGTCGTGGCGAGCGTGCTCAAGGCCGTGGTCATGCCGCTGGTCGCGTACGTCGTCGCCCGGCACGGCGTGGGGCTCGACGACGACGAGGTCGTCGCGGCGGTGACGATCGCCGCCCTGCCCACCGCGCAGAACGTCTTCAACTACGCCGCGCGGTTCGGGCGGGGAGAGGTCCTCGCACGCGACACGATGCTCGTGACCACGGTCGCCTCCCCCGTCGTGCTCCTGGTGACGGCGCTCCTGCTGACCTAGGGTTCCGTGCGTGCCGCACCTCGTCCTCGCGTCCCGGTCCCCCGCCCGCCTCGCGACGCTGCGCTCGGCCGGCGTCGAGCCCACCGTCGTCGTGTCCGACGTGGACGAGCCGGCCGTGCTGGCCGACGCGCGCGAGCGGTTCCGGCCGCTCGATCCCGCCGACGCCGTCCTCGTCCTCGCCCAGGCGAAGGCCGAGGCCGTCGCCGCGCAGGTCGAGGACGCCGGCACGTCGGCGCTCGTGCTCGGCTGCGACTCGATGCTCGAGCTCGACGGCGAGGTGGTCGGCAAGCCCGCCGACGCCGACGAGGCCCGCGCCCGGTGGCGGGCCATGCGCGGCCGCGCCGGCGTGCTGCACACCGGCCACTGGCTGGTCGACGTGCGCACGCACGACGACGGCGCCACGGGCGCGACGCTCGGGGCGACGTCGTCCACGACCGTGCACTTCGCGGACGTCGACGACGCGGAGATCGACGCGTACGTCGCCACGGGGGAACCCCTCCACGTGGCGGGCGCGTTCACCATCGACGGCCTCGGCGGCCCGTACGTCGAGCGTGTCGAGGGCGACCACCACGGCGTCGTCGGGCTCAGCCTGCCGCTCGTGCGCGAGCTCCTCGCCGAGCTCGACGTGCCGTGGCGGACGCTGCGCTCGACTCCCTGACGCTCGCCCCGGTCGCTCGCCCCGGTTCGCGGAATCCACCAAGCGCGCCCCTTCAGGAGCCCATGTGAGGGCAGCAACAATGTGGGATCCCTCCAAACCGGCACGCTCGGGCTGTGGCACCCCGCACAGACTTCCCCGACGACGTGCCCGGGAGTGCCGGGCGGGGGGCGCGGCGCGTTACCGTGAGCCGTGCCCACCATCACGAAGGTCCTCGTCGCCAACCGCGGTGAGATCGCGGTCCGCATCGTCCGTGCCTGCGCCGACGCCGGCATCGCCTCCGTGGCGGTCTACGCCGACCCCGACCGGGACTCGCTGCACGTGCACCTCGCCGACGAGGCTTTCTCGCTGCACGGGGCGCGTGCCACGGACACGTACCTCGACATCGACAAGCTCGTCGACGTCGCGCGCCGCTCCGGCGCCGACGCCGTGCACCCGGGCTACGGCTTCCTCGCCGAGAACGCCGAGTTCGCCCAGGCGGTGATCGACGCGGGGCTGACGTGGGTGGGCCCGTCCCCCGACGCGATCCGCGCGCTCGGCGACAAGGTCAGCGCGCGGCACATCGCGCAGGCGGCGGGGGCGCCGCTCGTGCCGGGCACGCCGGACCCCGTGACCGACGTCTCCGAGGTGCATGCGTTCGCGGCCGAGCACGGGCTGCCGGTCGCGATCAAGGCGGCGTTCGGCGGCGGCGGCCGCGGCCTCAAGGTGGCCCGCAGCCACGACGAGATCGACGAGCTCTACGAGTCGGCGGTCCGCGAGGCCACGGCGGCGTTCGGCCGCGGCGAGTGCTTCGTCGAGCGGTACCTCGACACCCCGCGCCACGTCGAGACGCAGTGCCTCGCCGACGCGCACGGCACCGTCGTCGTGGTCTCGACCCGTGACTGCTCGCTCCAGCGGCGCCACCAGAAGCTCGTCGAGGAGGCCCCCGCGCCGTTCCTCACGCCCGAGCAGGAGGCCGAGCTCGACCGCGCGTCGAAGGCGATCCTGCGGGAGGCCGGCTACGTGGGCGCCGGCACGTGCGAGTTCCTCGTCGGCGCCGACGGCACGCTGTCGTTCCTCGAGGTCAACACGCGCCTGCAGGTCGAGCACCCGGTGAGCGAGGAGGTCACGGGCCTCGACCTCGTCCGCGAGCAGCTGCGCGTCGCGGCGGGCGAGCCGCTGGGGTACGACGCCGTGCCGGTGCGCGGCCACTCGATCGAGTTCCGGATCAACGGCGAGGACCCGGCCGCCGGGTTCCTCCCCTCGCCGGGCCGGATCACCACCCTGCGCTGGCCGGGCGGGCCGGGCGTGCGCGTCGACACCGGCGTCGTCGAGGGCGACACGATCTCCGGCGCGTTCGACTCCATGATCGCCAAGCTCGTCGTGACCGGCGCGGACCGCGCCCAGGCCGTCGAGCGGGCGCGCCGCGCGCTGCGCGAGCTGCAGGTCGAGGGCATCCCGACGGTCGTGCCGTTCCACCGGGCGGTGCTCGACACCCCGGACTTCGTGCCGACCGACGGCTCCCCGTTCCGCGTCCACACGCGCTGGATCGAGACGGAGTTCGCCGACACGCTGGCCACGCTCGCGCCCGTGCGCCGCCAGGCGACGCCCGACGTCGAGCCCGAGCCCGAGGAGCCCGCCGAGCGCGTGGTGGTCGAGGTCGGCGGCCGCCGCCTCGAGGTCGTGCTGCCCGCGGGCCTCGGCCGTGCCGCCGGCCGTGCCCGCGCCGCGAACGCCGCCCGCCGCCCGGGACGGCGCGCGGCGCGTGCCGCGGGCGGGGGCACCGGCGGCACCACGCTCACCTCGCCCATGCAGGGCACGATCGTCAAGGTCGCCGTGGGCGAGGGCGACAAGGTGGCCGAGGGCGACCTCGTCGTCGTGCTCGAGGCCATGAAGATGGAGCAGCCGATCCTCGCCCACCGGGCGGGCACCGTGCGCTCGCTCGCGCTCGAGCCGGGTGCGGGCGTGACGGCGGGCGCCCCCATCTGCGACATCACCGACTGAGGCGGAGCCGCAGCGGAGGGTGAGGGCCGAGGTACGAGGCACTCGCCCGCAGCGGAGGCGCAGCCTCGGTCGGCCACGAGCACCGACTGAGGCGGAGCCGCAGCGGAGGGTGAGGGCCGAGGTACGAGGCACTCGCCCGCGGCGGAGGCGCAGCCTCGGTCGGCGCGTCAGTGCTGCACGGCCGCGGGCTCCGGGACAGCCGGCCGGGAGATCGCGGCCAGCGACCGCCGCGCGGCGGGCACGGCGAGCACGGCCGCGACGAACACGACGAGCAGGACGCCCGCGACGACGAGCAGCGCCTCCACCGAGAACTGGTCCGCGAGCGGCCCGAACACGACCATGCTGAGCGGCATCGCGACCGTCATGACGATGCCGACGAAGCCGAAGACCCGGCCGTGCATCTCGGGTTCGACCGTCTCCTGCAGGATCGTCATGCTCGGCGCCGACATGAGCGAGAACCCCACGCCGATGAGCAGCCCGAGCGAGAAGAACACCCACATGTTGGTCGACAGCCCGAGCCCCGCCGTGAACCCGCCGACGGCGACGATGGTGCCGACGATGAGCGCCACCCGGTTCCGCACGCGCGTGCCGAGCACGGCCATGGCCATGCCGCCGAGCAGCATGCCGGCGGCCCAGAAGATCTCGTTCGCGGTGAGCTTCCACACCTCGGGCCCGAACGTGCGGGCGACCATGAGCGGTGTGAGGTAGGACGGGGCCCCGACGAGCACCATCGTCACGGCGAACAGCGTCATGAGCCACTTCACCGGCCCGTGGTGCGCGATGTAGCGCACGCCGCGCGCGAGGTCGGTGAAGTAGCCGGGCCGCTCCCCGTCGTCGCTGCGGAC
>JAPSLD010000151.1 GCA_031181105.1 Isoptericola sp. | reverse complement strand
GGCCGCGGGTCCCCTCCGCGGGAGCCGGCACGTTCGGCGTGGTCGTGGGCCTGATCCTGCTCACCGGCGCGCTCCTGCTGGTCGCCGAGCGGGTGGGCAACCTGCACCTGCTGTTCTGGGGTGCCGCCTGGCTCGGCGCGGCCCTGGTCGTCGTCGGCGTCGCCATCGTCGTCTCGGGGCTGCGCGGGCGCCGCGGCGGCGGCCTGACCGCGCTCGGCGTGATCGGCATCGTCGCGGCCCTGGCGCTGTGGCCGCTCACGGGGGTCCGCGGCCCGCTCGCGCCGTGGCACGTCCCGGAGCACGCCACCGCGATCTCCGGCGGGACGATCGCGCCGCAGACCCTGGCGGAGGCGGCCGAGGGCGTCCACGTCCAGTTCGGCGACGTGACGGTCGACCTCACGGACCTCGACCTGTCCGGCGTCGAGCCGGGCGAGCCCGTCGTCGTTCCGGTCTCGATGGCGGCCGGCAGCACGCTGATCGTCGTCCCGGACGACGCGGCCGTCGAGGCCGACGTCCGCATGCTGGCCGGCAACGTCACCTGGCGTGTCGACGGCGTGCACCGCTCCGAAGCGGGTGTCGCGTCCGACTCCGCTCGCTTCACCAGCGCCGAGGTCGACGAGCTGGGCGGCGCACAGCTGCTGCTCTCCGTCGACGGCAGCGCCGGTGAGATCACGATCAGGGAGAACCGATGACCGACGAGAAGAACACCCAGCGGCTGCACGTGACCGACGACACCCAGGTGATCGGCGAGGGCGACACCCGCCGCCTGCCCGGGACACCCGCGTCCGAGACCCGCCCGCACGACCCGCTGCTCGACGAGCCGCGCCGGGACGAGGGTCGCTGGGACGAGGGTCGCTGGGACGAAGGGCGGCGGGACGCGGGGCCGTGGGCAGGAACCGCGCCGCAGGGGCCGGCGGCCCCGGCCCCGGCCCAGGCCCTGGTCCGCACCGGCCCGCGGACGGGGACGATCGTGTGGGGCTTCCTCGTCGTCGCGGTCGGCATCGGGGTGCTCGCGCAGGCCGCGGGCGCGCGTATCGACGTCGAGCTCGCGACCATCCTGCTGCTCGGGGTCGCGGGGGCGCTGCTCGTGCTCGGCTCGCTCCTCGGCGCGGCGCGGCGCCGCCGGGACGAGGCGCGGGCGTAGGCCCGCGAGCCGCGGCCCGGTGGCGTGAAGCCCCAGGTCGCGGCACGTGCCCGTGGGAGGATGAGGCGGTGCGCATCACCCACGTGACCGACTCGTACCTGCCGCTCCTCGGCGGGATCGAGACGCAGGTGGCCCGGCTCGCCGCCCGGCAGGCCGCCGCCGGGCACGACGTCGAGGTGGTCACCACGACGCCGGGGCCGCGAGGTCCCGGCGTCGGCACCGAGCAGGGGGACGACGGGGTCGTCGTGCACCGCGTCGCCGCACGCGTCCCGGGCGGGTTCCCCGTCCACCCCCGCTCCACCTCCCACCTCGCCGCGCACCTGCGCGAGGCCGGCGCCGCGGGGCGCCGGCCCGACGTCGTGCACCTGCACATGGGCGTCCTCGCCCCGACGGTGCAGCGCGCCCTGCGGCCGGTGACGCGCCTCGGGTTCCCGGCCGTCCTCACGGTGCACAGCGTGTGGGGCCGGTGGGAGCACGCGTTCGCGGGGCTCGACCGGGTGGTCCGCTGGTCACGGTGGCCCGTGCAGTGGTCGGCCGTGAGCGAGCTGACGGCCGCCCCGCTCCGGCGCGTCCTCGCGGCGTCGGGCCTCGACGCCCCGTCGGTGGACCGGCGCGTGTCCGTGCTGGGCAACGGCATCGACGTCGAGGCCTGGCGGCTGCCGCGCACCGAGCGGCACGAGCGCGCCGAGGGCAAGGAGGTCCACGTCGTCTCCGCGACGCGGTTCGCGCCCCGCAAGCGCGTGCTGCCCCTGGTCGAGGCGGTCGCCGCCGCCGTGCGGCGCGCGCCGGGCGGGCTCGTCGCGACGATCGGGGGCGACGGCCCCCAGCTGGACGACGCGCGGCGGCTCGTCCGCGAGAAGGGGCTGGCCGACGTCGTCCGGCTGGTCGGGCGGCTCACGCCCGCCGAGCTGCAGCGCCTCTACACGCGGGCCGACGTCTTCGTCGCGCCCGCCGTCCAGGACGCGTTCGGGATCGCGGCCCTCGAGGCGCAGGCCGCCGGGCTCGCCGTCGTGAGCCGGTCCCAGTCCGGCGTCGCCGAGCGGCTCGTCGACGGCCGCGACGCGCTCCTGGCCGACGACGACGCGGCGATGGCCGACGCGCTCGTGCGGCTCGTCGAGGAGCCGGAGCTCCTGGACCGGATCATCGAGCACAACCGCAGCGCCGAGCTGCCGCTGTCGTGGCCGCGCGTGCTGGCTGACACCGAGGAGGCCTACCGGCGCGCGGCGGCCCTGCGCGCCTGGCCACGTCCCTGAGGTGCGTCGCGGGTGGCCTCCTCGAGCAGCTCGAGGACGTGCCGGTAGGGACGGCCGGTCGCGGCGGTCATGCCGAGCTCGCACGTGCGGTTGGCCGAGGCGTACGCGTCGGGCCCGCGGCCCGCGACCTCCGCGGCCTCCCGCGCGGTGGCCGAGGCGGTGAGCTCGGGGTGCAGCAGGCCGCGGTCCCCGGCGTAGGCGCAGCAGCCCCAGTCGTCGGGCACCACGACCTCGTCGGCGACCGCAGCGGCGACGGCCTCGAGCGCGCCGTTCACGCCGAGCCGCGTCGTCGAGCACGTCGGGTGCAGGGCGAGCGAGCCGAGGCGGCGCGTCACCGTGAGCCGCGGCAGCAGGTCGCGCGCGAGCTCGACCGCGTCGACGAACCGCAGCTCGGGCGCGTCGCGGCCCGCGGCCCGCGCCACCTCCTGCATGGTGCGCAGGCCCTCGGTGCACGACGCCGCGTCGCACACGACGGGCAGCCGCCCGCCGTCGCTGGCCTCGAGCAGCGCCCGGAGCACCCGGCCCGTCATGGTGCGGTAGCCGTCGAGGTACCCCTTCGACTTCCACGGCGTGCCGCAGCACAGGCCGTCCAGACCGTCGGGCACGACGAGGCGCACGCCCGCGCGCTCGGCCAGGCGCACGAGCGCGCGGGTGGCGCCCAGCCCCTCCCGACCGCCGGCGCCCGCGTGCCCCGCCGGGGCCTCGGGGCCGAACAGCGTGCCGATGCACGCGGCGAGCAGGACGGCGTCGCCGTCGGCACCCGGCGTCCCGGCCGCGGCGAGGCCCGCCGTCGCCCGCGAGCGGGTGGTGCCGCCGCGCGGCAGGGCGTCGTCGTACCGCGGCACGGTCTCGTCCCCGAGGAGCCGCCGCGCGACGTCGGTCGCACCCGTCACGAGCGGCACAGGCAGGCGGTCGGCGACGCTCAGGGCCGCGGCACCGGCGCGCGTCGCGGGTCCCCAGCCGCGCGCCGCCGCCGACCACACGGCACCGAGCACCGGTCCGGCCTGCTCGGCGCGCAACCGCCGCACGAGGTCACCGGTGTCGATGTCCACCGGGCACGCGACGCCGCACATGCCGTCCGCGGCGCAGGTCTGGACCCCGTCGTACTCGTAGTCCTGGCGCAGCTCGCGGGCCAGCGCGGTGTCGCCGCGCGCCTCGGCGGCCGCGAGCTCGCGCCGCAGCACGATCCGCTGGCGCGGGGTCAGCGTGAGGTCCTTGCTGGGGCACGCGGGCTCGCAGTACCCGCACTCGACGCAGCGGTCGACCTCGTGCTCGACGGTCGGCACGAGCTTGAGGTCGCGCAGGTAGGAGCCCGGGTCGTCGGACAGCACGACGCCGGGGCTGAGCAGCCCGTGCGGGTCGAACAGCCGCTTGACCTCCCGCATGACCTCGTACAGCTCGTCGCCGTACTGGCGGCGCACGAACGGCGCCATGATCCGGCCCGTGCCGTGCTCGGCCTTGAGCGAGCCGCCCTGGCCGAGGACGAGGTCGACCATGTCGGCCGTGTACCGCTCGTACCGCGCCAGGCACGCCGGGTCGTCGAACCGCTCGTTGAGCAGGAAGTGGACGTTGCCGTCCTTGGCGTGCCCGAAGATGACCGACCCGTCGTACCCGTGCTCGGCGAACAGCCCGACGAGCCGCTCGCAGGTGACCCCGAGCCGGTCGACCGGCACGACGACGTCCTCCAGCAGCGCCGTCGTGCCCGACGGGCGCGCGCCCGCGACGGCCGTGTACAGGCCCTTGCGCACGTGCCACAGCGCCGCCCGCTCCCCCGCGTCCGCCGTCATCGCGGCCGGGGCCGCGAGCGGCAGCGGCGAGAACAGCGCCTCGGCCGCCGCGACGCGGGCGGCCAGCTCCTCCGGCGCGGCCGCGTGCACCTCGACCAGCAGCGCGGCGTGGGCGACGACGTCCAGCGCCGCGATCTGGGCGGGCACCTCGGCCCCCCGCTGCGCGACCCGCAGCGACGCGGCGTCGAGCAGCTCGACCGTCGCGAGCCCGGCGTCGACGAGGGCGGGAAGCGCTGCCGTCGCGGCCGCGAGCGAGTCGAGCACGAGCAGGCCGGTCGCGGCGTGCGGCAGCACCTCGACCGTGTCGAACGTCGCCTCGGCGACGAACGCGAGCGTGCCTTCGCTGCCCACGACGAGGTGGGCCAGGATGTCGGCCGGGCGCTCGAAGTCCACGAGCGCGTTGACCCCGTAGCCCATGGTGTTCTTCATCGCGAACTGGCGGCGGACCTCGGCGACGGCCGCGGGCGAGCCGAGCAGGCGCTCGCGCAGCGCGAGCAGCCCGTCGTGGAGCCCGGGCTCCCGCGCCCGCAGCACCGTGTCGGCGTCGGGCGCGCCCGTGTCGAGGACTGTGCCGCTCGGCAGCACCAGCCGCATCGACCGCAGGGTCCGGTACGTGTTGTGGTGCGTGCCGCACGCCATGCCCGAGGAGTTGTTGGCCACGACGCCGCCGATGGTGCAGGCGATCTCGCTCGCGGGGTCAGGACCGAGCTTGCGGCGGTGCCGGGCGAGCCGGGCGTTGACCTGACGCACGGTGGCGCCGGGCTCGACCGTGACCGTGCGGCCGCCGTCGCCGACGTCGACCCGGCGGAAGCCGCGACGCGTGTCGACGAGCACCTCGGACGTCACGCCCTGGCCCGACAGGCTCGTCCCGCCGGAGCGGAACGTCACCGACCGGCCTGCGGCGCGCGCGGCGCGGAACACGTCCGCGACCTCATCCGCGCTGCCCGGCGTGACGACGACCTCCGGCACCAGCAGGTAGTGCGACGCGTCGTGCGCCATCGCCAGCCGGTCGAGCGACCGGCGGCTCACCCGCGTGCGCGGGTCCAGCAGCGCGCCGTCGAGCACCGCGTCGTCGGGCACCCCGCCGTCGAGCACCCCGCCGTCGAGCACCGTCATGCGCTCAACCTACCGAGCGCGGACGGTGCTCACTCCCACTCGATGGTCCCCGGCGGCTTGCTCGTCACGTCGAGCACCACGCGGTTGACGTCGTCGACCTCGTTCGTGATGCGCGTCGAGATGAGGGACAGCACGTCGTACGGCAGGCGCGTCCAGTCGGCCGTCATGGCGTCCTCGGACGACACGGGGCGCAGCACGATCGGGTGGCCGTAGGTGCGCCCGTCGCCCTGGACGCCCACGGAGCGGACGTCGGCCAGCAGCACGACCGGGCACTGCCAGATCTCCCGGTCGAGACCGGCGCGGGTCAGCTCCTCGCGCGCGATCGCGTCGGCCTTGCGCAGGATCTCGAGGCGCTCGGCCGTGACCTCGCCGACGATGCGGATCCCCAGCCCGGGGCCCGGGAACGGCTGGCGCCAGACGATGGCCTCGGGCACGCCGAGCTCGAGACCGACCGCGCGCACCTCGTCCTTGAACAGCGTGCGCAGCGGCTCGACGAGCTCGAACTGCAGGTCGTCGGGCAGGCCGCCCACGTTGTGGTGCGACTTGATGTTCGCCGCGCCCTCGCCACCGCCGGACTCGACGACGTCGGGGTAGAGCGTGCCCTGGACGAGGAACTTGACCTGCTCCCCGTGCGCGCCGGCGTCGGCCACGATGTCGCGCGCCGCGTCCTCGAAGACGCGGATGAACTCCCGGCCGATGATCTTGCGCTTGGTCTCGGGGTCGCTGTGCCCCGCGAGCGCGTCCAGGAAGCGCTTGCGCTCGTCGCGGACCACCAGGTTGACGCCGGTCGCGGCGACGAAGTCGCGCTCGACCTGCTCGGCCTCGCCCTCGCGCAGCAGGCCGTGGTCGACGAACACGCAGGTCAGCTGGTCGCCGACGGCCTTCTGCACCAGCGCGGCGGCGACGGACGAGTCCACGCCGCCGGACAGCCCGCAGATCACGCGGGCGTCGCCCACCTGCTTGCGGATGGCCTCGACCTGGTCGGCGATGACGTTCCCGGGCGTCCAGGAGGGCGCGAGCCCCGCACCCTCGTAGAGGAAGTGCTCGAGGACCGTCTGCCCGTGCGCGGAGTGCTTGACCTCGGGGTGCCACTGCACGCCGAAGAGGCGGCGGCCGCGGTCCTCGAACGCCGCGACGGGCGACCCGGCCGACGTCGCGAGCACCTCGAAGCCCTCGGGCGCGGCGTGCACCGCGTC
>JAPSLD010000150.1 GCA_031181105.1 Isoptericola sp. | reverse complement strand
ACCGCGCTGCGCCTCGACGACGTCATGACGGTGCTGCGGTGGCGCTCGCCGCGCGCGGTCCCGCCCGAGCCGGCGGTCGCCGGGCTGCTGCGCGAGGCGGCGCTCCTGGGTGCCACGGGGGCCGGCGCGCTGTCGGGTCCCGGGCGCGCCTACCTCGACGCCGTGCGCGACGACGCCCGGTCCGGGCCGGACCGGGCCGCCGGCGCCGGCACCGGGCTCGAGGAGGCGCTGCGCGCGGTGCTGCCGCCCGAGGTCGAGGAGATCCTGCTCCAGGGCGACCTCACGGGCATCGTCCCGGGCCGGCCCTCCATGGCGCTCGCCCGGCTGCTCGAGCGCACCGCCGACGCCGAGTCGCGCGGTGCCGCGCTCACGGTGCGGTTCACGCCCGGTTCGATCACGCGGTCCCTCGACCACGGCAGCACGGCCGACGAGCTGCTCGCGGAGCTCGCCCGCCGCTCGCCCGTGCCGGTGCCCCAGCCGCTGGAGTACCTCGTGCGCGACACCGCCCGCCGCCACGAGGCGCTGCGCATCGGTGCGGCGTCGTCGTACGTGCGGGCGGCCGACCCGACGGTGCTCGCCGGCCTCGTGGAGGACCCGCGCCTCGCCGGGCTCGGGCTCGTGCGCCTCGCCCCGACGGTGCTCGCCGCGGCGGTCTCGCCGGCGGAGCTCCACGACGCGCTGCGCGAGCGCGGCCTGCTCTCGGCGCTCGAGGGGCCGGACGGCCGGGTGCTCGGGCGGCTGCGCACCGTGCCGCGCGTCGACCGGTCGCGCCCCGGGCGCCGGGGCGCGACCTCCGCGGCGACGTCGCCCGTCACCGACGAGGGCCGGGCCGCGCTGGTCGCACGCCTGCGCGCCGCCGACGCCGGGGCCCCGGCCGCGCGGGCGGGTACGGACGCGCCGGACGTAGCCGACGCGACGCACGCGGCGGCTCGCGTGGCGGCCCGCGGCGCCGGCCGCGCGGGGCGGCCTGGAACAGACGACCCCGGCGAGGCGTTGGCCCTCCTGCACGACGCGCTGCGCGACGGGCGCCGGGTGTGGGTCGAGATGGTCGGCAGCACCGGTGGCCTCGAGCGGCGCGAGCTCAAGCCCCTGCGGCTCGACGGCGGCCGGCTGCGTGCCCTCGACGCCGACCGTGAGGCCGAGCTCACCATCGCGGTGCACCGCATCGCGTCGGTCGCGCCGTCCCCCGCGCCCGACGCCGAGGGACGCCCGGCGAGGTAGCGCGTCCCACCGAGGTAGCGCGTCGCTCGCCGAGGTAGCACGTCCCCCGCCGAGGTAGCGCGGATTTCGACGAGGTAGCACGTCCCGCGCCGAGGTAGCGCGGTTTTCGACGAGGTAGCACGAACGGAAGGAACCGCATGACGGACGGCCCGCTCATCGTCCAGAGCGACAAGTCGATCCTCCTGGAGGTCGACCACCCGCGCGCCGGTGACGCCCGGCGCGCGATCGCGCCGTTCGCCGAGCTGGAGCGCGCCCCCGAGCACATCCACACCTACCGGCTCACGAACCTCGGGCTGTGGAACGCGCGCGCCGCGGGGCACGACGCCGAGCAGGTCGTGGACACGCTGATCGAGTACTCGCGGTACCCGGTGCCGCACGCGCTGCTCGTCGACGTCGCCGAGACGATGGCGCGGTACGGCCGCCTGCGGCTCGTGTCCCACCCGGCGCACGGGCTCGTGCTCGAGGCCACCGACAAGGCCGTGCTCGCCGAGGTGCTCAAGTCCAAGCGCACCACCGGCATGGTCGGCGCACGCGTGGACACCGGCACCGCGGAGGACGCCGTCCTGGTCCACCCCAGCGAGCGCGGCCACCTCAAGCAGGCCCTGGTCAAGCTCGGCTGGCCGGCCGAGGACCTCGCCGGCTACGTCGACGGCGAGAAGCACCCCATCGAGCTGTCGCCGACGACGAAGCCCCGCACGCCCGCGGAGCAGCCCAAGCCCTGGGAGATGCGCCCGTACCAGGCGCAGGCCGTCGACGGGTTCTGGCACGGGGGCTCCGGCGTCGTCGTGCTGCCGTGCGGCGCCGGCAAGACGATCGTCGGCGCCGGCGCGATGGCGAAGTCCGGCACGACGACGCTCATCCTCGTGACCAACACGGTCAGCGCGCGGCAGTGGCGCGACGAGCTCGTGCGGCGCACGTCGCTCACCGAGGAGGAGATCGGCGAGTACTCGGGCGCGCGCAAGGAGATCAAGCCCGTCACGATCGCGACGTACCAGGTCCTGACGACCAAGCGGAAGGGTGTGTACACCCACCTCGAGCTGCTCGACGCGCGCGACTGGGGCCTCGTCGTCTACGACGAGGTGCACCTGCTGCCGGCGCCCATCTTCCGCATGACGGCGGACCTGCAGGCGCGCCGCCGCCTCGGCCTCACGGCCACGCTGGTGCGCGAGGACGGCCGCGAGGACGAGGTGTTCTCGCTCATCGGCCCGAAGCGGTACGACGCGCCGTGGAAGGACATCGAGGCGCAGGGCTACATCGCGCCCGCCGACTGCGTCGAGGTGCGGCTCACCCTGCCCGAGCACGAGCGCATGGTCTACGCGACGGCGGAGCCCGAGGACAAGTACCGCCTCGCCGCGTGCGCACCGGGCAAGAACCGGGTGGTCGAGCGCATCGTGGCGCAGCACCGGGACGACCAGGTGCTCGTCATCGGGCAGTACCTCGACCAGCTCGAGGAGCTCTCCGCGCACCTCGACGCGCCGCTCATCACGGGTGCGACGACGGTCCGCGAGCGCCAGCGCCTGTTCCAGGCGTTCCGGACCGGCGAGATCTCCCGGCTCGTGGTCTCGAAGGTCGCGAACTTCTCGATCGACCTGCCCGAGGCGTCCGTGGCGATCCAGGTCTCCGGGTCGTTCGGCTCCCGCCAGGAGGAGGCGCAGCGGCTGGGACGCGTCATGCGGCCCAAGCAGGACGGGCGCACCGCGCACTTCTACGCCGTCGTTGCGCGCGACACCGTGGACCAGGAGTTCGCCGCGCACCGGCAGCGGTTCCTGGCCGAGCAGGGCTACGCCTACCGCATCGTCGACGCGGAGGACCTCGACGTCGTGCAGTGACGCGTCGGGTACCGCCGTCGGGCAACGCCGTCGGTCGTTCTGGTTCGTCGCGTTCGAGCCGGGGTGCGGGTCGCGGCCGACCCGCGCACGGTGGAACCGTGACGCGATTCGGCTACACCCTCATGACGGAGCAGTCGGGCCCGAAGCAGCTCGTGGAGTACGCGGTGGCTGCGGAGCGGGCCGGCTTCGACTTCGAGGTCTCGAGCGACCACTACTTCCCCTGGCTCGACGCGCAGGGCCACGCCCCGTACGCGTGGAGCGTGCTGGGCGCCGTCGCGCACGCCACCGAGCGGGTCGGCCTCATGACGTACGTGACGTGCCCGACCGTCCGCTACCACCCGGCGGTCGTCGCGCAGCAGGCCGCGACGCTCGGCGTGCTGTCCGACGGGCGGTTCCTGCTCGGCCTGGGCGCGGGCGAGAACCTCAACGAGCACGTGGTGGGCGAGCGCTGGCCGGCGGTCGACGAGCGCCACGAGATGCTGTACGAGGCCGTGGAGATCATCACCGAGCTGTTCGCGGGCGAGCTGCTCAGCTACCGCGGCAACCACTTCCAGGTGGACTCCGCGCGGTTGTGGGACCTGCCCGAGACGCCGGTCGAGGTCGGCGTCGCGGTGTCCGGGCGCCAGTCCGTCGAGCACTTCGCGGCGCTGGCCGACCACCTCGTGTCCACCGAGCCGAAGTCCTCGCTCGTGGAGCGGTGGGACGCGCTGCGCCGGGAGGCGTCGCTGCCGCCGTCGCGCAAGATCGGCCAGATGCCGATCTGCTGGGACACCGACGCCGACGCCGCGGTGGCGCGCGCGCACGAGCAGTTCCGCTGGTTCGGGCTCGGCTGGCCCGTCAACGCCAACCTGCCGACCCCGGAGTCGTTCACCCGGGCCACGCAGTTCGTCCGGCCCGACGACGTCGCGCAGTCGATCCCGTGCGGACCGGACCTGGACGCGATCGTCGAGGCGGCGTCGGCGTACTGGGAGGCCGGGTTCACCGACCTCGCCCTGGTCCAGATCGGCGACGAGAAGCAGCAGGAGTTCCTCGACACGGCCGCCGGGCCCCTGCTGAAGAAGCTCCGCCTCGCCGCGGACCCCACAGAATGACCGCATGAGCAGACCTCGCCTGCCGCGCAGCGTGTACGGCACCGGCACCGAGCCCGACGTCCGCTTCTCCCTCGCCAACGAGCGCACCTTTCTCGCCTGGATCCGCACGGCGCTCGCGTTCCTCGCGGGCGCGGTCGCGCTCGAGGCGCTCGCGACCCCGCTCGACCCGACGCTGCGGCTCGTCGCGTCGCTGCTGCTCGTCGCGACCGGCCTGACGCTGGTGGCGCAGGCGTGGTTCGGCTGGGTGCGCACCGAGCGGGCGCTGCGCAACCACGAGCCGCTCCCCTCGCCCCTGTCGGCGCTCCCCGCGGCGGTCGGCGTCTTCGTCGTCGCGGTCCTGGTCGGGGCCGGGCTCCTGGTGGGCCGGTGACCCGGCCCTGGGACGCCGGGCTGCAGCCCGAGCGCACGGAGCTGGCGTGGCGGCGGACCGTGCTCGCCGTGACGGGCGGGACCGCGCTCGCCGGGCGCTACCTCGGCTCGGGGGACCCGGTCGTCGGGCTCGCGCTGCCCGTGCTCGCCCTGCTCGGCGGGCTCGCCCTGCTGCACGCCGGGACCGTGCGGTTCCGCCGGCTGGACGCGAGCCTGCGCGCGGCGGGTGCCGACGCCGCGCGGCCCGTGATGCCGGGTGCCGTCATGCTGGGTGCGCTCACCGTCATGTGCCTCGGCATCGGCGTCGCGTCGGCCGTGTTCGTCGTCGCCAGGGCCGTCGCCGCCGTCGGGTGACCGACGGCGCCCCGGGGGCGGGTGGAAGACATCACCCCACGTCAACGGCCTCAGCGATTGCGCGGGACCCGGCGCCGCGACACGATGCACGCGTGAATCCTGCGCCTCCGGCCGCGCTCCGTCGCGCGGCCGCACCCGTCGCTGCCGTCCTGCTCGCCGGACTCTGGACGGCGCTGGCGACCGTCGGCGCGACCCCGGCCCACGCCGTCCCCCCGCTGAGCGACATCGAGGGCGACGTCACCGACCAGGTCGGCGTCGTCGAGGGCCGCGCGGACGAGGTGCAGGAGGCGCTCGACCGCCTCGCCGCGGAGACGCAGTACCAGCTGTTCGTCGTGTACGTGGAGTCGTTCGACGGGGTCGACGGCGTCGAGTGGGCCAACGCCACCGCGAACAACGCCGACCTCGGCCGGGACGACCTGCTGCTCGCGGTCGCCACGGAGGACCGGGTGTACGGGCTGAGCGTCGACCACGGCATCGGGCTCACGGACGCCGAGCTCGACCGCGTGCAGGACGCCGCCGTCGACGCGCTGCGCGCGGACGACTGGGCCGGTGCGGCGGTCGCGGCGGCCGACGCGACGGCCGACGTCGCGGGCGGCTCGGGCGGGCTCGGCGGCCTCGGCGGTGACGGCGTCCCGACCGGCGCGCTGCTCGGGGTCGGCGCCGTCGCCGTCGCCGGCGTCGCCGGCTACGCCTGGTACCGCAGCCGCAGGCGGTCCGAGCAGCGCGGCACCGTCGTCGGGCACGGCCGCCACTCCGACCCGGGCGCGCCGGCCCAGGACCCGCTCGAGTCCCTCCCCACGGCCGACCTCGACCGGCGCGCGGGCAGCGCGCTGGTGAGCATCGACGACGCGGTCAAGACCTCGGAGCAGGAGCTCGGCTTCGCCCAGGCCGAGTTCGGGCTCGAGGCCACGCGCGAGTTCGAGACGGCGCTCGGGCAGGCCAAGCAGGACGTCGCGCGGGCCTTCCGCATCCGCCAGGAGCTCGACGACGAGGTCCCGGAGACCGAGCCGCAGCGGCGCCAGCTGCTCGTCGAGCTGCTGCGCCTGTGCGACGGCGCGGCGGACGCGCTCGACGCGCAGACCGCCGCGTTCGACAACCTCCGCAAGCTCCAGGCACGGGCACCGCAGGTGCTCGACGAGGCGGAGCAGCGCGCCGGCGAGATCGCCGACCGCGTCGAGGTCGCGCGCCAGACGCTCGCCGGGCTGCGCGCCGTCTACCCGGCGTCGGCGCTCGAGTCCGTCGCTGCCAACCCCGACCAGGCGTTCGCGCTCGTGGAGAACGCGCGGGCGGCCGTGGCCGAGGGGCGCGCGGCGATCCAGCGGCGCAAGAAGCCGCTCGCCGTCGCGCACGCGCGCGCCGCCCAGAACGCGCTCGGGCAGGCGGTCACCCTCCTCGACGCCGTCGAGAACGCCGGCACGGACCTGGCGGAGGCCGGGCCGCGGCTCGACAAGGGCATCGCCTCGATCGCGCAGGACATCTCCGACGCCGGTCGCCTGGCCCCGGACGACCCCGCGGTGTCCGCCGCGCGGGCCGAGGCCGAGGCCGCCGTCGCGAAGGCGCGCCTGGCGCGCGAGGGCGGGGACCCGATCGCCGCGCTGGCCCGGCTCACCGCCGCGGAGGCCGCGCTCGACAACGCGCTCGCCCCGGCACGGCAGCAGGCCGAGACCGACGCCCGTGCCGCGGCGCTGCTCCGCGACACGCTCGCCCGCGTCGACGCCCAGGTCCGCGCGACGAACGACTACGTCGCGACCCGCCGCGGCGCCGTCGGGCCGCAGGCGCGCACGCG
>JAPSLD010000149.1 GCA_031181105.1 Isoptericola sp. | reverse complement strand
GGCAGGTGAGGGATTCGAACCCCCGAAGGCTGAGCCGTCTGATTTACAGTCAGATCCCTTTGGCCGCTCGGGCAACCTGCCGTGCGAGTCCGTGCACGGCCTCGCGGGACAGAACAATAACGTCCCGGGGCCCCGGCACGAAATCCGCACGTCGTGGCGCCGGTCACCCGGGCGGGGGCGCTGGCGCTCGGTCGTGGCGCTCGGTCGTGGCGCTCGGTCGTGGCGCTCGGTCGTGGCGCTCGGTCGTGGCGCTCGGTCGTACTGTGTGCTCGTGACCAACCCGTCCGCCCCGGACCGCTGGGGCCTGCCGCTCGGGATCGGCGCCTTCCTCTTCTGGGGCGGCATGCCCCTGTTCTTCCCGCTGCTGGTCCCGGCCGGGTCGCTGGAGATCATCGCGCACCGGATCGTCTGGTCGCTGGTCTTCTGCCTCCTGCTCCTCGCGGCCACGCGCAGCTTCGGTGCCCTGCTCGTCGTGCTGCGCTCGCCACGCACCCTCGGCGTCCTGGCGGTCGCGTCCGCGCTGATCGTGACCAACTGGACCGTCTACGTGCACGGCGTGCTCACCGGGCACGTGCTCGACGCGGCGCTCGGCTACTTCATCAACCCGCTGCTGACGGTGCTGCTGGGCGTCGTGGTGCTGCACGAGCGGCTCCGGCCGGCCCAGTGGGTCGCCGTCGGGTTCGGCGCCGCCGCCGTGGCCGTGATCTCGACGGGCGTCGGCGGCCTGCCGTGGATCGCGCTGGCGCTGGCCGGGTCGTTCGGCACCTACTCGCTGCTCAAGAACCGCGTCGGGCGGACGGTCGGGGCGCTGCCCGGGCTCGCGGTCGAGACGGCCGTCGCCGCTCCCGTGGCGCTGGCCTACCTCGCGTGGCTCGTGGCGACGGGCACGAGCACGTTCGGCGTCCACGGGACCGGCCACGCGCTGCTGCTGGCCGCCACGGGGATCATCACCGGCCTGCCCCTGCTGCTGTTCTCCGCGGCGGCGCGGAGGCTGCCGCTCAGCGTGGTGGGCATGCTGCAGTACCTGGGGCCAGCGCTGCAGTTCCTCTTCGGCCTGCTCGTCTTCGACGAGCACATGCCGCCGAGCCGCTGGGTCGGCTTCGGGCTCGTGTGGGTCGCCCTGGCCGTCCTGACCGTGGACGGCACCCGGGCGGCGCGGGCGGCCCGGCTCGCCACCGTGGAAGCCACTACGGTGGTCCCCAGGACCTGACCGACGCACCGAAGGAGCACGCCGTGGCCGACTCGTCGTTCGACATCGTGAGCAAGGTCGACCGCCAGGAGGTCGACAACGCCCTCAACCAGGCGACCAAGGAGATCTCGCAGCGCTACGACTTCAAGGGCGTCGGCGCGTCGATCTCCTGGAGCGGCGACAGCATCCTCATGGTCGCCAACTCCGCCGAGCGCGTGAAGGCGGTGCTCGACGTCTTCCAGAGCAAGCTGATCAAGCGCGGTGTGTCGCTCAAGGCGATCGACACGGGCGACGGCGAGCCGCAGCCCTCCGGCAAGGAGTACCGCCTGGCCGGGACCCTCAAGGAGGGCCTCAGCGGCGAGAACGCCAAGAAGATCACCAAGCTGATCCGCGACGAGGGCCCGAAGGGCGTCAAGACGCAGATCACGGGCGACGAGGTGCGCGTGTCGAGCAAGTCGCGCGACGACCTGCAGGCCGTCATCGCCCTGCTCAAGGGCGCCGACCTCGACGTGGCGCTGCAGTTCACGAACTACCGGTGACGCGAGGCCCGCTCCTCCCCCGGCTCGTCGCGACGGACCTCGACGGCACGCTCCTGCGGTCGGACGGCACCGTCTCCGAGCGCACCCGGCGCGTGCTGGCGGCGGTCGAGGACGCGGGCGTCGAGGTCGTGCTCGTCACGGCGCGTCCCCCGCGCTGGCTGGGCGTGCTCGCGCACGTCGTCGGACGGCACGGCCGGGTCGTCTGCCTGGGCGGTGCCGCCGTGTGGGACCTGGCGAGCGGACGCGCGCTCGACGTGTGCGGGTTCGACGCCGGTGCGGTGCGAGGCCTCGTCGCCGACCTGCGGACGGCCGTACCGGGCGTCGCGCTCGCCGTCGAGCGCACCGACGGTCCCGCCTTCGACCCCTGGTTCCCGAAGGACGAGACGGGCCTGCCCGACTCGTCCCGCGCCGTGCCGGTCGAGGACGTGCTCGACGGCGGCGCCCCGGTCGCGAAGCTGCTCGCGGTGAGCCCGGGATCGGCGCTGTCGACGCGACCGGGCGACGTCGCGCGCGGGTCGACGGCGGACGCGCAGCAGGAGGCGTTCTTCGCGCAGGTCTGCGCGGCGGCGGGCGACCGGGCGCACCTGGCCTTCTCCGGCGCGGCCGGGCTCGCGGAGCTGCTGCCGCCCGGGGTCACCAAGGACGCCGCGCTGGCGCGGTGGTGCGCCCGGCTCGGGATCGACCGCGCGGACGTCTGGGCCTTCGGTGACATGCCCAACGACCTGCCGATGCTGCGCTGGGCGGGCCGCGGGTTCGCCGTCGCCGACGCGCACCCGGACGTGCTCGCGTGCGCCGACGCCGTCGTCGGCCCGCACGACGCCGACGGCGTCGCGGCGGCGCTCGAGGAGGCGCTGCTCGCGGCCCGACCGGGCGCGGCAGACTGACCGGACCGGCCCCTACTCCGGGAGCCGCCCGTCGCGGGCGGCGAGCTCGGCCCGCAGCGCCCGGACCTCCGCGGCGAGCGCCTCGACCTGCCCCCGCGTCGCCGTGTGCTGCTCGTCGGTGGTCTCGTCGACCTTCTGCACGAGCCAGGACGCGAGCGTCGCGGTCACGACGCCGAGCAGCGCCATGCCGCCGACCATGACGCCGACCGCGATGATCCGCCCGGCCACGGTCACCGGGTACATGTCCCCGTAGCCGACCGTCGTCATGGTGACGAGCGCCCACCAGAACCCGTCGCCCAGGTTGGCGATCGCGCTGCCGGGCACGTCACGCTCGACCTTCGTGATCGCCAGCGCGCCGGCGAGGACGACCAGCGCCGAGCCCGCGGCCGCGTAGACGACGACCTGGCCGCGCAGCCGGCCGGCGCTCGCCCGGTTGATCGTGTGGATCGCGGTGACCAGCATCAGCAGCCGCAGCGGGCGCAGCATCGGCAGCACCACGACCGCGAGGTCCAGGAGGTTGCGCCGCACGAACCGCCACCGGTCCTGCGCGACGACGAGCCGGCCGACGTAGTCGGCGGCGAACACCGCCCAGGTCAGGCCGACGAGCCGGCCGCACAGCGTCCGGACGTCGGTCGGGGCGTCCGGGTACGCGACGGGGACCGCGTACGCCACGAGGAACACGACCGCCACGCCGACGAGCGGCCACTCCGTCCTGGCCTCCCAGCGCTCGACGCGATCGTTCCCGCGGTCGACGGCGGTGGGCGGCGTGCCGACGGCGTGCCGGTCGGGCGTCTCAGGAGCCATCGGCCGCCACCCTAGCGGAGCGGGGCCGGCGCGGGACTCAGTAGCGGGTGATGCCGCCCGGGCCGAAGCCCGTGCCGCCGGCCATGGCCTCGAGCCGCCGGATGCGGTCGGACATGGGCGGGTGCGTGGCGAAGAGCTTGGCCATGCCGCCGCCGCGGAAGGGGTTGGCGAGCATGAGGTGCGAGACGTTCTCGAGCTCGCGCGTCTGGGGCAGCGGCGCCGCGGCCGTGCCCGCCTCGAGCTTGCGCAGCGCCGACGCGAGCGCGAGCGGGTCGCCCGTCAGCCGGGCGCCGTCCTCGTCCGCGTCGTACTCACGGGTCCGCGAGATGGCCATCTGGATGAGCATCGCGGCGAACGGCGCGAGGATCGCGAGCGCGAGCGCCGCGAGCGGGTTTCCGCCCTCGCGGCGGTCGCCGCCGCCGAAGATCAGCAGGAACTGGGCGAACGACGTGATGACGCCGGCGATCGCCGCGGCGACGGACGACGTGAGGATGTCGCGGTTGTAGACGTGCATGAGCTCGTGCCCGAGCACCCCGCGCAGCTCCCGCTCGTCGAGGATGCGCAGGATGCCCTCGGTGCAGCAGACGGCGGCGTTCTTGGGGTTGCGCCCGGTGGCGAACGCGTTGGGCGCCTGGGTGGGCGAGATGTAGAGCCGCGGCATCGGCTGGCGCGCTGCCGTGGACAGCTCCCGCACGATGCGGTGCATCTCCGGGGCCTCGAGCTCGGTCACCGGGTAGGCGTGCATCGCCCGGACCGCGATCTTGTCGGAGTTCCAGTAGCTGATGAACGTCATGACGAGGCCGACGCCCGTGAACAGCAGGAGCATGCCCTGGCTGCCGCGGAAGAACAGCGCCCACAGACCCAGGAGGACGGCCCACAGGACGCCGAACAGCGCCGCCGTCTTGAGCCCGTTGAAGTGCCGATGACCCATGCTCCCCGGTGTCTCCCTTCCGTGTGCCCGTCGACCTGCCGCCCCGGCAGGGTTCCACGGTGGGAACGCGCGAGGCCCGACGACGGTTCCCACCGTCGTCGGGCCTCGTGCGTCGGGCGGCGCCGGGCGCGGACGCGTCAGGCGCGACCCTTGGCGATCGCGATCATCTCCTCGCGCGGCACGACCTTGACCCGCTCGCGGCCGTGCGGCTCGCCGAGCGTCCGCTCGTGCGCGTCGAGGACCTCGAACTCGTCCCACTCGATGACGTCGACGCCGCGGTCGGCCAGGAAGTCCAGCACGGCCCGGGGGTCGCCCTGCGGGGCCGTGCGGCCGCCCGTGAGGTCGCCGGTGGAGACGTCGCCGGCGTCACCGACGCCCGTGACGTCCTCGACGAGGTGCCGGACCGTCTCGGAGGCGTCCGACTTGGTGTGGCCGATGAGGCCGACCGGGCCGCGCTTGATCCAGCCGGTGGTGTAGACGCCGGGCAGGTGCTCGCCGTCGAGGTCGACGACGCGGCCCTCCCGGTTCGAGATGACGCCCTTGAGGTCGTCGAACGGGATCTCCGGCAGCGGCGAGCCGAAGTACCCGACCGCGCGGTAGACCGCCTGGACCGGCCACTCGTGGAGCTCGCCGGTGCCCTGGACCGTGCCGTCGCCCTGCAGGGCGGTGCGCTCGGTGCGCAGGCCGGTCACCTTGCCGTCCGTGCCGAGGATCGCGACCGGCTTGTGCAGGAAGTGCAGGTGGATCCGGCGCGAGGCCTTCTGGGACGAGGGGTCGACCAGCGTCCAGTCGGTGAGCGTCTTGACGACCTGCTTGGTCTGGTTCGACGACTCGATGGCGGCCATCGAGCCCTCGTCGAAGTCGAAGTCCTCGGGGTAGACCACGATGTCGACGTCCGGCACGTGGCCGAGCTCGCGCAGCTCGAGCGGCGAGAACTTGACCTGGGCCGGGCCGCGACGTGCGAACACGTGCACGTCCGTGACGGGCGAGGCCTTGAGGATGTCGTAGACGTTCGCCGGGATCTCGGTCGGCAGGAGGTCGTCCGCGTGCTTGGCGAGGATGCGCGCGACGTCGAGCGCGACGTTGCCCGCGCCCAGCACCGCGACTTCCGTGGCCTCGAGCGGCCAGGTACGCGGGACGTCGGGGTGCCCGTCGTACCAGGAGACGAAGTCCGCCGCGCCGTACGAACCCTCCAGGTCGATGCCCGGGATCGGCAGCTCGGCGTCCTTGATCGCGCCGGTCGAGAAGATGACGGCGTCGTAGAACTGGCGCAGGTCCTCGAGCTTGAGGTCGACGCCGTAGTCCACGTTGGCGAGCAGGCGCACGTCGCCGCGGCTCAGCACCTTGTGCAGCGCGAGGATGATCTGCTTGATCCGCGGGTGGTCCGGCGCGACGCCGTACCGCACGAGGCCGAAGGGGGCGGGCAGACGCTCGAAGAGGTCGATGCTGACGTCGAGGTCGGTCTTGGACAGGATGTCCGCGGCGTAGATGCCCGCGGGTCCTGCGCCGACGATCGCGACGCGCAGGGGTCGGGTGCTGCTCACTGCGAGGTACGCCTTCCGGATCGGGGCTTGCGTGGCGTTCGATTCTACGAGTACGGGTGAGGTCTACCTAACCTCCAACCCGCCGAGCATGCAGGCTCGGGCCCCAGGCTCTCACATTCGTCTCGGGAGATGAACAGACCGTCTCACTGCTCGGGACCTGGCGGCACGGCCTGGGGACGACCCTGTGGAGAACATGGTCCCACGCCCCGTCGAGGCTCTAGCATCCGGCGCGTGCCCACACACGATCCGCACCCACCGGCGTCGTCGCTCCCGCGACCCTGGCTCGCCCGGCTCGGGGCCCGCGCGGCGCACGAGGTCGCACCGTTCCGACGCGAGGTCGTCGTCGCGGCGGTGCCGGCGGCGGTCTGGGCGCTGTGGACGGGCGGGGACGGGTCGTCGACGGCGGCCCTCGCGGTCGCCGCCGTGGGGGGCGCCGCTCTCGCTGTCGTCGATGCGCGCACGCACCGCCTGCCGAACGCGATCCTCTTCCCGACGGCCGCGCTCGTCGGCCTGCTGCTGGCCGTCGCCGCGGTCGTGGGCGAGGCCCCGGGCGCGCTCGTGCGCGCGGTGGCGGGTGGCGGTGCGCTCGGCGCCGCCTACCTCGCCCTGCACCTCGTGAACCGTGCGGGGCTCGGGCTCGGTGACGTCAAGCTGGCCGTCCTCACCGGCGGGGTCGCTGCGTGGTACGGGTGGGACGCGCTCGCCGGCGCCGCGGTCCTGCCGTTCCTGCTCGGCGGTCTGGTGGCGGTCGCACTCCTGGCGCGCCGGCGCGCGACCC